>CAWUSK010000009.1:0-21780 GCA_963925035.1 uncultured Flavobacteriales bacterium
AAGCTGTGTTGAATCCATCGTAAGATTTAAACCTTTCCATATATCCAGGCTGAAAGTCTTCAATAGATTTATTAAGAATTGTTATTACATATTCAGGAAAAGTTAGGTGGCTGTACATATTTTTAATGATATTATTTCATGGTTTTTCTTCATTATTTTTAAAAGTACACAAATGGAAGAAGTTAAAGCCCACTTCAAATTTGTTTTACAATTCGTTTATCCATTTAAACAACATTTTAAACCATTTACCAATTGATTCAACTATGAATATCGGAAGAAATAAACGAGTGTCATTTTCATTGTACAGACTTCAAATTTAATTAATAAGAATAAACCGAAAATATTATCTTTTTTAAACGTTGTCGGGAATATGTCGGGAAACAAAAAAAACCCAATCAACTGTATATCAATCAATTGGGTTATTAAAAAGTGAGCCCGACAGGATTCGAACCTGTGACCGCCTCCTTAGAAGGGAGGTGCTCTATCCAGCTGAGCTACGAGCCCATTGTAGCAACCACTTTATTTAAAAAAGTGTAAAAAAAAAGGGATGATTTCTCATCCCTTTGTCGGGGTGGCAGGATTCGAACCTGCGACCTCCTGCTCCCAAAGCAGGCGCGATGACCGGGCTACGCTACACCCCGAGCGTAATTTGTATTGGTATTTCAAGCTATTTAAAAGGACGTTACCTTTCTAAAGCGAGTGCAAAGCTAACAATAATATTTAATTGTACAATGACTGAAAGTGAAAAAAACAGCGAATAATTTGAATAGTATGTCAACTGTTTTTTAATTAGGTAGTTAAGGATTGAATCAAATTTCAAGCTCGAAGTGAATTTCTATTTATTTCAATAAAAAAAGCCAAGTGATTATTCACTTGGCTTTATCTTTGTGCGGAGAGACAGGGATTCGAACCCTGGGTACCCTTGTGAGGTACGCTTATTTAGCAAACAAGTCCTTTCGGCCACTCAGGCATCTCTCCTAAATTGATTTCTCTAAATGAGCTATCGGACGCCGAAATTAGTAATTTCAAGTGTACTCTACAACATTTTAAGAGGAAAAATAATACAAATATTAATTATTTAAGAGTAGTGTTAGATACTTCGTTGATTCTAAGAGTAGCAGCAACATCCAAAACAAATGAAATGGTCGATGTACTGATTGAATAAATAGTCCAACGGTCATTAATATCAGTCCGTAAAAAGAAAAGTATGATGGTAAATAAGTAATTGAACTAATGTACATTACAATAAAAATAATAGAACAGAAGCGAGCCATTAGATTTTTCTGAGCCAACAATGTATAAACGCAGAAACCAACTATACATAAGGCACTTAATAGTTTAAAAATGTCAGTTATCGGTAATGCGGAAAAGGTATACATTTTTTGATCAACTAATATAAAGGACCAATAAACTTCATTCCCTAAAAAACCGAACAACGAAATACCGAGGATGTACAATATTGGAATTCGATTTTTATGATGCCAAAAAGCGAATTGAATTGCAACTACTAATAAAATCAGTTCGTTAAGTGGGAATGGAAAAATAAGTGCACCTTGATTCAAATAAATGCTGACAGCATAAACTGCAAGTGTTAATGCTGTTAAGAAAAGGACTCTAACTTCTTTTGTCATTTCTTTTTAGCCAACGCTTCTTCTATATACTTGAATGTTGAGAGTATTTCAGGTTGACCATTTACTACGGCAATATCGTGTTCAAAATGTGCACTTGGCATTCCGTCCTCAGTAACAATCGTCCAGTTATCGTCCAATTGAACGACTTTTTCTGTTCCCATGTTAATCATTGGTTCAATCGCAATGGTCAAGCCATTCTCAATTTTCTTTCCTTTTCCTCGTCTTCCGTAATTTGGAACTTGAGGGTCTTCGTGTAAGGTTTTCCCCAATCCGTGACCAACTAAGTCTCTTACGACGCCATAACCGTGTTTTTCTGCATGCTGCTGAATTGCAAATCCAATGTCACCAATTCGATTTCCAGCTTTTGCCTCAGCAATACCAAGCATTAAACATTCGTAAGTAACTTCTAATAATTTTTTCTTTTCAGCTGAAACTTCTCCTACCTGGAAGGTATAAGCGTGATCGCCATAATAACCTTTGTAAACGGAACCGCAATCGACAGATACGATGTCGCCTTCCTCAAAAGCTCGGTCCGTTGGTAAACCATGTACCACTTGTTCATTAACTGAAATCAACAATGTACTTGGACAGTCGTATAAACCTTTAAAACCAGGAACTGCGTTTTGCGAAAGAATGTATTCCTCTGCCATTTTATCTAACTCAAAAGGAGTAACGCCAGGGGCAATTAATTCAGCGCATTTCCCTAATGTTCGACTGACAATTTGAGCAGCCTCACGCATAATTTCAATTTCCTCAGGCGTTTTATAGATAATCATATTTCGAGTTAAAAAATTCATTGTTACAAAGATAGTGGATTCTGAAGAAATGAGTTCTGATATGTTAGGGTGAATTTATTTAATTTTCGTTGAAATAGAGTTTTGTTCACTACTAATATTATTTGAAGGATATCGAGATATGTAATATTTTCAAAGTTTCAATCAAAAAAAGGCGTTCATAATAAATGAACGCCTTCCATATAAATCGTTTAGCTTATGCTAATACTTCTTTTACTTTATCAGCAGCTTCTTGAAGTAAAACTACAGATTGAACATCTAATCCAGAATCATCAATCAATTTTTTAGCTTCTACTGCATTTGTACCTTGTAAACGAACAATTAACGGAACAGGGAAAGTACCGATGCTTTTGTAGGCATCAACAACACCTTGAGCAACACGGTCACAACGAACGATACCACCAAAGATGTTAATCAAAATTGCTTTTACATTTGGATCTTTTAAGATAATGTTGAAAGCTTTAGAAACACGCTCAGCATCTGCAGTTCCTCCAACGTCTAAGAAGTTAGCTGGATTTCCACCTGATAACTTAATAATATCCATTGTTGCCATTGCTAGTCCTGCTCCATTTACCATGCAACCAACGTTTCCATCCAGTTTAACAAAGTTTAACCCTGCCTCATCAGCTTCAACCTCAGTTGGGTCTTCTTCTGTTTTATCGCGCATTGCAGCATAATCCGCATGCTTAAATAATGCATTCGCATCTAAAGTTACTTTTGCATCAACCGCGATAATTTTATTGTCTGAAGTTTTCAATACTGGATTGATTTCAAACATAGAAGCATCGCATCCTTCGTAAGCTGCATAAAGTTGAGCGACAAACTTTGTCATTTCCTTAAACGCTTGACCAGAAAGTCCAAGATTGAAAGCAATTTTACGTGCTTGAAAACCTTGAATTCCAACACGTGGATCAATAATTTCTTTATGTATTAAGTGTGGCGTATGCTCAGCAACATGCTCGATATCCATTCCACCTTCTGTTGAATATACAATTGTATTTCTTCCCGCATCACGGTCCAATAATACAGACATGTAAAATTCAGAAGTCTCAGTTTCTCCTGGATAATATACATCCTGAGCAATTAAAACTTTATTTACTTTTTTAGCAACGCCATTTGTTTGAGCAGTTTCAAGGTGACCTCCAAGAATTCCCTTTACTTTTTCTTCTAATTGATCAATTCCTTTTGCCAAAACAACACCGTGAGAACCTGTTTCTTCAACAAGACCTTTACCACGACCACCAGCATGAATCTGTGCTTTAACTACGAACCATTCAGTTCCAGTTTCAGCAGTTAATTCTTTTGCAGCGCTAAGTGCATCTTCAACCTTGTCTATTACTCTCCCTTCTTGGATAGCAACACCAAAACTTTTTAAAATTGATTTCCCTTGATATTCGTGTAAATTCATTTTTCCTGAAATTTGTATCGTAAAATTAATAGGATTTATTGAAGTTTCAAGGATAGAATTCCCTTAATTTCAAATTTTACTTAAAAGAAGAAGTTATTCAATTGAATTAAGTTGTAGAAATCAATGCTAGAAAGAAAAAAGTGGATTATGGTGATTTCCAGTTGATTTTTTTGTTGTATTCTATGTTTTTTTTATATCTTAATTTTGCCATCGATTGAAATTCCAGGATTTATTTCTGGGTTAACTCCGTTAAAAGTTTCATTGGAACGACCATATGTTTATGTGGCTGTAAATTAAGATGGAATAAATTCAGACACGTATTTTTTACGTGTAAAGGTGAAAACAGTACTAAGCAATTGAAGCTAATTATTAATTAGAGCGACTGTTTCTCCAATTACTATCGATTTCTTTCGAAGCAAATTCTTTATTCGCTTCTTCAACAATTGCATCCCAAATTTGATTAATTCCGTGGGTTAGTACTTCAGCTTCTTCTTGCATTTCTGTGTACATCACTTTTGGATCTTCAAAATAGTGCTTTACGAAATTAGTGTCAAAGTTACCAGAAACAAAGGCTTCGTGTTTCAATACGTATTTCCCAAAGTCAAGTGTTGTTTTCAAACCAGAAATTTGGTACTCATCAATAGCTTTTATAGTTCTGCGGATAGCTGATTTTCGATCTTTACCCCAAACAACTAATTTTGCAATCATTGGATCATAATAAATAGGAATGTCCATTCCTTCGGTAAATGCATCGTCAACGCGCACACTTTCTCCTGAAGGCACTCGGTAGCGTTTTAGGTTTCCGATATCCGGCGTGAATCCATTTAAAGTATCTTCTGCATAAACGCGGACTTCAATAGCGTGTCCGTTGATTTTTAATTCTTCCTGTTTCAAAGGTAAATTTTCACCTCGAGCCACACGAATTTGCCATTCAACTAAATCAAGTCCTGTAATTTCTTCAGTAACAGGATGTTCCACTTGCAGTCGAGTGTTCATCTCTAGGAAATAGAATTTCAAATCTGCATCTATTAAGAATTCAACTGTACCAGCTCCCGAATAATTACATGCTTTACATACTTTTACTGCTGCTTCACCCATCTCTTTTCTAAGTTCAGGAGTTAACGCCGCACTTGGAGCTTCTTCAATTACTTTTTGGTGACGACGTTGAATGGAACACTCTCGTTCAAATAAATAAACAGTATTCCCTTGATTATCTGCAAAAACCTGAATTTCAATATGCCTTGGTTTCGTTACAAATTTTTCTACAAAGCAAGCGTCGTTACCGAAAGATGAACGAGCTTCGTTTTGAGCAAGTTTCATTTGAGATTCTAACTCTTCAGCATGTTCAACTAGACGCATTCCTTTTCCACCGCCGCCGGCAGAAGCTTTAATAAGTACAGGATAACCAATCTGTTCAGCAATAGCTTTCGCTTCAGCAACATCCGAAATTGCTCTGTCGATACCAGGAACTAATGGAACGCCAAAATCCTTTACCGCTTGTTTTGCACTCAATTTATCACCCATGACTTCCATTGCTTCGGGAGATGGTCCAATAAACGTAATTCCTGCATCTTTCACTTTTCGAGCAAATTCAGCATTTTCAGATAAGAAACCATACCCTGGGTGAATGCCATCTACCCCTAGTTTTTTACAATAATCCAAAATGACGTCTTGTTTTAAATAGCTTTCAGACGATGGACTTTCTCCAACATACACAGCCTCGTCGGCTTCTAATACATGTGGCGAATTTGCATCAGCATCAGAATATACGGCAACACTTTTAATGTCCATTTTTTTCAACGTCCTAATTACTCTACGTGCAATTTCTCCTCGATTAGCGATCAATACTTTTTTCATCGAAATATCATTTTTTGGCTTCATTGCGAAGATAATAACATTATTTAATGTTGGTTCGAAATGAAATAAAATTCACCTACGTGTTGTATTTTAAAAAAAGGAATAGCTATACTTTTACTCTTCTAGTTTTCCGTCCTTTGGCAATGAAGATTTTGGAACAGGAACTTGTTTTCGTTTTCGTTTAATTGGATAACGCTTGTTCTTTTTCTTTCGGAAAACATCAAGGAAATATTGAACTGCTTTGAAGTCATGAATTGTTCTAAAATCTTCTTTGTAATAAAGACCAACTCCTTGCGTGAAGTTACCTTGCTTTGCAGTTTGAATAGTAGACTGATCATTTGACATATTAAATATATTAATTCTAAACGTACCAGTTTGATTCAATAAATATTCCAAATTTACATCACCAATTAGCGAGCTTTGACTCGTTTCATCTGCTTTTTGATTTTCAACACCAAAACTACCAGACAGGATTAAACGGTCATCTAAAAATCCTTTTGAAACACCAAATTCGTAACTGTCATTGCCAGATAGTTGATCTGAATTCATATTTACATTCAACTTATAATCGGTCGAGACCTTCGCCAATAACGCATTAATCTGATTGGATACTAGGTCCAATGCTGCGCTACTCGTATTTCCATTTTGTCCCGCTAATGGTTGAAAGCTTTTCCATAACAACAGTGAGAAGAATTGTCTATTTAATTCGTCTGGATCATTATTAATTCGTGTAAGAATCGATTTTTCGGCTTCACTTGCGCGAGGTGCTTCAATATTGAAATTGATAGTTGGTTTTAGCAAAGATTCATGCAGTTCTAGGTAACAAAGGATTTCTTGATGCGATGCTCCTGATGTAAAATTATCACCCGTCACAGCAGATATATTTGCATTTACTTTATAGTATGTTTTTAGGTTTAAAACAGCATCGTATGGGTCGCCTGTCCAGCTGACACTTCCTCCTTCTTCGATGTAAAATTTCTGTTTTATTATCCCCATGGCAAAGTCATAGGCTCCTTTGGTTACGGAATAAACGCCATTCATCGTTACATCTCCCAAATTATTTAAGCGAATCGCCATATCACCTCTTCCTCGAGCAGTAATAATGTCTCCTAAGTCCTCGTTGAAAATAATTTTCACTTCAGCTTCAGGGG
This sequence comes from uncultured Flavobacteriales bacterium, assembly GCA_963925035.1. Taxonomy (GTDB): domain Bacteria; phylum Bacteroidota; class Bacteroidia; order Flavobacteriales_D; family Crocinitomicaceae; genus UBA4466. The sequence continues at coordinate 6,842 of CAWUSK010000009.1, forward strand.
TGATTTTGAAGTTTAGTTCTAGCTCAACACCAGTAAAGTCAATTTTAGGTTCAAGGCTTTTAATCGTACTGTCCTTATCAAGAAAAACGATAAAATTATCCTTGTCATCAATTTCACCAACTCCATACATTGGGATATTAATCTTTGTACCTTTTTGGGTTTCCAAATTTACAGTGATTTCAATGTTGTCGCTGTAACCAAAAATATTTACTGTGCCAGTAGCATAACCTTTTCCGTAGTAAACATCACCATTTCGATATGCTGTATTCATTACTAAAAAGCGATCTAGCGGTAGTACTTTCCATGGATTAAGCGGATCACGATTTACGGCATCATCCTCTAAGTCAAACTGTAAGTCAAAATTAAAATCTTTAAAATTATCATGATAGATAGACCCAACGACACTTCCTGCATTTCCATCTTCATCATAAATGGGGATGCCGTTAATATAGAAACCATCTTCATCAACTTCTATTTCTCCATCAATTCCATAATGTGCTCCGGTAATATCTAGTTTTGCCGATGCAGCAACAAGCTTAACGGAACCGTTTAGTTTGGGCTCGTCAATTGAACCTTTAACTTTTAAAGTCCCATAAAGCAAGCCCTTTATTTCAGAAAGTACATCAGGAGCCATAAAGGCATTCGCAAATTGAATGTCTGTGTAGTTGAAGAATAAATTAAAGTCAAGATTTTCGTCTTTTCTTAATGGGAAGTAGTTTCCCGTAAAATCAAATGTTTCTTGGTTCTTAAACAAAAGATTTCCATCTAAAACAATACTCTCTATAGCCTTATTCCACTTAGAGCTCACTGACACATTCCCAACTTGGTAATCCTTAACGTATAAATCCTTGATTTTTGCGTCTCCAAAATATTGAAGGTTATAGAATGCATTTGAAATTGTACCTTCCATGTTCAGTATTCCTGCTAGTGGGATATCGGAGAAAAATGTAGAAATCTCCCCCAAATCAAGTTTTTTGATATCAAAATTTAATTTTTGAGAATCATTTTTGGAAAATGCACCATTTAAATAAATCGATTGCTCACCACGCAATAGTTTAAATTTGTTTACCTCAATGGTATCGTTGTGAATTTGGAACTTCGATTGATTTGCGATTTCCCATTTAAAATCTTGAATTGAAAAATAAGAAGGATCTAGAACAAAGCTATAATGCGTCAAATCTTTCACTTCAGTTTCCCAATGAATTGAGGATGCTGTTGGACTGTCTGGATCCCATATTAAATTGGAAGAAATCTGATCGTCAATTCGTTGTGCCGTCAATTCTACTTGGTCAAAATGAATAGAGTCCTTGAACGTTAACTTCCCAATGATAAAGGAGCTTGAGGCATCGTTAGCGTCAAATGTATTTTTTGAAATGACATTTTCAAATTTTAAGTCTTGAAATGTAATTTTTGGAGAATTCAAGTTTAAATCTACGTCAAACGTATTTCCGTAATAATGGCCATTAATTTTAGTTCCGTCACCAATAGTTAATTCAGGATAGAAAATAGCAAAAACGTTATTCGTATTACTCAAAGAAATAGAATATTCGAAATTATTCTTGTCGTTTTCGGGAATTGGTTTGAATGCATAATTTTTGAAAAATCCTGGAAATAGCGAATTCCCCTTTTTTGCCATATGGGAAGCAATATTTGTTACATCTAACTTTCCTTTGATATTGGCATTTACTAAATCACTTGTTACAATGAACTCATCAAAAGCTGCCGATCTCGTTATTTGTATATTAAGCTCTGGAACTTCTACTTTTTTTGAACCTTCTTCAAATACGAACTGATTTACAGAAACTGAACCTCTAAAGTCGTTTGGATTTTTACCTTTTAAATCAATTTCGAAGACAGAAGACATTTTAATATCCTTATCTGTTAGATTTAACTTTTCGAGTAGAGCCTCTTCGATATCAACAGTGAAAAGCAGATGCAATTCGTCCTTGAAGCTTATTGTTCCGTCGTATGTCATGTCAAGATTGTCATCCTTTACATCGATTTCCCCTGTAAACACGTCGTCGATTAGGGCACCTTGGCCAATTGCAATATTCGAATAGGGATAATCCAGATATTCAAACGTATTCACATTTCCTTCGATTGAATTGAAGTGAATGTCGGAAGTTGAAAAAGCCTCGCCTGAAAGAAAGAAAGTTCCATCGATTGCGCCTATTTCTATTGAACCAAGAAGTTTTCCTAGATCGAAATGTTCAATTTTAACATCGTATTCACTCGCACCAGATTTCTCAAAAAAGTAGGAGCCATTTGAGGAATTTTCCGTGAACATTATTCCATTGTCCATTCGGACATTTCCTAATGATGTTTTAACAATATCGGAAGCCACAACAAACTGTGATGTAAAACCGTCTAGTCGAATGTCCTCAGCTTCAAAATAGCTTAATCTCTTAACAGTATTAGCGATAGGTATGTATTCCAATCCACTAATTTTAGGCATTTTAAGACCTTTTAATTCGTTGACATCGATGTAAACATAATCTAATTTTTCGTGTAGGAAAGAAGTGGCAACGTTACGATAGTCAGGAATGTTAATTGTACCTTTTACTTGACTTTTTTCGCCAAATTTCAAATCAAAATTGGTTAGTCGTAAGTTTTTCGAATATTTAGAAATGGATGTAGTTAATTGAACCGTGTCTTCCATGCCGTTCAATATATAAGCAAACATTGCCGCCTCCTTAAGCGAAACAATACTTCGGTCAATTTTCGCATCAAACCTCACACTGTCAACGAACGATAGAATGTCAGTATATCCAGTTATTAGCATATTAAATTTCTTGGATTCAATCGCAGAGCCTGGTGATTTAATCTTTAAATTGGACAGAAAAATTCCGTCCTTTGAAACCAAGCTAGAAGTAATTAATTCATCCAATTGAAAGCCCGATTTTTCATGACAGTCCAAGTGAGTTACATCTCCTCTAAATACCATTCCGTCCATTTTAAAGTTCGAGACAGTAAGGTTAATTTTTGAAGCATTAATATGAAAATAATCAACACCTTCCTTCCGTCTCACTTTTCGATTATCGTCGTAGCTGAATAGTGTGTTTTTCAAAGATACCCGATCTGCATATAAATGAACTGTTTTTTTCTTTTTCTTTCTTTCAGAACTGAAGTGATCAATCAAAAACTGGTAGTTAAAATCACCTTTTTCATTGCGAGACAATTGAATCGTCGCATCTTCAATGTCCAAATTCTTTAAATGAAATTTAATTTTTGATAAATTCCAATCCTTGATACCTATGTAGATTGATTTTGCAGCAATTAATGTGTCATTTGCTCTATCCTTTACTAGCACACCATCAAGTGCTACTTCATCCAAAAAGATAATTGCTACTTGGTCTATGTTGATTTCTGTACCCAATTCCTTTGAAAGGTATGCTGTGGCTTTTTTTGCAAGGTAAGTTTGAAAGGAAGACGTGCGAATAGCAAAGACAAAAAGAATAATAAGAATCAAGAGCCACTCTAGGAGAAGACCAATTGATTGTCGTATTATTTTCATTAATTTTGCCATTCGATACAAACTTAAACATTGTGCGCCAAAAAGAAACAATAATTCTTGCTATAGAGTCTTCTTGTGATGATACATCAGCAGCTGTGATCAAAAATAACTCCATTTTGTCTAATTTTATTGCAGGACAAGAAGTTCATCGTCAATACGGCGGAGTTGTTCCTGAGCTGGCAAGTCGAGCACACCTGCAAAATATTGTACCTGTAGTTGATGAAGCAATTAAAAAAGCAGGTATTAAAAAATCAGAAATTGATGCAATTGCATTTACCAAGGGGCCAGGATTGTTAGGTTCTTTGGTTGTAGGAACATCTTTCGCAAAGTCATTGGCATTGGCATTGGAAATTCCATTGATTGATGTTAACCATATGTACGGACATGTTTTGGCTCACTTTATAGATGATGAAGACAACCCAAAACCAAGTTTACCATTTTTGTGTTTAACTGTTTCAGGAGGACATACGCAAATTGTTTTGGTAAAAGAGCATTTGGACATGGAAGTATTAGGCACGACCATCGACGATGCTGCTGGGGAGGCTTTTGATAAAGCTGCAAAAATGTTAGGATTCCCATATCCGGGTGGACCTTTAATTGACAAATGTGCGAAAGAAGGCAATCCAGATAAGTTTGAGTTTTCAAAACCAAGGGTAGATGGATATAATTTTAGTTTCAGTGGGTTGAAAACATCCATACTTTATTTTATTCAAAAACAAGAAAAGCTGAATCCCAATTTTGTGAAAGAAAACTTGAATGATTTGTGTGCCTCAATACAAAAAACGATTATTGAGATTCTACTAAAGCAGTTATCTACTGTCGCGAAAGAGTATAAAATCAATGACATTGCTATAGCTGGAGGTGTTTCAGCGAATAGTGAATTGAGATTAAAATTGTATGAATTGGGCGTTAAAAAAGGCTGGAAAACCTTCATTCCTAGATTTGAATATTGCACTGATAATGCAGCAATGATAGCGATTACAGGTAAGTTTATGTTCGATAAACAACAATTTGCAGATCAAAGTGTAACAGCACAAGCACGATTGCCGTTTAAAGCTTAATAAACCTAGTCATAATTATTTTTTAAATTTTTTGCTAAACCTGTTTATTATTATTACTTTAAACATGTCATCCTAATAATAAAACTATGCAGGCGATTATGAACTCAACACTTGTCGAGAAAGAATTGATCAGCTCACTATCTTTCAAATTAAAGACTAAAGTCAAACAACATCCGCAATTGCTGGATCAAATTAAGGAAGCTACCCGCTTAGGAAATGGGTACCATAGTAAAGTATCTATTTACTTTCATGATGATGAAGGATTGAAGAGGGTGAACACAACAATTTGGGCAGATGGAGCAAAATACATTTGCTTAAAAGGTGGAATTTGGCTTCCAATAGACCGAATTGTAGAGATAAAAGTCTAACCTATTTCTGTTAATTTTTATGAAAATCATGCCTGAATTTATGTGTTGGGATTTCAAGGATTTCTACATTTATCTTATGCATTTTTAAATCTGTTTGCTTAGCTTTGAGTTTATCTTAATTGAAGCTATGTTAAAGTTATTTTCCCTATTTTTTATTATATCAATGACCTTTCTTTCTTATTCGCAAGAAAAGGTTTCGTGGGTATATCATTACGATAGCGCCAATGAGGAAATTGTGCTTGATGCTAAAATAGCCGATGGTTGGCATTTATACAGTCAAGTTATCAATGAAGGAATTGGACCAGTTCCAACCTCATTTACATACAATGAAAATTCAGAAATCAAACTTATTGGAAATACAATAGAACCTGAGTCCATTCGTGAATACGACGAAAACTTTGAAGGTGAATTAAATTTTTTCAAGGAAAAAGTCTCCTTTAAACAAAAAGTGAAAGCTTCTTCATCGACATCCGTCAAAGGAGTTATTACTTATATGACGTGTAATGATTCAATGTGTCTACCTCCCAAAGATGTAGAATTTGTAATCGCAATTAATAAATAAATATGCAATTAATGAACATTCGCTTTTTAAGTTTATTCTTGTTACTAACAGCTTCCATTTTTTCTAGATCTACTAATGCACAGCTAGAATTCCCAGAAGATAAAGTAAGTTGGTCTTTTTCCTTAGAACAAAATGGAGATGAAGCCACAATAATTGGTAAGGTAACAATGGTGAAACATTGGCACATTTACGGTGCTTATTTGCCTAAAGGAAGTTATTTGATTCCAACCAAAGTTGAATTGACACCTTCTGCTAGCTTTCAATTGTTAGGTAAACTCACGGAACCAAAACCTACATTCGAACACGATGACATTACAGACGAAGATTTACTATATCACTCAAATACAATCTATTTAAAACAAAAAATTAAAGTCACTTCTGAAAAGGATTTTACAATTAAAGGAAAGTTTTCTTTCCAAACCTGTGATGATTCACATTGTTTACCGCCACACGAAGCTGATTTTTCAGTGAAAGTGAAAGGTGTGCAAGGTGAGACGTCTAATGTTGAACCTGTTGGAAACACTGTAGATCCTGTTGAGGCTGTCGAAGCAAATGAATCACAAGCGGTTGTGCAAGATTCTAAACCTGACACTAACAAAGGAAAGATTGAAGAACCTAAAGATGAAGAAGAAGATGCATCCTTGTGGGGAGTTTTCTTTTTAGCTTTCTTAAGTGGTTTTATCGCATTGATTATGCCTTGTGTTTTTCCTATGATTCCAATGACTGTAAGTTTCTTTACTAAAAGAAGTAAGACCAAAGCGCAAGGAATTAAGAATGCTATGATTTACGGATGTTCAATTGTTCTTATTCACTTAATTCTAGGTGGTATTGTTGTGATTACAGGAGCAGGAGAATTGTTAAATGAACTCTCTACGAATGTTTACTTTAATATTTTCTTTTTCTTAATGCTGTTCATTTTTGGTTTATCCTTCTTAGGAGCATTTGAAATTCAACTTCCAGCTTCCTGGGTGAATAAAGCCGATTCTAAAGCGGATAAAGGTGGATTGATTGGTATTTTCTTCATGGCTCTAGTTTTATCTCTAGCCTCATTCTCATGTACAGGACCAATTTTAGGAAGTTTGTTAGGAGGTCTTTCCAGTTATGGTGGTGGAACAGCATTAATGGTAGGAATGTTTGCATTCGGACTTGCTTTAGCGCTTCCATTTATGCTTTTTTCAATCTTCCCAGCATGGTTGAATTCTATGCCAAATTCAGGAGGATGGTTAAATGTCGTAAAGGTATTTTTAGGATTTCTTGAAATTGCATTTGCCTTTAAATTTTTATCTACGGCAGACACGACAATGCAATGGCATTTATTGGAACGAGAAATATTTATTTCAATTTGGATAGCCGTATTTGGGACTCTTACACTGTATATGTTCGGGAAAATACGTTTGCCGCATGATAGCCCGACTGAAAAATTATCTGTTGGCCGTTCAATGATGGGAACTTTTGTTCTTGCTTTCACCATTTACCTTATTCCAGGATTATGGGGAGCGCCTTTAAAAGTCGTAAACGCATTTCTACCACCTGATTTTTATGCGGAATCACCTGGTGGTCTAGGAGGCGGTAATAATCAATCAAGCGATAACACAATCGAACATGTTGATGGAATGCACGAAGGTCCACAAGGGATAATGGCCTTCAACGATTACGATAAGGCACTTGCTTATGCGAAGAAAGTGAATAAACCATTGTTTGTAGATTTCACAGGCTGGGGATGTGTCAACTGTCGAAAAATGGAACAATCTGTTTGGGGAGAACCTGGGGTGATTGAGCATTTAAGAAACGATGTTGTTATTGTTTCCTTATACGTAGATGAACGAACAGAACTTCCTAAAGAAGAACAGGGAGTGGTTAAAGTTGGCGATAGAAATATTGCAGTAAATACAATCGGTAACAAGTGGACAGTAAAACAAATGACTGAATACAAAACTGCTTCACAACCTTATTATGTTATGCAAACTCCAGATGGAGTTGATTTAGAAAATGGATCTGCTGATTATCAGAATCATTCAGATGTCAAAGTATTTCAGAAATGGTTGAAGGATGGATTAGAGCTTAATGAAAGGGCAAAATAATTCCCTCTAAAACGAATTTCAATTTTGAAACCCTTCGAATCATCGGAGGATTTTTTGTTTCAAAGAAATTGAATTGTCTAAATATTTGAATCTTGAACTTTTTAAACCTTGAACTTATTTCCTAGTTTTACTTCATGAATAATTTTTTAATAACTCCAATCGAATACCTCAAAGGTGTTGGTCCGCAAAAAGCGGAGTTATTGAAGAAAGAACTGGGCATTTTTTCCTACAAAGATTTATTGGAATATTATCCTTTTCGATATGTTGATCGCTCGGAATATCATACTGTTGAAGACTTGGTTACTTTGGTTGGTCACGCGCAAATTAAAGGGAAAATTGTTGGATTTCAAGAAGCTGGGGTCGGTCGAAATAAACGATTGACAGCAAAGTTTCAAGATAAAACAGGAATGATTGATTTGGTTTGGTTTAAAGGAGCAAGCTGGATAAAATCTTCGTTAAAAATCAACGAAGAAATACTGATTTACGGAAAGCCAACCCAATTCAAAGGTCGTTGGAATATTCCCCATCCTGAGATTGCATCTGTCAATGCTTCCGAATCTAGTGGATTACAACCTGTTTATTCGAGTACTGAACGTTTGAGTTCTATGGGGTTAAATACCAAAGGAATTGAAAAATTGATTCGCGGTTTATTGGAAAATATAGGAGGACAAGTTGAAGACTTACTTCCGGTGAACCTAAAGGTAGAGCATCGTCTAATTGATAGAGAATTAGCAATGCGTTGGGTGCACGAGCCATCTTCTGAATTGGAAGTACAACAAGCGCGATTTAGATTGAAATTTGAAGAATTGTTTTTTCTGCAAATGGAATTGCTGGTCCGAAAGCAAATTACAATGGAAAAATCCAAAGGATATTTGATGGAAAATGTCGGAGATGCATTCAATGAATTTTATAAAAAGCACATTCCTTTTGAATTAACCGGAGCACAGAAACGTGTGTTGAAGGAAATTCGAATTGATATGAATACAGGACATCACATGAACCGCTTGCTGCAAGGTGATGTGGGCAGTGGAAAAACATTGGTTGCACTTTTGTCCATGTTAATTGCAGTTGGAAATAATTTTCAAGCGGCAATTATTGCACCGACAGAAATATTAGCAATTCAACATTACGAATCAATTCGAGAAATGTTAGAACCAATGGGTATTGAAGTAGCGTTGTTGACTGGTTCTGTAAAGAAGAAGGATAGAAAACCGCTACACGAACAATTGTTGTCGGGAGAGATAAAGATATTGATTGGAACACATGCTTTGCTAGAAGAAACGGTTCAATTCAAAAATTTGGGATTGGTTGTAATTGACGAGCAACATCGTTTTGGTGTTGCACAGCGCGCACGAATGTGGAAGAAAAATGACCTTGCTCCGCACGTTTTAATTATGACTGCGACGCCCATTCCTCGTACACTCGCAATGACGTTTTATGGCGATTTAGAAGTTTCTGTAATCGATGAATTACCGCCAGGAAGAAAACCAATTACCACTTCGCATCGATTTGATGAAAGCCGTTTGCGCTTGTTTGGGTTTATGAAGGAAGAGATCAAAAAAGGACGACAAGTTTACATCGTTTACCCTTTAATAATGGAATCGGAAACCTTGGATTTCAATAATTTGACAGATGGATTTGAAGCGATTTCGCGCACATTTCCAATGCCGGAATACCAAGTCTCAATGGTGCATGGAAAGTTAAAGCCGGAGGATAAAGAGTTTGAAATGAATCGCTTTATCAAAGGGGAAACGCAAATAATGGTCGCAACAACAGTAATTGAAGTTGGGGTAAATGTTCCAAATGCAAGTATCATGGTGATAGAAAGTGCTGAGCGATTTGGACTTTCTCAATTGCATCAATTACGAGGTAGAGTGGGAAGAGGGGCAGAGCAATCATTTTGTGTATTAATGACGGGTGATAAAATTTCGGAAGACAGCAAGAAGCGAATGGAAACCATGGTGAGAACAAACGATGGATTTGAAATTGCTGAAGTTGATTTGCAATTGCGTGGGCCGGGAGATTTACTGGGAACACAACAAAGTGGAATACTGGATTTGAAAATATCGAACCTCTCAAAAGATGCACAGATTGTCTCAATGGCACGAGAAGTTGCGAAACAAATCCTAAGAAATGACCCAACTATAGAACTACCAAAAAATAAAGGAATCCGTTCTCGATTGAGCGATTTGTTGCGCTCTCGTCCGAACTGGGGGAGAATAGCTTGAATTAATTGAGAATTCCTTTGATAAGTTAGTATCTGGTTACAATTTTCGCTAATTGTGAATTATTCATTATTCATTGATTTTAATTAGTTTTAGAAAAAATCTTCAATGAAAAAAATTGCACTTATTTTTGCTTTATTCTGTGGGACTGCATATGGTCAATTAATTAGTGGAGCAATTATTGACGAAGGTCGCCAAATGACGTCGGATACCAAGTTCATTGTTGAAGGGTTTAAAAGTGGAACAGCGAAGTTTGAACTCGCGGTTGATCGCGAAGGAAAGGTAACAGGTGTCCGTATGTTGGAATCTACACTAAAGAGCACACCAGCGGAATTTGAACTAAAAAAGTATATGAACACATTTACATTCGCTAAAGGAACGTACTACCCAAAATTCCATCACGTTGTTGTGAAGATGACAGTGGTTCGACCTTAATCACAATAAACCGCGTCACACTTTGCTTTATGCAACTCCATTATGTTCTTACGTTTCAACTTTAACGTAGGTGTTAATTCACCGCCATCAATAGAAAGTTCACGGTTCAATAATGCAATTTTCTTAATTTTCTCCCAACTTCCGTATCCTTTATTGAATCCTTCTACTTCTTCCATAATTCGAGCGTGAACAGCTTCTGAATTTGCAATGGCTTCATTGCTTCCATCACCTATTTCAATCTTTTTACTTTTTGCCCATTCAGTTACAAAAGCAAATGAAGGAACAATCAATGCCGCTGGAAATTTTTGTCCTTCCCCAAACACCATTATTTGCTCAATAAAACGAGATTCTTTGAATTTATTTTCCATTGCTTGAGGAATGATGTATTTTCCTCCCGACGTTTTGAAAATTTCTTTTTTACGATCAGTAATTTTTAAGAATTTCCCTTCAACAAATTCTCCAATATCTCCTGTGTGAAACCAACCATCTTTCATTACTTCAGCAGTTTCTTCGGGTAGATTGTAATAGCCCATCATTACATTTGGACCTTTCACTAAAATTTCTCCGTCTTCTGCAATTTTAACTTCAAGACCGTCTAAAAGTGCTCCAACAGTGCCAATTCTAATTCCTTTCTGGTGGCTATTTACCGAAATCACTGGAGATGTTTCTGTTAATCCGTATCCTTCGAGTACGTCAATTCCAGCTGCTATGAAAATGCGCGCCAAACGTGGTTGTAAAGCTGCACTACCAGATGCAATCGCATTTACGTTTCCACCCAATGCTTCTTGCCATTTAGAGAAGATTAATTTTCGTGCAATTTTTAATTTGAAATTGTACCACGCAGACATCCCAACAGTATCGTATTGCTCCGCCAATCCAACTGCCCAAAAGAACAATCTACGCTTGATACCGCTAAGTTCATCACCTTTTACCATAATCTTATCGAATACTTTTTCGATCAATCTTGGGACAGCTGTAAATACGTGAGGTTTTACTTCTTTAATATTTTCTCCAATTGTTTCCATCGATTCCGCGAAATGAATGGAGGCGCCAATGTACATGTACAAATAATGTAACATGCGTTCGTAAACGTGACAGACAGGTAAAAAGCTCAATACACGTGAATTTCTATCTGCTGGAATTGGTTCAATGCATGCATCCACATTGGATAGTAAGTTTTTATGAGAAAGCATAACTCCTTTCGGGTTTCCCGTTGTACCAGAAGTATAAATTATTGTTGCTAAGTCTTCGAATTTAACCTGTGCCATTCGCTCTCTGACGGCAGATTCATCAATTGAAACTCCAGATTTTTTGATTTCACTCCAATGTTTCGATCCAGAAACATTTTCCATTGTAAAGACATACTGAAGTGCAGGAGTGTCTGCTTTAATATTTTTGATTTTCTCGTCCAATTCATTGTCCGCAATGACGCAAATTTTAATCCCAGAATCATTAAAGATATATCGGTAATCGTTTTCTGAAATGTTCGGGTAAAACGGAACTACAATTGCTCCTATTTGTTGAATTCCAATGTCCATTACATTCCATTCGTAACGCGTGCCAGAAACTATTCCAACCTTGTCTCCTAGTTCAACGCCTAAAGCGATTAAGCCTTTAGAGATTTCCATTGCTTCGTCCAAAAAGTCTTTGGTGGAAACACCAATCCATTCGTTGTTTGCTTTGGTCACAAACATCTTAGGATTTGGGTATGAATTTAATTGGTGATAAGGAATATCGAATAGTCTTTTAGTTTCAATCATAGCTTTAGTCTTGTATTCACGAATTTAGCAAAAAATATTCAATAAAACACATTGAAAAATATTCAACAAAACCGACTAAATATTAATGTTGAGTGTTGATTTGATAATCTATTTGGATTAACTAAGTAAACGTATTAACTTTAGACGTTATTAGTGTAGCATTATTAGCACTCTAATTGTTTTAACTGTATATCGAATATTGAACAGAATTTGAGAAGACGCGAATACAATACTATCGTTAGTGAGCATTCAAATAATTTATTTGGATATGCAATGAAATTTCTCCACGACAGAGAGGACGCTGAGGATATTGTACAAGATGTTTTTGAAAAACTTTGGATGAATCGAAGAAAAGTAGAACCTGCGAAAGCAAAATCTTGGATGTTTACGACTACTCACAATGCTATGATTAATTTTTCTACTCGTAAGGGTCGTTTGTCTTTTTCTGATGAAATGGATAAATATGATTTAGGAGAAATTGTTCCCAATAGTTTTGAAACGAATCAAGTTGTAAATAGAGCAGTAAGTATTTTACCTTCGATTCAAAAAAGCATTATTATTTTGCGTGATTTGGAAGGTTATTCTTACCATGAAGTAGGGGAAATTTTAGACCTTTCGGAATCACAAGTCAAAGTTTATTTGTTTAGAGGTCGACGAAAAATTAAAAAGCAGTTAAAAGGATTAGTAGAGCTAGTATGAGTAACCCATCTTTCTCAAATATCGATTTATGGTTGTTCGAACTGAACGAGGGGAATTTAACGCCCACTCAAGTGGAGCAGTTGCAATTGTTTTTGCTACAGCATCCTGAATTGGATGTCGATAAAGATGTTTGGGAAAATGCTAGAATACAATCCAATGAATACATATATACTAAGAAGTCAGGGCTAATTCGTGGTAATCCAATTTTTAGGGTTATGGATTTTGCGAGTGTTGCAGTTGTATTGTTTGCAATTGTTACAATTGGATTTATTTCGGTTGATAATTCTTCAGAATCATTCGCTAAAGCTGAAAGTACAGTAGCGCAAGAATCGAAATTTCAAGGCGCTAAAACTAAAACTAAAATTGAACGTTCAACGTTTAAAAGTGCAAGAGTTGCTTCAAATTCGGCATCATCTTCTAATTTGACGAATGCATTTTCAAATTCGTTGAATGCTTTAGCTCAAAATCCGATACAAAATCATGATAATTCAAATAATTCAATCACCCAGGTTACAGGAATTATCGTTAGCCCAATTGCTAACAATTTAAGTATAAATGAGATTAAAAATTCAGGTGCAAGCAATATTGAATCTGAACCAAGTAATTCACAACTAGTCGTTTTTTCTGCTAGTTCAATAAAATCGAATCCTTATAGATATGGGTTAATTAAAGATGTTGAAGCATTAGATGAAAACATGAAAGATTTCGCGTCTCATGCTTTTTATGAAGTGAATCGCATGAAATTAAAGCGTCCTGAGAATGTACTTGGAAGAAAAGACCATGCTTTGATGGAGATTAACAAAGACCATGAGCTTAACTTTTTTCAAAAAAAGAAAAAAACTCTTACTAAGTATCAGTTGATGATGAAATTAAGGGCTGGATCGATTGGAAGAAAGGTAAAAAATATGTTGGACAATACAGTTGCATTGCAAAACTTTAGAGATCCACACTATAACATCCCGGGTATGTCGGTTTCTGATATTAACTTTAGTTCGACAGGAACGCAGTTAGCGACGCGTATTCAAACGATGTCTCGATTACAATGGTACGGTTCTGAAAATCAACAATTGATGAATCAGTTGAATCTTGACGGATACGTGTATGCAATGCGCGGTGGATTTGGATTACAAATGAATCATGCAATGTATAAGAATGGCGGAGTTAGTATCGCTGATATTGCCGTTACATACGCACCGAAAATTTCACTTTCCAACACGGTTTCATTTGAACCATCGTTCCGATTTAAAACGGGGAATAAAAATTTGAATCATTCTAAAATGAACGGTGCAAATCAATTGGAAATTGAAAGAGGGGTTGTAGAAGATTATTATGCTGATGGAACAACACCAATTGGAAGAAACCTTTGGTACAAAGATTTTGGAGTAGGTGCAATGGTCAACACTAAATGGTTCTTTGCGGGATTACAAATCGATAACTTGGCTAGACATAAGGACAACATGTATTCAAACATAAGTGATCAAAAGTCTTACCATCAAATTATAGCAAGTGCTGGAACGGATTGGGTTTCAAGAAATAAAAACTTTAGTTTATCTCCGTACGTGGTTTATCAGAATGAAGGAAAGCTTTCCGAAATGTGGGTGGGAGCAAATGCAAGGTTAAAATGGTTTGTTATAGGAGCGTCCTATTCATCAACACGCAATCCATCGGCTACAATTGGCGTGAAATTGAAACATGTTGCAGTTTACTACCACGCAGATTATTCGGAAAGTAAAATGACCGGTGATCGAAATTTATCACATCAATTAACATTGAAGTTTGTTGGTAAACAAAGCCGTTTTGGCAAAGGAGGTTAAATTGTAAGGACTATGAGAGCAAGGCAAATTTATTTAGTAGTACTGTTTGGTTGGATGTCACTTAATGCATCAGCACAAGATCCGCAATTCACGCAGTTCTATGCAAACCCATTGTATTTGAATCCTGCTTTTGCTGGTTCTCATGGTTGTCCACGATTTGCTACTAATTACAGAAATGAGTGGCCTAGTCTATCTGGGAACTATGTGACATATAGCGTTTCATACGATCAATACTTCAAAACTATATCTGGAGGAATTGGTGTGATCGCGACACATGATCAACAAGGTCAAGGAACTATTTTTACTTCTAGTCTAGGATTGATTTATTCTTACCACTTGAAAGTGAATCGTAAATTCTCGATGTTATTTGGTGCAAAAGCAGCAATGACAAATAAATACTTGAATTGGGATAAATTGACT
>CAWUSK010000010.1:0-80579 GCA_963925035.1 uncultured Flavobacteriales bacterium
TGGGCTGGTGATCAAAATATCACTAAAGTTTATACTGCAGGTGCGGCAGCTGCATGGACTGAAATCGCTTCATACACTACAAACGTGAATGCTTGGACTGTTGATACATTGTTCGTAGCTGATACAACAGTTCAAATTGCATTTGAAGGTACTAACAACTGGGGTCGTGCTAACGTTGTTGATCATGTAAGATTCATGCCATGTACATTGAACCCTGGTATTGATGGTTCTTCTGATGTTTGTCGTTTAGACGGTACATTTGATTTGAACACTATCGTTACAAAAGGTGAAGACTTCGGTACTTGGTCGTTTGCACAAAACCCAGGTGTATTGAATGGTTCTATTGTTTCTGTATCTGCTTTACCAGCAGGAACATTTGAGTTCTACTATATAGTTAAAACTCCTTGTGCTACAGATACTACTACTGCAACGTTAACAATCTTCCCTCCTTCTTCGGCAGGTGTTGATGGTACGATTACAGCTTGTAGAAATGAGCCTATTTATTTATTATCTGGTTTAACTGGAAATGTTGACTTAGGTGGTCAATGGTACAACCCATCGAACAGCCCAACTGACGTTTCAATTACAACTAGTAACTTCCCAGGTTCTTACAACTATGATTATATCGTTTCAAATGGAGTTTGTCCAAATGATACATCAAACATCTTAGTTACAGTTGGAACATGTGATTACTTAGATATCCAAGAATTAGTGTTTGGAGATATGAATGTATATCCAAACCCAACTGATGGATTGGTATTTATTTCAAACGCAAGTTCATCTGAAACGTTTAACTACGAAATATTAGATGTTAAAGGTCAAGTTCTTTCAGCTAAAATGGCTGCGATCAACGGGACAACAACAACTGAGATTTCATTAGAAAAACTTGAGCCAGGTGTTTACATGATTAAAGTTTATAATACTGAAGCTGAAAAAACTTTCAGAATTATTAAACAATAATTTGATTCTTAATCAAGGAAAGGGAGGCTTCGGTCTCCCTTTTTTTATTGCGAAACTTTTTAATATATTTAACTTGGATTTTCTAAGAAGGAAATTTCTTGTACTTTTAATCTCATGCTAATCGGAAATAATATGTTAGAACCTTTCAACCTTCAAAAATGGATCAATGAAAATCGTGATTTACTGAAGCCACCCGTAAACAATAAAAACCTATTTGTTCAAGCCGGTGATTTTATTGTAATGATCGTTGGAGGTCCAAACGCTAGAAAAGATTATCATTTCAATGAAAGCGAGGAACTATTCTACCAACTAGAAGGTGATATTACTGTAAAGATACAAGAGGACGGTAAAGCAAGAGAAGTCGAAATCAAAGAGGGAGATATCTTTCTACTTCCAAGTAACATTCCACACAATCCAGTTCGAGGAGAAAATACTGTTGGATTAGTCATCGAAAAGATAAGAAAGGGTACAGATATGGTTGACGGGCTAATGTGGTTTTGTGATGAATGTAATCATAAGCTACATGAGTTTAGATTTCCATTAAGAGACATTGAAAATGACTTTCAATCACGATTCAAAGAGTTTTATAATTCAGAGGAGTTAAGGACATGCAAAAGCTGTGCACACGTAATGGAAATCGACGAAAGATTTGTGTAAGAGCGATTTTAAGACGATAGTGTATTAAGACTTTAAGATTTGATCGTTCTGCGATTGTTAATTTATTAAAAATAGTAATTACAAATTTTTAAAAGGCAATTTAACTTTCACCTAATTTCTAAATAACGACGAGTCCATTTCGTAATTCGTAATTCGTAATTTAATATCTACCTAATCAAATTAACATGTCCTACTAATTGCTCCTTTTTATCAAAGACATCTTCCAATTCAATTTTCCAAATATAAGTACCGTCTTGGCAATTATATCCATTATAAGTTCCATCCCAACCAAACTTCATATTAAACGTTTCGAAAATTAATTCTCCCCATCTATCATAAATCATCATGTGAAATTCTTTTATGTTCCCGCCAAAAGCTAGGAAGGTTTGATTGAATTCATCTTGATCTGGGGTAAAAGTGTTAGGGACATAGAGTGTTATATCATAAAAAATAGTCACTATATCCGTCGATTGACAGCCATTTTGATCCGTAATAGTAACAGTATAAACCGTTTCCCTATTTGGTTCTGCAATCGGGTTCGTACAAGTGCTGCATGTTAACGATTCCGAAGGTGTCCAGATATATGTACCACTCTGAGGACTTGTAGCGGTTAAAAGTACCTCATCACCATAAAAAGCATATACATTCAACCCTGCGTCAACTATTGGCAATGGAAACAAGTCCACAAATACACTATCTTGTCCGATACAACCAAATTGATCCGTTCCTTGCACAATATAAATTGTCGGAGAATTAGGGAAAACAATAATTGAATCATTGGTAATAAATTCAAAACTATTTGGCGACCATGTATATGACTCACCTCCAATTGACCATAATCGAGCAGTTTCATTTGGACAAATAATGGTATCATTACCAGCCTGAATCAATGGTGTTTTAACGTCTATAAAAATACTATCTGTAACAAAACCACATGCATTTCCAAAGTCACAATAATACCATGTGCCATTTGGTGGGTCAACAGTTACAGATGCTGTGTTTAGAGGAGTAATAAACGTTGTCGGATACCAATTATACGTCTGGATTGAAGTTCCCGTGGCGGTAATTGGTATTGATGCGCCAAAACACAAAGCAGCAGTATCTTCAAGCAGAGGACTGGGCAATTCAAAATAGACGGATATTGTAACATCTTCATTTAAAACACAGCCATTAGGAGTTGTGATTTCCACGTTGTAGGTTATTGTTTCATCAGGAGTTGATACAGGAGTCGGAGAAAAAGGATCATCCAAAAAAGTCGCTGGCGTCCATTCATAAGAGACTCCTCCTTCAGCATTAAGTTGGACTGAATTACCTAAACATATACTTGTATCATTTGAAATGTTACTTGCCCCGATAAATACTGGCAACGTTACATACACTGTATCTATTCCGCATGTATCCGAAATGATTACCATAAAGTCAGTAGTTTCTAATACAATCGCAGTTGGTGTTGCACTAGTAGAGTCATCTAAATAAATACCAGGTGACCATTCATATATACTTCCTCCGTATGCCTCAAACTCAAACGGCTCACCCGGACAAATTGCAGCTGGTGGTTCAATGACACCACCTTCAAAATCACCAATTACAACCTCAAAAACAACTGAATCTGGTGTAAAACAACCATTGATATCGGAGACAACCAATGTTACTTCATATGTCCCTGGCAAAGAATACAAATGTGAAGGATTCTCTGATGTTGAAGTTGTATTGTCTCCAAAATCCCAGAAAAAGGAATTGCCATTTGCACTATTGTTACTGAAAAATACTGGGTCAGGAATACAAACTACAGTCTGTGGTACAGCAATAATTGCCTCTATTGTACTTAATTCAAATTTAAAAGCGGCAAGATTACAATTTGGACCATTATCAGTTGCAGACCAAACACCTGGAGTTGTTGTAAATCCAGTGGTGGTGGCACCGCAAGAAGCACATACAGCATGGTAAATTCTACCTTGTTTATCAAAACGAGAAGTTCCTCCGTCAACATGATTGTAAGGACTTGTTACTCCTCCCATGAACGTGCCGTACTTTAAGGTCATTGCATCCTGGCCTAAAACAGAAATGTAAAAATTACTACCTGAAGTTGTAGGTTGAAATGCATCTAGTGTCACTGGAAATCCATTTGTGGTTGACCATAACGCTTGACCATCTTGAACATTTAACTGTCCTCCCCAGCCCGAAAAATAAATGTCATAACAATCTGAGACCAAAAATGCTGTTGGAGATATTTCTACGTGTCCTGTTCCAGCCCCTACCATGGTTGTCCACAATGCAGAGGTTATTGAATTGTTGTACTTTCGAATGAACTGTCCTGAATTTGCGACACCATAATGACCAGCAGTAATGGGCCAATCGCTTTCTGTTTGACCTAAAACATAAACGTTATCATCTATGTCCAATTGAACACAATAAACTTGATCATATTCACTCATGCCAATATAAGTTCCTGAAAGTATTGCACCAGAAGTTCCATTTAATCGAACGGCATAACCGTCAGCAATTCCACCATTGTACGCTAAACTAGCACCTGAATTAAACACTAAATTCATCGATGTTGTTCCGCCCACAAAGTAAACTTCGCCCGTACTGCTCAGCTGAATAGAATTTCCTGTTTCGCTGCCATTTCCTCCAAAGTACGTTGACCATAACAGTGTATTTAAAGTAGATGGCATTTTAAACGCTACAGCATCCTGCGGCCCATTTAGCACTGTTTGAATTGCATTTACAGTTGGGAAGTCAGATGATCTTGTTGATGAAGCAACATATACATTTCCAACGTCATCTAAAACAATTTCACCTCGAAATTGATCACCATAATTGTATTTTAAACTACTAATATTCAATCCATCAGTTGATGTGCCCCCCATATAAGTTGAAGCAATCAAAGCACTCCCGTCTGCACTAAGGCGGGCAACATATAAATCAGATCCTTGCGTAAAACCTAAACCGTTGGCATCAACAGAAACATTTGGACCGCCAGAAAAAGTAGATCTATAAGGTGTTCCAACCATTGGGAAATTATTAGACGAAGTCATACCAAAAATAAATAACTCCCCATTCGGAGCACAAATCATACTGTTTGGAGTTTCAGAGCCAATACCTCCAAGGTAAGTCGAGTAAATCATTCCGGATCCGTCCGCTGTAAACTTAAAAATTGTAACATCAACCGTTCCACCATTAAAGGTGGCGTCATAAACCCCAACTGAAGTTGGATATCCAGCTGAAAACGCGACTCCGCCGGCAAATAAATTTCCATCCGCATCCGGCGTTGCTGACATTCCCCAGTTATCAGCAGTTGAGCCGGTAAACGATGAAAATGTAATATTCGGATCGATAATTAAAACTTGATTCTGGTCGTATCCTCTTGGAAAATCAAATGAAACAATATTATCCTCAATTTTAAAGTTTACACGAACCATCTTTAGTTTGCCGTCAATTAAATTCCATGCCATTGGGGCTGATTCATTAATTTCTCCAAAACGATTGTGGATTCTTAAATTTCCATCTTCATCTATATCTATCTTGTCCTGACCATCAAACTTTCGTTGTATGACAGCAGGATTAACACCAGGTTGAATTTCGAATGAATAATTCAATCCCCCACTTTCAGTATTTAACCTTAATTCTACCCCTTCATACAGGCCAAACATTCGAACGTTGGAATAACTATAGACTTTTGACCTCCATTTAGATTGATCGTTCCCAAGAATATAATTTCTGTAAAATGAAGATAGATTTTCTTCTGATTTTGAATTATTCCAATTGGAACCTAAAAATGTTGACGTAATTGTATGAAATTTTACCGAATCCGAAGTATGCTCCTCTTCAGAATGCTGATGATCGGTTATTTTTGAATCATTCAAGTGATACGTGAACTTGTCTTTTTCAATTAAGATTTCACCGAAATCCATATCCAATTTGTACTCTATTCGATCATCCCATTGCCCTTCATTTGGATGCAACCAAACATCTTGCCCTTGTGCATGCGCACAAAGGAAAAACAGGAAACAAAAAAATGAATAATGTTTAAGCATAATTGCCTTAAAGTTACAACATTTAAAAACGATATAAAGCACCGTTAAATCAATACTTTAAACGGTTTACTTTACCGCTTATTATTAAATCGTTTTAGTATCATAAAAGTTGCCTCGAGGAATTAAGAAAAAGTATCGTCCATTTTCATTCTTTAGGTCGGTTTTTTATATGTAAATTTGTACTCAATTTATATCGTCATAACATGAGTGATCCAATTAAACACGAGTGTGGAATAGCGCTTTTACGATTAAAACAACCTCTTCAATATTACCTTGACAAATACGGGACGGCTTTTTACGGCCTAAACAAATTGCATTTGTTAATGGAAAAGCAACATAACAGAGGTCAAGATGGCGCTGGTGTTGCAAATATTAAATTTGACATGTCACCAGGAGAAAGATATATCTCTCGCTATAGATCAATTGACAGTAAACCAATTCAAGATATTTTCGATTATATCAATGGAAAATTTCATGATTTAGAAGAAGAAAATCCAGCACTTTTAAAAGATGTTGATTACTTAAAAAAACACGCTGGATTTACAGGTGAATTATTCTTAGGCCATTTACGATACGGAACTTTCGGAAGAAATTCTATTGAAAGCTGTCACCCATTTTTAAGACAAAATAACTGGATTACGCGTAACCTCGTTGTTGCAGGTAACTTTAATTTGACAAATGTTGATGAGTTATTTGATGTTCTACTTCATGTTGGACAGCATCCAAAAGAAAAGTCGGATACCGTTACAGTACTTGAAAAAATTGGACATTTCTTAGACGGAGAAAATGACGAGATGTACAATCAGCTGAAACCTCAAGGGTATTCAAATGCTGAAATTTATTCGAAAATAGCTGAAAAATTAGACGTTGAAAAGATATTAAAAAGAGCTTCTGAAGATTGGGACGGTGGTTATGCTATGGCTGGTCTTTTTGGTCATGGTGATGCTTTTGTATTGAGGGATCCTTCTGGAATTCGTCCGGCGTTTTGGTACGAAGACGACGAAGTGTGCGTTGTTGCCTCAGAGCGACCTGTAATTCAAACTGCGTTTAACCTGAAAACAGAAGATATTCAAGAACTGAAACCAGGTCACGCACTAATTATCAAGAAAAACGGATCAATTAAGGAAACCCTAATTAACCAACCAAAAGAAGAACTAAAATGTTCATTTGAGCGCATTTATTTCTCAAGAGGAAGTGATCAAGATATTTATACAGAACGCAAACAATTAGGGAAGAATATCGTCCCACAAATAATAAAATCAATTGACAACGATTTAGATAATTCAGTTTTTTCATTCATTCCAAATACAGCAGAAGTTTCTTTCTACGGAATGATTAAAGGATTGGAAGATCATTTGAACGAGGAGAAAATTGAAAAAATCATTCAATTAGGCCCATCGCCGAATCCAGAAGATATTCGTGAAATTTTATTGAAAAGAGCACGCATTGAAAAAATTGCGATTAAAGATGCAAAATTGCGAACTTTTATCACACAAGATGATTCTCGCGACGACTTGGTAGCTCACGTGTACGACATCACTTATGGAAGTGTGAAACGTCAAAAGGACAACCTAGTAATCATCGACGACAGTATTGTTCGCGGAACAACTTTAAAGCAATCTATTTTGCGCATCTTAGATCGTTTAGAACCTAAGAAAATCGTAGTAGTTTCTTCTGCTCCACAAATTAGATATCCTGATTGTTATGGAATCGATATGGCGAAAATGGGTGATTTTATTGCCTTTGAAGCTGCCATCGCTTTGCTAAAAGACCGAAGCATGGTTCATATCATTGATGAAGTTTATGCGAAATGTAAAGAGCAAGAAAATTTACCGAAAGAGCAAATCAAGAATTACATTCAAGAAATTTATACTCCTTTTACAAACGAAGAAATTTCAGCTAAAATCAGTGAATTATTGCGCCCACCTTCTATTAACGCGAAGGTTGAAATCATTTACCAAACTGTAGAGAATCTACACTTGGCTTGTCCAGACAACAAAGGTGATTGGTACTTTACTGGAAACTATCCAACGCCTGGAGGAAATAAAGTAGTCAACAAAGCCTTTATGAATTGGAAAGAAGGAATAAACGAACGCGCCTATTAATAGAATACAATGAACAAACGTACGGCTCTCATATTTTATGTCTTAAGCGTTTATGTTGTTGTGCAATTCATTTGGTGGGGATATCATCTAATTGAACTTACCGAAGTTGTTAGCCGCGCTTCAAAACCTGTTTCCAGTCGCATTGCGATGATAATTGGTGAAGGAGCTGTTTTTCTATTGCTTTTGTTGATTGGTATTTGGCAAATCCGTCGTTCAATTCGAAAAGAATTGAAACTTTCGGAACAACAAAACAACTTTTTGCTTTCGGTAACGCATGAATTAAAAACTCCTTTAGCTGCAAATAAACTCTATTTGCAAACCATTAAAAAAAGGGATTTATCCAAGGAACAAACCGACGACATTCTTAAAAAAGCCATTGATGAAAATGTTCGTCTGGAACGGATGATTGACAATATCTTAAATGCAACACGATTGGAGAACAATCGCATGAACATTGAAAAAGAAACCATTGATTTAGGTCATTTTATCACAAAAATACAGGAGCGATACAACACTCTTTTGAATAAATCAGTGATTGAAATAGACATTGATACAAAAATTGAACTGTTTGCTGATCGGTTTATGCTCGAAACAATTTTCAATAATCTCATTGAAAATGCGTTGAAATACGCAGGCAAAGAACAACCAATTACACTTTACAGCTCCAAAAAAGACGCCTTCGTTGAGTTTGGAATAAAAGATTTAGGCCCTGGAGTTCCGAAGGAAATGAAATCTGAAATATTCAATAAATTCTTCCGCGTTGGCAACGAAGAAGTTCGAACGCAAAAAGGAACTGGATTAGGGTTGTTTATCGTTTCTCAATTGGTTAAAATGCACAACGGAACAATCGCTTGTGAAGATAACACTCCAAAAGGACTCAACTTTAGAATTACATTCAATCATGGCAAATAACGTAGGACTTATCATATTAGATGGATGGGGAATCGGAGACAAATCTAAATCCGATACAATTTTTAACGCGCGCACTCCTTTTATGGATGTATTGATGCAAGCCTATCCAAATGCGACATTGGGGACGAGCGGTGAAGACGTTGGTTTGCCAAATGGCCAAATGGGAAATTCTGAAGTGGGACATCTAAACATTGGAGCTGGTCGCGTTGTTTACCAAGAATTGACACGTATCAATAAATCCATTCGAGAAGGTGATTTTTATACCAATGCAACACTAAAAAGTGCGTTTAAAAAAGCAAAAGACAGCAATTCAAAGCTTCATTTTATTGGATTAGTTTCCAATGGAGGTGTGCACAGTTCGCAGGAACATTTGTATGCACTGAATAAAATGGCAATTGATTACAAGATCGAAAAAACCTTTATTCACGCTTTTACTGATGGACGCGATTGTGACCCGAAAAGTGGACTTCAATTTATCAAAGAATTGGAAGCTAATATTTCTGGAACCACTATCAAAATTGCTTCAATTGTAGGTCGTTATTTTGCAATGGATAGAGACAATCGTTGGGAACGAATTAAGATGGCCTACGATGTGATGGTGAACGGAATTGGAGAATCATTTTCTTCGGCAAGCGACGCTATTGAAGCATCCTATAACAATAGTATTACCGACGAATTTATTGAACCAGCGTTGATCGATGTAAATGGAACAATTGAAAATGAAGACGTCGTAATTTGCTTTAATTTTCGCACAGATCGACCAAGAGAAATATCCATAGCGTTGACACAAAAAGACTTTCACGAATACAGCATGCATCGTTTGGCTTTGCATTATTATTCGATGACAAGTTACGACAGTACGTTTGAAAATGTACACGTCATTTTTGAAAAGGATAACTTACAAAAAACGTTAGGCGAAGTGCTTTCTGACAACAACAGAACGCAAGTGCGTATTGCTGAAACAGAGAAATATCCGCACGTTACTTTCTTTTTTAGCGGAGGAAGAGAAACACAATTTAACGGCGAATCACGTTTGTTGATCAATTCACCAAAGGTTGCGACGTACGATTTACAACCTGAAATGAGCGCTTTTGAAGTGCGTGATGCAATAATCAGTGAGATTGAAACAAATACTCCAAATTTCATCTGTTTGAACTTTGCCAATCCAGACATGGTTGGACATACTGGAGTTTACTCTGCAATAGTAAAAGCTGTTGAGACGATTGATTCTTGCTTGCACGCTGTTGTTGAAGCAGGACAGAAAAAAGGGTATGAGTTTATCGTTATTGCAGATCACGGAAATGCTGATTTTGCAATAAATCCAGACGGAAGTCCAAATACTGCCCATTCATTGAATCCAGTTCCTGTAGTTTTAGTTTCAGAAGATAAAACGGTAAAATTAAACAGCGGAATTTTAGCCGATATCGCACCAACAATTTTGGATCGGTTGAACATTCAACAACCGGCAGAAATGACAGGGAAGAGTTTGGTAAAAGATTAAACTATGCATTCATTTTCTCAATAATCGCAGTAGTTGAAAATCCTTCTACTAAAGGAATAGCGACAACTTTTCCACCTTTACTTTTTACTTCTTTAGAACCAACGATGTACTTTTTAGACGAAGCATCCGTTTCATCCGCATCATAATCAGCACCTTTTGCAAGTACTTCAGGTTCGAATGTTTTTATCAATTCAATCGGTGTTTCGTCATCGTAGATAACGACCATGTCAACATATCCTAAGGCTGCTAAGACAAGAGCCCTTGCGTCTTCTGAATTCACAGGACGGTTATCCCCTTTTCCTTGCTTTTTTACTGAAGCGTCAGAGTTTAATCCGACAACCAACTTTGTTCCGTACGAAGCTGTTCCGGCAAGATACGTAACATGTCCTTGGTGTAAAATATCAAAACATCCGTTCGTAAAAGTAACTTTGTTTGCTTTCAATTTCCACATTTTTACACGTCGATCAGCAGTTGCTAAATCAACAATCTTATGTTGCATGTGCTCAAGTCGAGTTCTTGAAGGATAATTCATAATTTTTCAAATTTTGGTTGACGTTGGATCAAAAATAGTGAAATTAACCCGAGCATGACCAACATTAATGTTTGTCCCACCCATGTAAATATTCCAAATCCAGCGAAGTCGATTCCGTAAATTAATAATACTGATGTCAACCAAGCTGGATAAGCTCCAATTCCTCCAGGTAATAACGAAATAGCTGCCGCACCGACAACGAACATTCCGAATACGCATCCAACAGTTATGTTTTTCGTTTCTTCAAATGCGAAGGCCGCAATCCAAATTGCACCTACATAGCACACCCAAATAAAAACCGTATGAAATATATACGCCCATTTCTTTTTCATTGTCCAAATAGATTTCAATCCATCGTAAAACCCTATTAGTTTTTCATTGACAAATGATTTGATTTTTTTGTTCTTGAGGTAGAAGATCAACCCTATCGAGCCAAAAACAAACATTCCAATTAAGATATACCAAATTAAGTTACTTGAACCACCATCTGTTGATTGGGTAATTTTACTGAACTCTTCAGAATCTGTTTGCAGGTAACCAGAAATCAAAACAACAATTCCGAGCATGATTACATCCACTACTCGCTCAACGACAATCGTCGCAAATCCCTTTTCAAATGGAACTTTTTCATACGTAGCCAAAAGCCCAGCGCGTGCAATTTCTCCTGAACGTGGGACGGTGAAATTGATGACATATCCAGACATTACAGCGTGATATGCGTTGCTAAACTTGGGCTTATAACCCATTGTTTCCAATAAAAATAACCAACGGTAAGACCGACTAAGGTGCGAAAGAAAAGAGACGAATAAACTCAAAAACACCCAAAAGTAATTCGCAGTGTAAAATGCATTTTTTGTTTGGCCCAATTGTTTGCCAGTCAACCCTGAAAAAAAGTATCCCGAAAGATAGACTCCAATTACAATTGGCAATCCGATTTTCAAACTTTTTAGTAGGGTTTTCTTCAACGATTTAGTCGATTAAATTTGTTTCTTCATTTGGGAATACCAACGATGGCTTAAACGTTTTCGCTTCTTCGAAATCCATAAAACCGTAACCGATGATGATTATCTTATCACCAACAGCAACTCGACGAGCTGCAGGTCCATTTAAACAAATAGTCCCTGTTCCTCTATCACCTTTAATAGTATAAGTTTCAAATCGTTCGCCATTATTAATATTGACAATTTGAACACGCTCTCCTTCGATTAAATTAGAGGCCTCCATCAAATCTTCATCGATAGTGACACTTCCAATATAGTTAAGGTCGGCCTGAGTAACAGAAACCCTATGTATTTTTGATTTTACAACTTGTATTAACATCTTCTTGTTTGATTGCTGTGCAAATTTAGATTTTTTTTGACAAACAATCCGTATTTAAACTAACTCCATATTGTCAATTAATCGAACTTCCCCGCAAAACGCTGCAATGCACATTCGAGAACCCGCTTTCCAGTGGTCAATGGATTGTAAAGTTTGAGCATCAACAATTTCTAAATACTCAAGTTTCAACTCTCCACGGTTAAAGTATTCGATTGAACTAGTTTTTAAATCGTTGGGAGAAACCTTGTCCTTATTTTCTTTTGCGAAAAGCAATGTTTTGACCATTATCAGTGCCTGCTCCTTTTGAATTTCACTTAATCGTTGATTGCGACTACTTTTTGCCAATCCATTCGTTTCGCGAATAGTTGTACATGGAATAATTTGAACTGGCAATTTCAACTCTTCAACCATTCTTTGAATTACAGCCAGTTGTTGAAAGTCTTTTTCTCCGAAAAAAGCATGTTTCGGTTGAACAATTTCAAAAAAACGATGAACTACGTTCATTACTCCATTAAAATGTCCCGGTCTAAATTTACCTTCCATTACATTCTCAAAAGCGCCTAAATCAATACTAATTTCTTTAAAATTAGAAGGATACATTTCAACCACTGTTGGTGCGAAAACAAGCACGTCTCCAACTGATTCAAGCAGTTTTAGGTCGTTTTCTAATGTACGAGGATACTTTTCTAAATCCTCTTTGGAGTTGAATTGTGTAGGATTAACAAAGATACTTACAATAACTTGTTCGGTGATTTCCAATGCCTTCCTTACTAGGTCGAGATGTCCTTCATGTAACGCACCCATAGTAGGGACGAAAGCCCAATTTGCTGGATTCCCTGAACTATTTAATTTGCTTTGCAATGATTCAACCGTTGTAAATACAGTTCCATCCTTCATTTTAACACGTATTGAGAAAGACAAAACTATTTGTTTTTGTTGAAGTTCCGCTTTTTTTTCTATATTTTTGTATTCGATTTTACCAATTAAAATTTCATGGAGAAAAAGAAAATACTTTTTATCTCGCAAGAGATATCGCCATTTTTACCCAAATCAGAGGTTGGATTAACGGCGAGAAGTTTGTCGCAGGGGGTTCAAGAAGGAGGGAAAGAAATTCGTGCGTTTATGCCGCGATTCGGTGTAATAAACGAACGAAGACATCAACTACATGAAGTTATTCGTTTATCGGGCATGAATTTGATCATTGACGATACAGATCATCCACTAATCATTAAAGTTGCTTCTATTTCTGCTGCGCGTATGCAAGTTTATTTCATCGACAACGATGAGTACTTCAAACGTAAGAGCACTTTAGTCGATTTAGACGGGAAAGAGCATGATGACAACGATGAACGTTCTATGTTCTTTTGTCGCGGTGTTCTGGAAACAGTAAAAAAATTAGGTTGGCAACCAGATGTTATCCACTGTAATGGTTGGATGACTTCGTTGATGCCACTATACATCAAAAAATTGTACAAAAACGATCCACACTTCGCAGAAACAAAAGTTGTATACAACATGTACAATGATGGCTTTAACAATAATTGGGACCCAAGGTTAGCTGAAAAACTTAAGTTTGACGGATTCGAAGAAGATGTAACAAATGATTTTGCTGACACTTCTTTTGAAAATATTTCTCGAATCGCAGCAAAATATGTCGACGGTTTAAGCGTTAGTAGTAGTGAAATGGACCCAAAATTGAAAGCAATATTTGACGAAGCACAGTGTGAAAAGTTAGATTATGTTGCTGAAGAGCATCAAGTGAAAGAAGTTTTGGCATTTTTGGATAAAGTAATTGAAGCAGAAGTCCTTATATAGAATGAAGAATAAAACCCCATTTATGTGGCGGAAAGGCATTGTCCTTTCCGCTACTTTTTTAATATGCTTGTCCTTTGTTTTTTCTTGTAAAAAGAAAGAAAGTCCGATTGGACAAAATAATATTGATCAGGAGCAACTCTTGCTATCCGCTGGTGTCGATACCTTTTCTTTAAAAACATACAACTATTTTGATGATACAGTAATTACAGACAATGCAGCTTTTGGACTATTAGGTTCATGCGTCGATCCTGTTTTCGGGAAATACAACGCTGAAATTTACACGCAGTTTAGATTACAAGGATTCAATCCGGATTTCGGAAACATCAATACTATTGTAGTCGATTCTTTTGTCTTGGCATTAGAATACATTGGTTATTACGGAAAAAAAGGATATCAAAATTTTGAAGTATATGAACTTGGGGAAAGTTTACATATCGACTCTACTTACTATTCTTTTACAACTAAAGCGCACCTTAACAATGTAAACCTTGTTGCTCCAGGGAAAGGAACTAAGTATTTGGACCCAGATAAAATCACTGTAATTGACAACGATACGATTGATACTCAATTGCGTTTACAATTGAGCACTTCGAGAGCAAAAAGTATGCTTTTAGATGCAATGTCTGGTGGGACGAATTTTGCTTCAAATGATAACTTCCTAACTTACTTCAAAGGACTACATATCAAAACGAACAATCTTCAATCTTCCGGAGAAGGAGGAGTATTTTACTTTAACCTTAATGATCCTGCATCTAAGTTGACGATTTATTACAGACAAGGTGGAGAAAAGAAGACATTCAACTTCTTAATCAATTCAAATTGTGCAGATTTCAACCACGTGGATATTGACAATTCAATGACACGTGTAGAAACAGTAAACAACGACACCATTTCTGGTCAAACTCAATTTTACGCTCAAGCTTTTGGAAGTAGAGCTGTGATTGAAATTCCAGGACTGTCTAGCATTCCTTCAACAGCAATAATTCACAAGGCAGTATTAGAACTTCCAGTTGCTTATCAAGATGGAAATGTTTATTCACCAGGATATGACATTTCTGCAGCGACACGCCTAAACGACGGAACAACAAATTTGTATAGCGTAAACGTGAATGGTGTATTTGATACTTATCAAAAGTCATTTAAAATTGATTTAAGGGCGTATGTTCAGTCAATCGTAACTAAATCTGTTCCAAATACTGGACTTATAGTTGCACCATTGTTATACAATACAACTTCAGACCGTATTATTTTCAACGGTCCGAATACGTCAAATAAAAACAAGCCTAAGATTAGTATTTTATACACTGAATTCTAAAAATTTTCATTTATGTGTGGAATTGTTGCATATATCGGCCATAAAGAGGCATATCCAATTATCGTTAAAGGTTTAAAACGTCTTGAATATAGAGGATACGACAGCGCCGGAGTTGCTTTATTTAACGAAAGCGGTCTCAATATTTATAAAAAACAAGGGAAAGTTGCCAATTTGGAAGCGGACGTTGCAGAAAAAGATACTTCTGGTCATGCTGGAATTGGGCATACGCGCTGGGCGACTCACGGAGAGCCAAACGATGTAAATGCACACCCACATTATTCAGAAGACGGAGATATCGCTTTAATTCACAACGGAATTATTGAAAATTACGACTCATTAAAACGTGAGTTAATCAGCTTAGGTTATAAATTCAAAAGTGAAACGGATACAGAAGTATTAACGTACCTCATAGACGATATTAAGAAAAAATCAAATGTTTCTATTGCCGAAGCAGTTCGATTGGCACTTCAGCATGTTGTTGGAGCTTATGCAATCGTTGTGTTGAGCAAAGAAAACCCAAATCAACTTGTAGCTGCTAGAAAAAGTAGTCCGTTAGTTGTAGGAATAGGAAAAGAAGGTGATTTCTATTTGGCTTCTGATGCAACACCAATTGTAGAATATACAAAGCGTGTTGTTTACATGGAAGATGAAGAAATTGCAATTGTAGATTTAAACGACGGTTTGAAATTATACAGCATCGATGATGTTGCGAAAACACCTTATGTTCAAGAATTAGAAATTCAATTAGAAGCATTGGAAAAAGGTGGATACGAGCACTTCATGTTGAAAGAAATCCATGAACAACCACGTTCTATCAAAGATTGTTTCAGAGGTAGATTAAATGCTCAAGAAGGCTGGGTAAAACTAGGTGGAATAAAAGATTACGAGGAGAAAATGTCCAACGCCAATCGCATCATTATGATTGCCTGTGGCACTTCATGGCATGCTGCATTGGTTGGTGAATATTTATTTGAAGATTTAGCACGTATCAATGTTGAAGTTGAATATGCTAGTGAATTTAGATACCGCAATCCTATTATCAGCGAAAAAGACGTTGTAATTGCGATTTCACAATCTGGAGAAACAGCAGATACATTGGCTGCATTAGAATTGGCAAAATCAAGAGGAGCTACAATTCTTGGAGTTTGTAACGTTGTTGGTTCATCCATCTCAAGAATTACAGATGCAGGATCCTATACGCATGCAGGACCTGAAATTGGCGTTGCTTCTACGAAAGCCTTTACTGCACAAGTCACTGTTTTAACGTTGATGGCGATTTCTTTAGCGCAGAAAAAAGGAACAATAAGCGATACAAAATTCCGTGCAATTTTATCAGAATTAGAAGCTATTCCACAAAAAGTAGAGCAAATTCTTGAGAAAAATGACATTATCAAAGCAATTGCGCATCAATACAAAGACTCAAGAAATGCGCTTTATTTAGGTAGAGGAAGTTCTTTTCCTGTTGCCTTAGAAGGTGCGTTAAAACTGAAAGAAATTTCATACATCCACGCTGAAGGTTATCCTGCTGCCGAAATGAAACATGGTCCAATCGCTTTGATTGATGAAGAAATGCCTGTTTATGTGATTGCAACAAAAGGAACTTCTTATGAAAAAGTAGTGAGTAACATCCAAGAAGTTAAGGCACGAAAAGGGAAAATTATTGCCATCGTTACTGAAGGAGATGTTCAGGTGAAAGAAATTGCAGATTATGTAATTGAAATTCCTGAAACAGATGAAAATTTAGTTCCATTGTTGGCGACGATTCCTTTACAACTTTTATCATATCATACGGCAGTTATGAGAAATTGCAACGTCGATCAACCTAGAAATTTAGCTAAATCAGTAACGGTAGAATAATGGACGTTTCACTTTCAAATAAGCACAAAGACTTTTTTGAAAATGTGTTTGATATTGTTCGATTGATTCCAAAAGGAAGAGTTACCTCGTACGGTGCAATCGCAAAATACCTTGGTACTCCAAAATCCAGTCGAATGGTTGGTTGGGCAATGAATGCCTCACATAAACATTCAGATGTCCCTGCTCACCGAGTTGTAAATAGAAATGGATTATTGACTGGTAAACATCACTTTCCAAACGAGAACGAAATGGAAACTCGTTTGTCTGACGAAAACATCAGTGTGAAAGATGATAAAATTATTGGGTTCAAAAATGTGTTCTGGGATCCAACCGCTGAATTAGAATTTTAATTTGAGTGCACTTCTTTTAAAAAAAGCTGCTCGTTACCAGATACTTTGGCAAGCAATTTGATTTTTTTGTGAATTTCTTTGACCTCAAAACTATGTGAATCTCCAAAAATCATCAAGTCGTGTGACTCCAATCCGATCAATCTTTCTTTCAAGGACTTTGCTTCTATGATACATTCCTCATATTCTGAAGTGCAAGAAGCTAAATACAGGCTAAATAGAAATAGCTGTATTAATAGTTTTGGATTCATGTTACAAATTTATGAGGATTTTTAGAGCTCTACAAAAAATTTGATAAACGCTTGCCAGTAAATTTTCATTGAATAGTGTAATTGCTTCATTAATCGATATTGAATGACATTGTTGAATCATTAAAGATCTTATCTTCGCAGTATGATTTATGTAACGGGCGGAACTGGATTACTCGGCAGTCATCTATTAATAGAATTGACCAATGAGAAAAATAATATTCGCGCCATTTACCGTTCAGAAGAAAAATTGAATCAAACCAAACGACTTTTTCAGTATTATTTCCCCGAAGAATGGGACGTAAAATTCGCTCAGATTGAATGGTTAAAAGGAGATATTCTAGATGTTCCTTTTCTTCTTGAATCAATGGAAGGTTGCGATTATGTCTATCATTGTGCAGCTTTAGTCTCTTTCCATAAGAACGATTTCAATCATATGATAAAAATCAACCGCGAAGGAACTGCAAATGTTGTAAACGCGTGTTTAGCGCTGGAAGTCAAAAAACTATGTTACGTTAGCTCTACTGCAGCTGTCGGCGCTTCGTTAAACTCGGCAACTGAATTAACGACTGAAAAAACAAAGTGGAAAAATACACCGACAAAAAGTGGATACAGTATTTCAAAATACAATGCAGAACGTGAAGTTTGGCGGGGAATTGAGGAAGGGTTAAACGCTGTGATGGTAAACCCTTGTGTGATTTTAGGCGCAGGAAACTGGAATGATAGTTCCTTAACCATCTTTCGAACCTTGGAAAACGGATTGAAATTTTATCCGCCAGGAAAAAATGCTACTGTTGACGCGCGCGATGTTTCAAACATCATGATTGCATTAATGAAAAGTGATATTCACTCTGAGCGCTTTCTATGTATTGGTTCAAATCAAACGTTTTATACATTGATGAGTGAAATTTCCAAGCAGTTAAATGTCAAAGCGCCATCCATAAAAACAGGCCGTTTCATTGTTGAAGTTGCACGAAAATTTAGTTGGTTTTTCTCCCTTTTTAGCTCAAAAAAGCCATCAATTACAAAAGAAACTGTACAAAGTTTGTTTGGAGAAATCGCTTACAGTAACGCAAAAATTAAGGCAGCAATTGGGTTTGAATTTACTTCGTTAGAAGATACGATAGACAACGCGTTACAAGGAAGGATTAAATAAACTACCTCTCTACATTCACAAACCCTTCCTTATCTGCCGGTAATAAAACCTTTACACCTTCCGTAGTTTCACCGCTTGCATCAAAATGAAGTTTGTAAAATTATACTCCTTCATTTACCGAAGCAGAATCCAATAAGTTACTAACACCAGCAGGAATATCTCCATTAAACTCATGCATTACATTCCCCCAGCGGTTTACAATTACAAAATGACAATTGATTGGCATGTTTGTATTGATAATGAAAAAATCATTGAGTCCATCTCCGTTTGGCGTAAAAACATTGGGAATTTCTACCAACAACGAATCATACACAAAAATAGTTTTGTATGCATTACCGGCGCAAGCCGGATCGAACTGCCAAGCCACCAAAGTAACTACAATAGTTACTGAAGGATCAAATGTATAATTACTCAAGTTATTTCCATTCACAATCCATGCATAATTTGTTGCGTTTATAGAATTATTTGTAAAACTTACATCCAATGGTGGAGCGCCAGACATTGGATTTGCAGTAAAATTCGCAACCGTTAAATTTACTTCATCTATAAAAACAGTAGTATCTTAACTGTCCTGTCAAATGTAGTAACTCCAGAATTTTAAACTTTGATTACCCGGACAATAACTCTGGTACGCTAGAAATTCAAATTATCAGTTTAGACGGTAAGATAAAGGCTGAATTTATAGCAGTTGACACAAACGGTGAACAATTCAACTTAAATCATCTAGATAAAGGCTACTATTTAGTTAAAATAAGACTTGACGGTCAAGTTTTAGAAACTCAAAAATTAGAGATTTTCTAATTGACTTAACCTTTATTTGAAAAAACAAAAGCCTCTGAAAATATACTTCAGAGGCTTTTTAGTCTTAAAATTATCACGTTAATCGTAAAACTCGTAATCCTGAAAACGCAAAATCATCATAAAACCTGTACTTACTTGCTTAGTAATTACGGTTGCCAATAATTTTGACTTGCTGTTGTAGATGATTTGAATGTCTGTTGTAAAGACACCATCCTTAAATACATGCTTCTCAATTAAGTTTCCTAACTCGTCGTACCTGAATTTAAACTCCTCAATAATTCCATCTTTTCTATTGCTCGTTTTTTGAATAGAAGCCAATTTTCCATGATCATCATACGCAAAAGTATTTGTGTAAGTAGTTGAAGTCATTCGAATACGCTCAACCTTTTCAACTAAATAACCAATTGAATCATAACGAACAAATTCATCCAAATAGGGTAAATCATAATTATTGTAACGTGTCAATTTAGATTGATCGCCATAATCACTGTATTCAATTCTTTCTTTATTGAATGAAAGTGAACGCAGGATTTCACCTAAAGAATCAATGTCCCGCTTGTATTCTTCCGCAATAATGCGCCCTTTATCGTCATAGGTATAATGAATAGATAAAAATCCGTCTAAATCCGTTTTTCGGTGTGCAACTAATAAGTTCTGAGGGTTGTATTCGTAAATATTCCACACAGTGTCTTTCGTGCCGTCACTAGTGTTTGTTTCATACGATGACTCTAAATGTCCTTGTTGATCAAATTCATAAACGTATTTAAAAGAAGTTGTCTTCATCGCCTCTCCCGTTTTTTTGTACACATAAGAACCAACCAAATTCTTTAGCTTATTCTCCTTTACAAACGCCTCATTGAAAAATGGCTTATCGGTAAATGCATCGCCATTTCTATTGTCTAACACTTGGGCATTCGTTACAAACGATAGCAAAATCATGAATATCATCCAGCTTTTCATCCTGCAAAGGAAACAAATTGACTGCCAATTATTTTAGTAATTGATTTTTATTTTTCCACAACAATAGTTTTCACTCACAATTTCTTAATAAATAACTCCAATTCTCTCCTTTAAAATCAATGGTCTGATTATTTTTACACTCTATTAAATAATACTGCTTGAAAGAAATTAAACCATATCAAGTTACACTTTATGTTTTGGGAATATTACTTCTCCTTTCTCCTATTGTGTATTTCATTCCCGAAGACGGTTGGAAAATTGCCGGGAATCCTATGAAATTCTTGTCACAAGACCAGTTTTACAACCCTCAGAAACAAGAAAAAACGGACATTACTGACATTCTGTTGGCCGTTGATACCTCAATGACCGATATGTCCGAAAATCCTTTGTTGCAGCATAAAAATGGTTCAAATGGAGGTTTAGGAGCGCCAAACGGAGGTCCTTTGAATGAAAACTCATCCACTGAACTTCAAATGAATGACAATGGGAAGAATAATTTGCACGCGTTTTTTGAAATTTTAGATGCAGTTGCAGCATCTAAAAAGAAAATATCCATTCTTCATTATGGAGACTCTCAAATCGAAGGTGATAGAATGACATCTTACATTCGTCAAAAAATTCAAAATCAATTTGGCGGAAATGGACCTGGATTAATTCCCGCAACAAATGTGTACAGTACAATTACTTTTAAGCAAACCTATTCCGAAAATTTCCAACGTTACGTTGCATTCGGCAAAGAAAAACTGCGCAATTCAAAATACGGAGCAATGGCCTCGGCTTCGCGCTTTACGCCAGATTATAAACTGGATAGCTTAACAAAACTAGACACACTTCCAGAAAGAACAGGTTGGATAGAAATTAGTCCTTCTGCAAGCGCATACGAACGTGCAAAAACATACAACAATGTAAAAATGCACTACAACAGTTGTATCGCTCCCACATTATTAAAAGTCTATCAAGACGGAAACCTCATCCATGAAGAGCAATTACTAACAGACGGTGCACAGCACACAGTGAAATTGTCGTTTCCAAATACTCCAAAACTGAAATTTGAATTCAAAGGAAAAGTAAGTCCAAATATTTGTGGATTCTCTTTAGAAGGTGATTTCGGAGTGCAAGTTTCTAACATCGGAATGCGCGGATCAAGCGGAACAGTCTTTAGATCCATGAACCAAACTGTAATGAAAAAGATGTTTGACGAGTTAAATACAAAGCTTATCATAATGCAATTTGGCGGAAACTCTGTTCCTTTCTTTACAGACAGTGCTTCTGTTCGGAATTTTGCAAGTTTCTTTAAGAGTCAAATAAATACAGTTAAGAACCTAAATCCAGACGCAATGGTAATTGTGATTGGACCAAGTGACATGTCAAGCTTAAACGAAGGTATTTATTCTACTTATAAATTTCTACCGTATTGTGTTGAGCAAATGATGGAAGCTACAAAATCTGCTGGTGGCGCTTATTGGAATTTGTACGCAGGAATGGGTGGATATAATTCTATGCCGTCATGGGTTGATAAAGGACTAGCTGGGAAAGATTATATTCACTTCAGTAACGGTGGCGCAAAAGTGGCGTCTCAAATGTTCTATGATGCATTTATTACAGAATTTGCCAAATGGAAAAACAGCCACTAATTGAAATTCTTTTTCAACATATCATTTATACTCTTCATTGCTCAATTTGCAACAAGTCAAAAAGATTCTATTCCAAAGCGAAAAAATGATTCGTTGAATGCTTATGTTTTCCCTGACTTTCGAGACATGGATACCAACATGCGAAACATCTATGATTTTGTTGATTACAGTAAAAACAACTACCAGTTCTTCACAAAAGAAAGTCCAAATTTCGAACATTTATACTTAAAACTAAATCAGCTAATAACCACCAAAAAAGGAAAACTAAATTTCTATCACATTGGCGGGTCTCACCTGCAAGCAGATATCTATACCAACGATGTGCGTGTATATTTACAATCTCGTTGGGATGGTGTTACCGGTGAACGTGGTTGGGTTTTTCCTTTCGATTTAGCAAAAACAAATAACCCTGGGAATTACGAGTTTAAATCTCCAAATACATGGACCCCATATCGAAGTGTTGCTCAAAAACCAAGTAAAGTTGATATCGATTATGGAATTTTAGGCTACGCTATTACATGCAGTGATTCAGCCATGCAAATCTACTTTAATCACGACAGAACGAAAGTTCGACCTGAATTCAATCACCTGCGTATTTTCCATAACATTGGCGAATTTCCTTTCTGGATGCATTTTGGTGAAGATGATTTACTCGTGGAAAAAATCACGCAAAACAAAGAAAAAGGATACTCCGATATTTACTTTACAGACCCACTTGATTCATTGGATGTACAAATCGCGCGATTGCAAAAAGAAGGTCCAGATTTAGAAGTTTATGGTTTTTTAATGATGAACGATGAACCAGGAATCTCATACACGTCAATAGGAGTAAACGGTGCTGGGCTTTATTCCTATTTGGGCAATATTCGATTTGAGGAGCAATTGAAAACCTATCCTCCAGACTTCTTCGCGTATTCCGTTGGAACAAATGACGGAAATGTTCAGTATTCGGATTTCAGACCTGATGTATATAAAAGAAATTTAGAGAAAATGATGCAAATGGCATTGCGCGCAAACCCAAAATGCGCGCTT
Source organism: uncultured Flavobacteriales bacterium (assembly GCA_963925035.1). Taxonomy (GTDB): domain Bacteria; phylum Bacteroidota; class Bacteroidia; order Flavobacteriales_D; family Crocinitomicaceae; genus UBA4466. The sequence continues at coordinate 23,190 of CAWUSK010000010.1, forward strand.
CTCTTAACCGTTCCAAATGACGCTTATTACTACAGAAGATATCCTAATAAAAACATTGCTCGAGAAAGAGAAGTGATTATTGAATTAGCCAAAGAATATAAAATGGCTGTTTGGGATTTATATGGTTTAATGGGTGGATTAGGGTCTAGTAAAACATGGAAGTTGAAAGGATTAATGCGAAGTGATTATATACACTTTACATTTCCTGGATACCATTTCAAAGGAGAACTTTACATTGACGCACTTTTAAAATACATGGATCAAATGGAATTGTCTAAAAATGAAATAGAATAAAATGGAAAGGCTTTGGAATATCTTTTCATTTGAAGTTGGTGATGGAAGTTCACTGGTTTTTACCAAGCTTGATTTTTGGTTATTTTTTCTCCTAGTAATGATCATCTTCTCCTTCTTGCACAAAAACAAGTTGGTAAGAAGTATCTTTTTGACAGCAGTCAGTGCCTTTTTCTTTTACAAAACTTCAGGACTTTATGTCTTACTATTACTCATCAGTGTTTGGTACAATTACTTTCTAGGGAAGCGAATTCACAACGCACAGAGCGACAAAAAACGAAAGTGGATTATCGTTATTTCCGCAACATTCAACTTATTAATCCTAGGGTACTTTAAATACGCCTACTTTTTCACCGATTCGTTCAATGATATGTTTGGGACGAGTTACGAACTTGTTAATCATTTTTCTCAATTTGGTAATGGCTTTTTCGGCGATGGCACCTTTGTCGAGAAAATACTTTTGCCTGTTGGGGTCTCCTTTTTCACTTTCCAAAATATAAGTTACGTAGTCGATATTTACCGTAAGGAAATTACGCCGGTAAAAAACTTTTTTGATTACACTTTTTTCGTAACCTTCTTCCCTCAATTAGTAATGGGTCCAATCGTTAGAGCGCGTGATTTCATTCCTCAAATTCGAGAACCTTATCAGTTAGATAAACAGGAATTCAGTTGGGCGGTTATTCAAATTGTCAAAGGATTGGTAAAGAAAATCGTTATCGCCGATTTCCTCTTAATGCACTTCATTGACAAAATTGTTTTCACTCCAGAAGCATATCCTGGATTTGTCAGCGTGCTCGCAATGTGGGCATACTCGCTTCACATTTATGCCGATTTCTCAGGATACACGGATATTGCAATTGGACTTTCTCGTTTAATGGGATTCAAGCTTAAGCCGAACTTTAATTCGCCCTACAAAGCAATTAACGTTGCTGATTTCTGGAGACGATGGCACATATCCCTTGGCTCTTGGCTGAAAGACTATTTATACATTCCACTGGGAGGAAATAGAACAGGAAGCGTTGGTTCCTACATTGCCATATTTCTAATCTTCACCTTTCTTATCTTTATTACGCAATGGTATGAATTACTGTATATCTATGGAGGATTGACTATTATTTATATCATTGGAATGTTCACAATAAAGGATTTCAAAAGATATGTACACCGCGATTTAAACCTCATCATTACGATGGTTGTGGGCGGATTGTGGCACGGGCCAAGTGAAAACTTTGTGATTTGGGGAGCAATGAATGGTGTTGCATTACTTATTTACAAATACTGGAGTAAAATCAGTTTTTACGAAAACAGTAAGTCGTGGCTCACACATTTTTGGAAAATCTTTATCACGTTTAACTTTATCACGTTTACACGTATTTGGTTTAAGTTGGAGGACGATGGTTTACCATTAGTAATGCTAGATCAGATTTGGAATCACTTCGAATTTACGTGGGACTTATTCGCAAAAGTTTTGGCGACCTACGACAAAGTATTCTGGGTAATGTTAGTTGGATTTATAATTCACTGGTTGCCGGATAACATTAAAGGATTGTGGGAAAAAGCGTATACCGCGTTACCGATTCCACTCCAAGCTGTCTCGGTAGCAATTATTGTTGTTTTGATGTATCAAGCACTTGGCGCAGAACAACCGCCATTTGTTTACCTTCAGTTCTAGAACTCCATTTTCAATTGAACGGAAATCATTTTTGTTTCCACTTCATTGTCTAACTTTGTGATTGATATGCCCAACAAACGTACAGATTGTTTTGGTTCTTCTTGATAGATCAGCTCTTTCACAATTGGAAAGAATTCCTTTTTCAAAGAAATGAAATCATTTACTGTTTTACTTCTTGTTTGTTGTGTGAAATCTGAATACTTCAATTTCACAGTAATCGTTTTGCCTTTGACTTTGGAGCGTTCTAGTCTACGTTCTAGTTCTTCAGCAATCTTATCCAGTTGCTCTATCATAAAATGAGAAGAGCTCAAATCTTTCATAAACGTTCGTTCTGCAGCAATCGATTTACGAATGCGATCTGGTTTTACTTTGCTGTTTTGTTCTCCTCGAACAATGGTATAAAAATGCCTCCCTGATTTCCCGAAATGTGTGGATAAATATTCCAATGGCAGTTCTTTCAATTGTTTGCCTGTAAACACTCCATGGGTATTCATCTTGGAAGCCGTTACTTTCCCTACTCCGAAAAACTTCTCAATTGGCAATTGTTCTAAAAAGACTAACACTTCTTCTGGCGGAATTGTTTTCTGTCCGTTTGGTTTATTGATGTCTGACGCAATTTTAGCCGTGAACTTATTGATCGATATTCCAGCTGAAGCATTCAATCCAACTTCCTCTTTTATCCTTCTTCGTATCTCCTCCGCTAACAAACTCGCCGATGGGTTATTCATTTTATTCTCCGTAACATCCAAATATGCCTCATCGAGCGACAATGGTTCAACTAAATCTGTGTAATCGTAAAAAATGGATCTTATTTGATCTGAAATTTCTTTATAGCGCTCAAAACGAGGTTTAACAAATATTAACTCCGGACATCTTCTTACAGCCATAACGCTAGACATCGCTGATTTTACGCCAAACTTTCTTGCTTCGTAACTTGCCGCTGCCACGACGCCTCTTTCCTTGCTTCCGCCCACTGCTATTGATTTTCCACGAAGCGCAGGGTCGTCCATTTGCTCTACAGAAGCATAGAATGCATCCATGTCAATATGTATAATCTTTCGTATAAATTCATCGTTTATCATAACAAATGGCCCAGAATGCGAATTTAAGATTTAATAATTAGTCGTACCTTATACGTATATGGCACAGGAATTGCCTCTCTCCAATTAAACCTATTAAAAGTTAATCGGTCAAACAGTAGAATAATAAAAACAAACGTCATGAAAACAATACCATTCATTATCGGACTCGTCTTTTATTCACTTTCAAGCTTTTCATTTGCAGCAGATGGAAAAATGCCTGGTGATAATTTAGACTTAAATGCTGTATTAGAGTTATTTAAAGATTCCAAAAGTGTAGAAGACTTTGAAAATAAATTAAATTCAGAAAAATCGAATATCAATAATCTTGATTTAAACGAAGATGGATTTGTGGATTATATCCGCGTTGTGGATTATGTAAAAGACAATGCGCATTTAATTACCTTACAAGTTGCGTTTACTGCGGGGGAAGTACAAGATGTTGCAGTAATTGAGTTAGATCAGCGAGATGACAAAACAGTTGTTCAAATTATTGGTGATGAAGCTCTTTACGGAAGAGATTATATTGTAGAACCAATTACAGACAATGCTAAAATGGCATACAATGCTAACACATGGACAAGTGTTCAATACATATACGGTCCTTCTTACGTAGTCTATGTTTCGCCATGGAGTTATGGATTCTATCCAAATTGGCATCACCAATGGAGACCATATAGCTGGGATGTTTATTACGGTTATGTATATCCCTACCATTCTTATTATAGACATTGTGGTTATTACAGGTCGTATCACGCAAATCATTACTATTATGGACACAGAAATTATTCTCAAACATATTATAACAGTCCAAAACATAAAGCGGCGCAACAAAGTTTACCTGTGCACAAACAAGCAATGAGTGAAGCTCAAATTAAAAACTTGCAAACTCAAAAAGTAAATGGGAACATTAAAGCGAACACAAATCAACGAGAAGTGAGAAAAGTAGACGCTACTCCATTACGTACAACGGAAAGCACGCGTGGAACAACTGATAGAACTGTTACAAATCCGAATACGCGCACGACAACAACTCGTTCGACAGAAAAACCAGCAATTAGAACGCAGCCAACAACTCGAAGTCCACAAACGACGACAAGAACGCCGCAAAGCACAAGGACACCTCAGTCAACGCGCCAACCTGCGAGCTCGCAACCTAGTCGTTCGACGACTCCTCAACAGAAGAGTACAGGTGGAACGAGAAGACCTAAATAAGTTCGAAACGAAGTAAGCACTTTGGATATAGCAATATACAAGCACGGATTTTCCAATCCGTGCTTTTTTTTTTGAGTTTCGTCGAAAGAATTAGGACGGTACATCGAAGCAAGTCTTAATATATTGAAGTCTTAAACTCTTAATATCTATAAATGCATTAAATTCCGTAGCTTTGCACCTCAAATCTTTAGAGATGGCGCATAAATCTGGTTTCGTAAATATTGTTGGAAGTCCAAACGTTGGTAAATCGACGTTGATGAATCGACTAGTGGGAGAAAAATTATCGATCGTAACATCGAAAGCTCAAACTACTCGTCATCGTATTCTTGGTATCGTAAATACGGAAGAAACACAAATTGTTTTTTCTGACACTCCTGGTGTTGTCAACTCAGCTTACAAGCTGCACGACAGTATGATGGGTTACGTAAACGCGTCTATTTCTGATGCTGATGTCTTGTTGTTTATCACAGACATAAAAGAAACGGAAATGAATCACAAAGAAACTTTGGAGCGTATCCAAAAATTGGAAGTTCCTGTATTATGCCTCATCAATAAAATGGACCTTTCTGATCAAGACAAGGTGAAAGAAAAATTGGATTATTGGCAATCGCGTTTGCCAAATGCGAACGTTTTTCCTATTTCAGCATTGCACGGATTTAATATTGACGGAGTTTGGGAACAAATTTTGGCAAATATTCCTGAAAGTCCACCTTATTTTGATAAAGACGCGATTTCAGACAGACCGATGCGTTTTTTTATCTCAGAAATGATTCGTGAAAAGATTTTTATCCATTGCAAGAAAGAAATTCCTTACTCTACTCAGGTAGAAATTGAAGAATACATAGAAGAAGAAAATATCGTGCGTATTCGTGCCCTTATCATCGTAGAACGTGATTCCCAAAAAGGAATTATTATAGGCAAAGGAGGCGAAATGTTGAAACGCGTTGGACGTGAATCTCGTATCGAAATGGAAAGTTTTATTGATAAAAAAGTGTTTCTTGAAACATTCGTGAAAGTCGATAAAGACTGGAGAGGATCGGAACAAAAATTGAAAAAATACGGATACTAGATTGTGAATTTTGGATTGTTTATTTCGAATTAAAAAATTCACAATCCGAAATCCGAAATTAATTAAACAATGAGTAATATAATCGCAATTGTTGGACGCCCGAATGTAGGGAAATCGACATTATTTAACAGACTTACGGAATCCCAAACAGCTATTGTTAAGGAAGTAAGTGGTGTAACACGTGACCGAATTTATGGCAGAGGAGAATGGAACGGCGTTGACTTTTCTGTTATCGATACAGGTGGTTATGTGAAAGGTTCTGACGATATTTTTGAAGAAGAAATCCGTAAGCAAGTTGAAATTGCCATTGATGAAGCACACGTGATTGTGTTTATGTTGGACGTAACAACAGGAATAGTTGATTTGGATGAAGTCGTGGCAGGAATGTTACGAAAAGCGAAGAAAAAAGTATTTATTGCAGCAAATAAAGTGGATAACACGCAACGTGTTGGAATGTCCGCTGAATTCTGGTCACTTGGTTTAGGAGAAGTATTTGATATTTCTGCGACAAACGGAAGTGGAACTGGAGAAATCTTAGATGAAATTGTTAAGGAGTTTGATAAAGATGATGACAGTGTGCGCGACAAAGATCATTTGCCGCGGATTGCCATTGTTGGAAAACCAAACGTTGGGAAATCTTCGTTGATTAATGCATTAACAGGACAAGAACGAAACATTGTAACTCCAATTTCTGGAACAACAAGAGATACGATCAATACGCGCTACAATGCCTTTGGATTCGATTTCATGTTGATCGATACTGCTGGAATTCGTAAGCAATCCAAAGTACACGAAGACATTGAGTATTATTCTGTATTACGTTCTGTAAGAGCGATTGAAACTTCAGATGTCTGTATCTTTATGGTTGATGCAGAAGAAGGAATTCAAAAGCAAGATTTGACGATTTTCTATATGATAGAAAAGAACTCAAAAGGTGTTGTTGTTTTAATTAACAAGTGGGATTTAGTTGAAAAAGATCACAAAACAATGTTGGCTTACGAAGAAAAAGTACGCGAGCAACTGGCACCATTCAACGATGTTCCAATCATTTTTACGTCGACAGTAACGAAACAACGACTTCACAAAGCTATTGAAATGGCCATGGAAGTGTATGAAAATAGAGTGCGTAAAATACCAACGTCTAAATTGAATGATTTGATGTTGGGAATTATAGAAGCTACTCCACCACCTTCTACAAAAGGAAAATACGTTAAAATTAAATACGTGCAGCAATTGCCAACGCACTCACCTGCATTTGCATTTTTCTGTAACCTTCCTCAATACATTCCAGACAGTTACAAACGTTTCTTGGAAAATAGATTGAGAGAAGCATTCAATTTTACAGGTATTCCACTTCGAATATTCTTTAGAAAGAAATAAGGTTCAAAATTAGAGTCAAGATTTCAAGATAAAAGATATTAAGACTTGTTCTCGTAAAGAAAAAGTAAATTATTTAGCTTAACAGAGAATTAAAATTATCCAATAGAACGCGTTCTAACTAGTGACCCTTTCTGTCTTAAAGTTCTCACTTCTACGTTATATTAAACTGAAAAGGCAATGTCATATAAACAGAGACTTTTGCTCCGTTGTTTTCACCTGGGTTCCAACGTGGCATTGTATTGATAATACGCAGTACTTCTTTGTCGAAGTTTTTGGAACCTTCAACTGATTTTAATATTTCTGGTTTTGTAAGTCGTCCGTCCTTGTCCACTACAAAGCGCACATAAACGTTTCCTTGAATACCTTTTTCTTTTTCGTATTTCGGGTAGTTCAATTGACTCTGTATGTGCTTGAACATTGCATCCATTCCGCCTTTAAATTCAGGCATTTTTTCTGCAAACTGAAATACTTTTTCTGTCTCAGGTTTAGGTTCTTCTTCAGGGTCGTAAAATCCAATTCCTCCTTGAACAACTGGTGCGATATCTCCAACCATAACAGGTTCTGCTTCTCCTTGCTCAATGATTGGGTCACAGGCCACTTGTCCTTTAATTAAGGTATTGTCAATAGTATAGTTCTGTGTTTTCAATGAATCATCAACGGCAGGAGGAACGGCAATTTCGCCCAGCGTATGTTCAATTGCTGGTTCAGTATTTCCTGGACTATCTTGCGCACAAGCAGATAAACTCAAACACACCAACGCCATAATTAAAAACGGATTTGGGTTCTTTGTTTTACGCAACGTTTCTATCAGCACAGGAATATCTTCATGATGAAAATCAAATTGGTCGCGGGTCATTCGTCCGCACACGTTATCATTTGAATTTGATAAAATGTAGGTGATGATTTCTGCACGGTGCATTTTTGTGAAATCCATTACGCTTTTATCGCATGAAACGCAATGGCGAGAGGTCATCCCAATTTTCATTTTGTTCCAATCTTCGTGACAAGGTTCTTTGATTTCCAATTTCATAGCTACGGTTTTTGTTTATGCTGTACAAACCTTAGTCCAATAGGTTCAACTTCAATTGATAATGACATTCAACCCAACAAATCCTGAATCCTGAATCCAATTGACCTGACTCCATTTTATGTTAACGTTTACAAAAAGAATCCGATTTAGTGGACATTCTAAAACATACAAGGTAAATTGCCCCCGAATTAAAGATTCTGCCTTTTTATGAAAAACATACTTCTAATTATTTCCATCACATTAGGTGGGATTTCTCAAGCACAAACATCTCCAGAACTCAATTCAGCAGACATTCTACTTGAAATGAATAAACTGAGCACTGTTGGTTCTGTACTTTATATTGCTGCGCATCCAGACGATGAAAACACACGATTACTTGGCTATTTAGCAAAAGAAAAGAATTTAAGAACCGGTTATTTGTCTTTGACTCGAGGTGACGGTGGACAGAATTTAATTGGAATCGAACAAGGCGAAGGATTAGGATTGATTCGAACACAGGAATTATTAGCGGCACGAAGAACAGATGGTGCTGAACAATTTTTTACTCGGGCGAATGATTTTGGATATTCTAAAAATCCGGAAGAAACATTTACGATTTGGAACAAAGACAGTATTCTATCGGACGTAATATTAGCCATTCGTAAATTCCGCCCAGATGTAATTATATGCCGATTCCCAACAACTGGAGAAGGCGGTCACGGGCATCATACAGCATCTGCCATTCTCGCGGTTGAAGCATTTGAAAAAGCTGCAGATCCGACACAATTTCCAAATCAACTCAATCAAACAGCAGTTTGGCAAGCAAAACGCATTTTTTGGAACACATTTAATTTTGGAGGAAAAAATACGACTTCTGAAGATCAATTGAAAATTGACGTTGGTGCTTACAGTCCATTATTAGGAAAAAGCTACGGACAAATTGCAGCGGAAAGTCGTTCTATGCATAAAAGTCAAGGGTTTGGTTCATCGCGTCAACGTGGTTCTAACGTTGAATACTTTAAATTGTTGGCTGGTAAAAAAGCTGATAAAGACGTTTTTGAAGGAATAGACCATACGTGGAATCGTTTTTCTGCCATGAAGCAACTTGGACCGTTGACAAATGCTTGTATTGGCTCATTCAATCCTCAACATCCAGAAAAATCGTTGGATGCGTTAATAAAAATCTACAAAGCCATTCAAAAAATTGATGCATCAGATGTTTCTGTTCGTTACTGGAAGAATGTGAAATTAGAAGCGTGTAAAAACCTCATCGTGCAATGTGCAGGAATCTGGATGGAAGTCGGCGCCTCAGATTACAGTGCCGTTCCAGGAAGCGAAATTGATTTAAAAGCTGAAATTATAGCTAGAAATCCTTCCATCGTGAAGTTGAATAGCATTTCTTTTTCTCCTCAACATGAAGAAAAAATTGGAAAAAAATTAGCAGTCAACACCATTGAAGCAATTGAAGTAGAAGGAAAAGTTCCTGAATCAAATTTATTTTCAACACCTTATTGGTTAGCAGATGAACATCCTTTTTCAATGTACACGGTGAATGATGCGACACTTATAGGAAAAGCAGAAAACGACGCTGCTATGATCGTAGTTTTTCACATCAATGTCAACGGAATTGATTTAGATATCGAGCGTGGAGTTTCCTACAAGGCTACTGATCCAGTAAAAGGAGAAGTATATCGTCCGTTTGAAATTCTTCCTCCAGCAACTGTCAATATTTCAGACGAAGTGATCGTGTTTAGTGACAACCAACCGAAAAATATCTCATTAACGATCAAAGCAAATTCCTCAGACATCGCAGGGAAACTTGATATTGCCGTTCCGGCAGGGTGGAAAATAGCCATTGCAACGCCTGATTTCAAATTGAAAAATAAAGGCGATGAACAAATCATCCAAGCGACAATTACACCTGTTGCAAACAGCGAAGACGGTTTACTTCAACCTTCATTGACTATCAATGGATATAAATACAAGAAAAGCATTCAGCGTGTCGATTACGACCATATTCCGTCTCAGTTTATTTTGAGAGATGCTTCTTCTAAAATCGTGTTTGTGGATTTGAAAAAAACAGGAAATAAAATTGGATACATTCCCGGTGCAGGAGATAAAGTAGCCAGTTCATTGATCCAAGTTGGTTACTATGTTACTGAACTTACCGATGAGCTGCTTGCTAAAAGCGATTTAAGCCAATTTGATGCAATTGTTGCAGGAATTCGTGCATTCAATACCAACGACCGTTTGCCAATTTACTACCAAAAATTAATGGATTTTGTTCTTCAAGGTGGAAATTTAATTGTGCAGTACAATACAAATAATCGTTTTGCGCCTATTACGGAAGAAATCGGACCTTACCCGTTTACAATTTCACGAGATAGAGTAACTGTCGATGATGCTGAAGTAACGTTTGTCAATCCAACTCATCCTGTACTCAATACTCCGAATGTTATTACCCAAGCTGACTTCGATGATTGGATTCAAGAACGCGGAATTTATTTTGCATCCGAAATTGATGCAAACTATGAAACTGTTTTTTCAATGCATGATCCTGGCGAAGAACCGTCTGAGGGAAGTTTAATTATTGGAAAATATGGAAAAGGAAATTTCGTTTATACAGGCTTAGTTTTCTTCCGAGAATTACCTGCTGGAGTTCCTGGAGCTTTTCGTTTGTTTGTTAATTTGCTAAGTTTACCCAAAAACTAATAACATGAGTGAAGACCACAATTCTAAAAAATGGTTGATTGCCTATAGCGGAGTTATTCTTGTATTGATTTTACTAATTGTCTTCTTTTACATTTTTACACAGTATTTCTCATGAGTGTTATAGATTGGACTGTATTAATTGCCACTTTGCTTGCTGTAATTACCTATGGCGTTTACAAAAGTAAAAGTGAAAAAACCCTAGACGGTTATTTCAAAAGCAGCAATTCCATGGGTTGGATGTTGATTTTGCTTTCCATAATGGGAACCCAAGCCAGCGCAATCACCTTCATGTCTGCACCAGGACAAGCATATACAGATGGTATGCGCTTTGTACAATACTATTTTGGATTACCATTAGCAATGGTCGTTTTGTGCTTTACATTTATTCCGATTTACCACAAACTAAAAGTCTATACTGCCTACGAATTTCTTGAGCAACGTTTTGATGTCAAAGCACGTTCGTTGGCTTCTATTCTATTCTTAACACAACGTGCACTTTCTACTGGAATTAGTATTTATGCACCTTCAATTATACTTTCTTCCTTGCTTGGTTGGGACATTTACTTGACCAATCTTGTGATGGGTGGGTTCCTAATCATTTACACTGTCACAGGAGGAACGAAAGCAGTGACTTACACACAAATGCAACAGTTAATTGTTGTGTTTATCGGAATGTTTTTGGCCGGATATATGGTCGTTCACATGCTTCCTGAAAACGTTTCCTTCAAAGATGCTTTGCATGTAGCTGGAAAAATGGGAAAACTGAATGTGATTGAAACGCATATTGATGTCACAGATTCAGAATGGTGGAAAGACAAATACAACATTTGGAGTGGAGTTATTGGTGGATTTTTCCTAGCGCTCTCTTATTTCGGAACAGATCAATCACAAGTTGGACGGTATTTAACTGCGAAAAGCACGAAAGAGAGCAGGATTAGTTTGTTGATGAATGGATTAGTTAAAGTGCCTATGCAATTTGCAATTCTATTGATTGGTAGTTTGGTGTTCGTATTCTACATGTTCTATCAATCCCCTATCTTTTTCAATCAAAAGGAAATAGACAAAGTCTTAAAGACAGAATACCGTGAAAATTTCCAAGGTTTGCAGGCGAAGAATGATTCACTCAACACGATTCGACAGTTCCAAACAACAGAATTGGCGGCGGCTTTGAACCGTGAGGACAATCCTAATATTGACATACTTCAAGCATCTTTATTGAACATCGAAGTTGAAGTCAAAGAAGTTCGGGCAGAAGCTTTAGCGGTCATGAAAAAAGCTGATGCGAGTGCTGATATAAACGATACCAATTACATTTTCCTCTATTTTGTCGTCGAGAACCTACCCAAAGGATTGATTGGACTGCTAATTGCCATGATTTTCCTCTCTGCTTGGGGAAGTATTGCCGCTGCGTTAAACTCTTTGTCTTCGACTACAGTAATTGATATTTACAAGCGATTATGGGTGAAAGACAAATCAGAATTACATTATTTTAAAGCGTCACGTTGGTTTACATTTGGCTGGGGAATGTTCTCCATTGCCGTTGCGATGTTCGCCAGTCAACTCGGAAGTTTAATTGAAGCAGTGAACGTACTCGGTTCGTTGTTCTATGGAACGATATTGGGGATTTTCTTAGTGGCATTTTACATGAAGCGCATTGGAGGGCAAGCTGTATTTTACGCAGCAATTGTAACGGAAGTGCTAGTGATTGTAATTTATATTTCAGATATAATTTCGTTCCTTTGGTTAAACGTGATTGGATGTTTATTGGTGTTAATTATCGCGAGAATTATTCAGTTGTTTATTCCAAAACAAAAGGGACAACAAAAAGTCATTGAATAATAAGGATAGCGCATGTTTTTTTCTTTGTAGTAAACCTTTGTACAATTTACTACGAAGAATCAAAGAGCACAAAGGTTCTAGAAAAACGCTCTGACTTCCATTCCACCAGCGTGGATAAATTTCGAATTCTGTGATTTTCGTCCGTTGTATTGAATCGATAATTGTAAGTTTTTGGAAATCGAGCGCTGATAACCCAAATTCCATGTGTAATTCTGACCCGGTTTTAATCCTTCCAACATTTCAAATCCCAATGTCGAGTTTTGAATTCCTGTATACGTAATATTCACCATTTTAAACCCGCCTTGCAAACTTCCTTTTTGCGCTTGGTTCAGTTTAAACGTTGTTCCAACTTCGTATACTGTTGAGCGTTCTCCTCCTAAATTTTCAGCGTTTTTCTTTTCGGATGCACGACCGTCCAAGGTAATTCTGAATACCGTATTTGGTTGATAAATAAAGCTTGGCTCCACAAAATAGTAACCCAATTGATAATTTCTTCCGGACGTATAATCTGCACTTGATTCCTTATCTCCCATCTTCCCTGAAAGTTTAATCGTGAATTTTCGTTTAATGTTCCAGCGCAGCGAAATCTCATTGTATCGATCCGAACGTGAATCAAAACCACTCGCTAAAAGCGACTTCGTTCTTACATCTTGAAAGCTGTAATCTGCTCCAAAAATACTTGAGGTACGATTGAAGAACAATGTGTTTCGTAGGTTGGATGTAGTTGAAATTAAGCTTGTATCATTAATTCCAGTTCTAAATGGGTTGAATGAATTTGCTCCATCAAAAACATTTGTTTTACGATTAATTCGCGCTCTCGCTTGGTCAGAAAAACGAGACAAGAATTTCAAAATTCCCTTTTTGGATGCCCAAATACGTTCTGGTCTCCAGTAGATGGATTGATTGTACTCGTTGGAATACGTTTTCACATATTCATTACTCGGCGTAAACACACGAATGTATTTTGCCTGATCCACGAACTGCGCAATTTCAAATTCATTCAAATCTTTAATTCCATCACTATTGTAATCGTTCCACGTATAAATTCCTTGCCCTGCGTTCACTTCGATGTACAAGAATTCTCTTTTCAATTCCAATCCCGATCCGATTTCATAAAACGTATTCAATGAAAGTGCTCCCTTCCAAACGCTGACATCGTGTTCTATTCTACCTAACAATGTGTTTTCAGGCGCTTGAGGTAATAAAATAGTATCTTGAATTTTCAATTCACGGTAACTTGCAATGACATTTAATTTTTGATTTTTCCAAGTATTGATGCGCACTTCTCCACCAATAGACGTTGCTTTTGCCGCACCTTTCAAGCGTGTACTATCTGAACGTTGGTCATAGCGTTCTCGGTAAAAAACACGGTATTCATTTTTACTCGTGTCGCCATTTGCAATGTAAAATTGATAATCAAAAAACTGATAACTGTTCGTATTTAGTATGTCACTTTTAAAGCGATTTACCTCATGATCGTCTTTGTAACCAACACGAATTGGCCCAAGTCTTTGTGAAATATCAGCTCGGTGACGAATGAATTCATTTTTAGCTACTGCATCACTCGACAAGTAACTGAAATCCCAAATCGCGCTAAATCCTTTTTGTTTCCACTTTCCATCAAATGCACCACGCAATCCTTGGTAATCACTCCCAATTAAATATTGTTGACCTTCTAAATTGAAATTTCCATACTTCTTATTGATGAAGTTAGTGCTTAAAATAGTAGAAAGCTGATTTCCTTCATACCCTTGATTTCGTGTGTTCCAATCACGGTCAAATTCAACTGCTCGGTATTGTTCAATTGGATTAAAATAACGATCTCTCGTTTCTAATTCCAATGCTGCTCGCAATGACCATCGTTGCAATGAATCCTTTGTCAAAGGTATGTTTCCAGTAAGTTTTGTTCGTCCGCCGGCACTTCTATCGTCTCGCCTGTCAAACTTTGAAAAGGTATTGATATCGTTTTTGGTGTACGCCAACTCAGTTTCTAAATTCAGGTACTTATTGAGATTAATACTCACACCGGAAGTAATCATTTGGCGTTGTTTTGGAGTAACTATCAAACGCGATGGTTCATAATCTCCTTGAGAAACACCAGCAATTGGTTGTACCCATTTATACACTTTCCCAAGCGCATTGAAGTTGCTAAAGATATAATCTCCATTGCCCGCACCCACAAATTCAAACGTTGCCCGGTAAACTGCAGTGCTCGGATTTACGGAATAGACAAGAACAGAATCAACGCCCAAGGAATCAATCATTCTGTACAAATTCTGATTTTCAATAAACCCAATTGAGTCCGTACTTGAAATTCGCGCGAGTGATAAATCATCTCCTATACTCGCTAGTAATTGTTTTTGTCCCAAGGTAAGGTCTTGCTGTAAGGATTGGTTTTTCGCGTCTTGTTCCGAATAAATATTGAACCAAAACTTCATCCTTTTAGACGAATAGGTAGTTGAAGTTTGAATCAACGAACGCGCGTAATTTTGATCTGAATATTGAAACTCGATGACAATTCGGGAATCTTTTGTGATTTGATTTCGAGAGGTAAACGTTACTTCGGACGTGTTATAATTGATGACATAATCAAACTCTTGTCCACGCTCTTTTAATTTTCCATCGATGTAAACCTTTTCTGTTCCCGACAAAACGATAATATACGGCTCATTTTCTGCTCCTCGTAAGCGATACGGCCCTTGATTTCCTTCAACACCTTGGATAATTTGTCGCTGAAATTTTCCTTTCGAAAGTGCGCCACTCAACTGTGTATTCCATGTTTTCAATGTATCGTTCGTCCAGCGATAATTCAGCGTTAAACCCTGCGCACGTTTTTTGTATTTCAAAAAATATCCTTCTGGCTTATCGAGCCAAAAATCACCTGCAATCATTTTAAAACGATCGTTGTAAATTTGAATAAACACCTTGTCAAACTCCTGCAAGGAATTCGTGTTTCCATCTGCCTGAATTGGCAAATTATCGTCCGTTACAGAAGCCAGTAATTTTAAATTTGGTGCTATTTGTCCCGATAACTCCAAATTTAAAGAAGAATTTACACCTAAATCTTGGTTGTTTCCAAAAGATATTCCACGCGAAATACTTCCCGACTTATTCAATCCAACACCTCCAAAAATATCCGCATTGGAATTATTCGTTCCTATTAAAAAGCGTTCACGCATTCCCTTTTCTTGCGAATAAACTATACTTGTATCTCGTTTTACATAGACTTTAGATAAATCCATTGGTAACACTCGAAATTTCACATCAATTGATGGACATTCGACATACACTAACAAAGAAGCTTCAGCGTAATTTAAAAAGTAATCTCCAAACTCGAGAGGCACGCCGTTGCAGCTGACTTCAAATGAATTTGGATAAATACTTAGGGAGTCCAGTTTGATGATTTTGCCATCATTCACGACTGTTTTAGAGCGCATATTAGAGGTCTGTGCCACCCCAAAAAATGGAGTCACAAGCAGCAGAAATACGAATAATCGCCTATCGAATAATGACATGAACACGAATGTACAACGTAGAACTCACAAAAATCGTGTTTTTTAGGGATTAAAGTGTCATTTTTTCATTGAAGTCTAATGACGTCCTCCCCCTTTTAATCATAGAAAGCATTGCTTTCTCTCCTCCAAATGGAGAAACAAATTCTACTGCGAAAGTAATTCGAATTAAGTAAAAGGAATTCAAATCAAAAATTGACTTGAACTAATTGCGAATACTCTTCCCCCTTTTGGAGGGCGATTAAGGGGGAAGACAAGCCTGACAAACCAAATCCAAACCATCATCATACCTCGTTTATTCGCTGTTAAAAAAAGTTAAGCAACGTTAATTCAAGAACGATTCTTTTACTTTCGTTAAAACTGATAGAGTGAAAACGATTCGTGTAAATTACATCATTATTCTCGTGATTCTAGCAATGATAGCATTGTTGCTCATTCAGTTTGTACAATCTGCTCAAATCTATTACCGCAAATCCAACGAATTCAACAAGCGATTTTCAACAACGATGGAAAGTGTCGCTATTCATCATGAAAAAACCGAAGACATTCGAAAGTTCATGCAATTGGCAAACAAAGATTTTAGCGGTCAATACAAAGATATTTTAAAGGCTGAGTTTCAGAATTTACTCTCCGCCAAAGAATCTATTTCTATTCAAGACACTTCTATTTTTGAAGATGGCGAAATGCAAAATTTCCTCATCATTCGTGGTCGAACATATGATTCTATTTCGGGTTTAACTGCAGAACAAAAAGTTTTAGCCAGAGATGTGCGACAATTACGTGATTTATTCCACAACAGTGAAAACAAAATCAGCAAAGATTCCTTGAAACTAGCCATTCAGCTCGATCAACGTGTAATTCAACAAATTTTCAAAAAAGCACGATTTGTCAATGAAATGATGGTTGAGGCGTTTCGGAATAATGTGTATGAAGATGCATCAAAACGTATCAATGTTGCCATTTTGGATTCCATTATCCGCCATGAAATAAAAGGGGACGATCTCCCGGATGAATTTGAATTTGTCATTACAGACGAAAACGACAATCCACTGGTGTTTGAAAATCCCCCTTCCCATTATGGAACTGTTGTAGATTCGTCAATAACGCATAAAACACTGCTTTTTCCTAGTAATCCACTCGACGAAGACCTGTACTTACACATGCGTTTTCCCAGTCAGCATTATTTCCTGCTCAAACAAATGGGAGTTCCTTTGGCGGTTAATTTAACCTTGATTTTAATCATTGTTTGGGCGATGACTTTTATGTTCAAGACTATTTTGACTCAGAAGAAGTTCTCTGAATTGAAAAATGATTTCATAAACAACATGACGCATGAATTCCGAACTCCGATTTCAACGATTTCACTCGCATGTGAAGCAATGAACGATTCGGACATGGTGGGAAAAGAATCTGCGACCATTCAACCGTACGTGAATATGATCAGTGAAGAAAATAAGCGATTGAGTTTATTGGTGGAGCGAATTTTACAAAGCGGATCGTTGGACAAAGGTGATTTGAAAATGCAGGAAGAAATAGTGTTGTTGAATGAAATCATTCACAATGTTGTTCAAAGTGCCAATTTACGAATCAGCAGTGCTGGAGGAAAAATTCAGTTGGATCTATGTTCCGAATTAATTGAAACGAAAGGCGATCGTATGCATATTACGAATGCCATTTCTAACTTGTTAGACAATGCCATTAAATACAGCAGCGGCGCTCCAGATATTAAAATCACCTTGAAAAAGGAAGGACGAAAAATTTATTTGACTATCGCTGATAGCGGAATTGGAATAAAAAAAGAACACATTGATAAAATATTCGATAAATTGTACCGTATTCCAACTGGAAATGTGCACAACGTAAAAGGGTTCGGACTTGGGCTGAGTTACGTTAAAGTAATTGCCGAATTGCATAAATGGAACATTGTAGTAAAAAGTAAACCGGAAATTGGTTCTGAATTTACCATCATCATAAAAGATTAATTATGGAAAAAGTGACAAACATATTACTTGCCGAAGACGATATTAATTTGGGACAATTGTTACAAACGTTTTTGAAAAATAAGGGCTTCAAGGTATCGTTGGCTCAGAATGGAAAAATTGCGTTTGAAAAATTCAACCAGGCAAAATACGACTTCTGTATTTTCGATGTGATGATGCCAGAAATGGATGGATTTACCTTAGCAGGTGAAATTCGTGAAATTGACAAACACGTTCCAATTCTTTTTCTAACTGCTAAGGCAATGAAAGAAGATAAGCTAGAAGGGTTTACGCTTGGTGCGGATGATTACATGACAAAACCATTCGCGATGGAAGAATTGTTGGCTCGAATTACTGCCATTTTAAGAAGAACTGACACAACTGTAGAAGGCGAAGAACCAGCAGAAGTTACAGTTGGTAAGTTAAAATACGAACCTGAATTTCGATTAATTCACTTGAAAGAAGGCGTGAAGAAATTGACGACAAAAGAGAATCAGTTGCTTCAATTATTGGTGAAAAATCAGAATGAAATTTTGGACAGAAACGCAACCTTAAGAGCCATTTGGGGTGACGATAATTACTTCAATGGAAGAAGTATGGATGTTTACATCGCCAAGCTTAGAAAAACATTGAAAGAAGATCCGAACATTGAAATAATGAACGTTCACGGAAAAGGTTTTAAACTCATCGTAAAATAGTTCCAACTTTTAGTACTTTTGCGCCGTTCTTTAGAGAAGTGGAATTATCACTTCTTCTCTGCTAATTGAAACGATGCAAAAAAAGTTTATTTCAAATCTTGCCTTTCTGGTGATCCTCAATTTTTTGGTGAAACCGATTGCTATTTTTGGAATTGACGCAACCGTTCAAAATCAAGTTGGAGCAGACAGCTACGGAATTTATTTTTCCTTATTGAATTTCTCCATGTTGTTCAATATCATTCTCGATTTTGGAATCAACAATTTCACGACAAAAAACATAGCGCAATATCCACACATCGCCTCCAAATACATTGGTAAAATACTGATATTTCGATTGATATTATTTGTTTTTTACGCCGTGTTCAGTTTTTCAATCGCCTTTGTATTGAATTGGAACACTTACGAATTGTACCTACTCAGCTTTTTAGTGCTCAACCAAATGTTGGTGACGTTTATCGCTTACATCCGAAGTCATTTCAGTGGATTATTACTGTTTAAAACAGAAGCGATACTTGGAATTTTAGACCGTTTGCTGCTTATCTTTATCTGTGGAGCTGTGTTATACTTCCCGGTTAGCAATGTTCCGTTTAAAATCGAATGGTTCATTTGGATTCAAACAATTTGCTACAGCATTACCTTAATTATTGGGTTTATTCTTCTTTTTGGGAAAATCAAACTGCCGAAACTGAAATACAACGCAGCGTTTTCCATTGCTATTATTCGCAAAAGCTTCCCGTATGCTTTGCTTATTTTGTTGATGATGGTTTATACGCGTGTCGATTCAGTAATGATAGAACGAATGCACATCAACGGAAAAGCAGAATCGGCCTATTACGCCAAAGGATTTAGATTGGTGAACGCCTTCTTTATGTTCGCCATGTTGTTTTCTAACCTACTTCTTCCGCTCTTTTCACGTATGTTTCAGAATAAGGAAGACGTATCACCACTATTTTCTACAGCATCTAAACTGTTAGTTGGAGGTTCCATTTTATTGGCAATTGTCAGCTTTTTCAATTCAGAATACCTTTTGAGTCTAATTTACACGAATGAAATTGAAGTCAGCAGTCCGAGTTTTCAATTGTTGATGATTAGCTTTATCGGCATGTGTTCCACGATCATTTTCGGAACTTTACTCACTGCAAAAGGAAACATGAAATTTTTGAACGCTGCGGCGGGAATTGGAATCGTAATCAATTTTGGAATTAATTTTTATCTCATTCCAATTTACGGAGCAACAGGTGCTGCTATTGCAACTTGCATTACCCAAACCATCGTTTCAGGAATTCAATTGGCGTATTGTATCAAGGAATTAAAAATCCCATTCTCTGCAGTGTTTATGATCAGATTCGTTTTGTTCGTAGGCAGCCTATTTGCAATGAGCTACTTCATCCACGTTGATTCTATTCTACTTTTATTTGCCGTATTGCTGCTTGCATTTATTTCAATGATTGTCTTCCGATTTATCGATATAAAAGCACTTTACCACATTGTAAAAAGCAACAGTGAAGAATAATTTTCGCTTTTATTCCATTCTACATAATAAATTGCTTCATTCTTAGTTAATACAATCAGTTATAAAAATTAACTTTGCAGACCAAAAATTGATACTATGAGTGAAAACACGAATGAATTCGATCAAGAAAGACAAACCCTCTTGTTATTCATTTGGAGAAAAAGGAAAACCGTTTTAATTATTACGGGTATCGCAATGATTACTTCCCTTGTTATCTCTTTATTTTTAACACCAATATTTAAATCAACTGCCATTGTTTTTCCAGCGGCAACAAGTACTGTTTCCTTCTCTGAACAACGAAATGCAAAAGCATCTTCTATGGATTTTGGTGAAGAAGAACAAGCAGAACAATTGGTGCAAATATTACAATCGTCGCGAATTCGTAACAGAATTGTACATCAATTTGATTTAATGAATCACTACGAAATTGCACCAGAAGACGTAAACAAGAATTACAAATTAGGGAAAGCTTGGGAAAATCATATTTCATTTACACGCACACGTTACGGTTCAATTGAAATTGCAGTATTCGATAGAGACAAAGAATTAGCTTCGGCAATTGCCAATAAAATTGTTGACTTAATTGATACGGTGAAAAATGAAATGGTGCGCGAACGAACTGTACCAGCTTTTGAAATCAGTCAGCGTAAACGCGATATGTTAAATGCCGAAATGAATGCTGTTTTAGCACAAATGGACAGTCTTTCTCAATTGGGTGTTGTTTCAATTGAAGGTCGTGCAAACCTGTTTTCAGCCTACAACCAATCTAAAAGTGAATCCGATAGAACGTTTTTTAAGAATCAAATTGACATGAACTTGCGTTACGGTGCAACATTCGATGGATTGGAAACGATGCGTGATGAAAAAATCATCAAGCTTTCTAAATTCGAAGATGCTTACGAGCAATCAGAATCGGATGCCAATACAAATTTCAACCACAAGTTTGTTGTTGAACCTGCAGTTGTAGCCGATAAAAAAGACAAGCCAAAGCGTTTAACAATTGTATTACTTTCTACGATTGGCGCATTTATTTTTAGCGTTTTCGCTTTGTTGATTAGAGAGCGAATTTCGGAACTCCGAAAAACTGCCTAGTGCAAGAACTGAAGGATAACAAAATTATCATCGGATTTAGTCTTATCTACATTGCTCTATCCGGTTACTTGGTGTGGACTGACTTAACGTTTTTAGTCCTTGCGCCAATTGGTTTGTTAGCCATTTATTTTGCAATTTTCTATACCGAATACATGTATTTGGGAATTGCGTTTCTTACACCGCTTTCCATCAACATCGAAGAGTTTACTGAAAGTTTTGGTCTTTACATTCCAACCGAGCCCTTGTTATTTGGCTTAATGATTTTGCTCTTAATGCAGCAAACTCAGAAAAACCTCATCGATAAAGACGTTTGGAAGAACCCAATTATCTGGGCCGTTCTGTTTTATGTCGGTTGGATTTTCATTACTTCATTCACCAGCTCCTTGCCACTCGTTTCGTTTAAATTTTTACTCGCCCGTTTGTGGTTCATCGTTCCATTGTTAATTTTCGGGACACGCATCTTTAACAAACGAGAGAACATCATTCGTTTTATTTGGATGTTTTGTATTGCCATGTGTATCGCCATTTGTTATACACTTGTAATCCACGCGAGTTACGCTTTTGGAGAACAAGAAGGACATTGGGTAATGTGGCCGTTTTTTAAAGATCACACGATTTACGGTGCTACAATTGCGTTTACCGTTCCTATGGCATTTGGACTTTATTTCTCTAAGAAACATGCTCCTTTGGTGAGCGTTTTCTTGTTGGGAATTATTGGAATAATCTTACTTGGATTGTTCTTCTCGTACACGCGAGCGGCTTGGTTAAGTGTTATTGCGGCCTTGGGAGTTTTAGCATTGATTAAATTCAAAGTGAAATTTAGTCTACTTGCCTCTATTGCTGCTTTCTTATTGGTGGCGTTGTATTTTTCTTGGGACACTATTCAAATGGAGTTGGCTCGAAACACGCAAGAACATACGACTGAGCAATTTGGCGAAAAATTACAAAGTGCGGCCAACGTAACAACAGATGCTTCTAACTTGGAACGTTTGAATCGTTGGTCTTGTGCGATAAATATGTTTGAAGAACGTCCTCTTCTCGGTTTTGGACCAGGAACTTACGCTTTTGAATATGCACGTTTTCAGCATCCAGACAATTTAACCATCATTTCTACCAACTTTGGCGATCAAGGAAATGCGCACAGCGAATACTTAGGTCCAATGGCTGAAATGGGCATTTTTGGATTGCTAGCCATGGTACTTATTGTGATAGCAATTTTCTACAAAAGCATCACATTGTATAACAAATGGCCAGCAGAAGACAAACAAATGCGTGTGATTCTCCTCGCCATGATTCTCGCTTTGGTTACCTACTTCGTGCATGGATTGTTGAACAATTACCTCGATACAGACAAAGCAGCCGTTCCAATTTGGTCGTTCTGTGCAGCGTTTATTGGATTGGAAATTGGATTGAAGAAGAAAATTGAAAAAGCGCAATAGTTCGACATGCAGATCACATTAGCTAAAACTTCCCAACTCTCTTCCATGATGGACATCGTCTTGGATGCGCAAAAGTATTTAGCGCAATTAGGAATTGATCAATGGCAAAATGGTTATCCAAACGAAGCGGTTTTGCTCAACGACATTCATAACAACGAAAGCTATTGTGTTTTTGATGATGACGGGCAACTGATGGGAATGACCATGTTCACAACACGACCAGAAAATACATATAACGCAATCGATGGGAACTGGTTGACTGCAGACGATGCTGAATATGGCGTAATTCACCGTTTAGCGGTCAGTAACCGTCACCGAAGTCATGGAGTAGCAAAGTTTATCTTTGAGCAGTGTGAAGCGCAATTAAAAGCTAATAATGTACAATCGATGCGCATTGACACGCACGAAGAAAATAAAGGCATGCAGAAACTGATTGCACAACTCGGTTATGATTACTGTGGCGTAATTTTGTTGGAAAATGGCGACAAGCGAATTGCTTACGAGAAAGTGTTTTAAGCTATTCATTTATCACGCGATAGGAATCGCGCGATAGCTAACGTTAGAAAAGGTGTTTTGCCTATTTCTCAGCGATATAAAACAAATCAATGCAATTGTCTTTTGCTTCAGCAACAAAGTAGTCTTCCATTTTAATGTGACTTCCGCTATCGCTCAATTTGTTTCTATTTCTTCGGTTCATTATATCGTAAGGAACTTGCAGGATCTGACGCGGTAAATTGTATTGCAGGTTAAAAATATCAAAACGCATGATCCGCTGCACCGACTTTTTATTCACCTCGTAATACTCCATTACTGTTTCGTTTCCGAAAACACCATTCGATTCGACAGATGAAAAACTAGATTTTAATAAGGTTGTTAATTCTGCGACCGTATATTCACGCATGTGCCAAGGATTTCTAGTCAACGACATTTTTTTATTCGGAGTAGTAACAATAAACTTTCCTCCTTTTTTCAATACACGGTGAATTTCTTTTACATAATCCCCGTCTTTCTTGATATGTTCTATTACTTGGAAAGAAACAACAAAATCGAAATGATTGTCAGGTAAACCTATTAATGGCGGTACGTTCATTTGCTTGAATTTAACGTTGGCCAACTTTTCGCTCAATTCCGTTCCTACTTGAGAAGCAAACTTATCAATAGTTAAAAACGTATCTGCTTTTTCGCTCAGCATTTCGACTCCGTAACCGCTTCCTGTTCCTATTTCCAGTACATTGCCGTGAATTCTTTTTGCTGCTTCAACGTAAGCCAACACACTTCGTTGGTAGACATAGTTATCAGAAACATCACTTTGAGAAACGCGTTCTGCCGTTTGAATTTTTTTGCTCATACTATCTTTAATCTATCGAGGCGCAAAAATACGCAACTTAATGTGAAACCCAAAGTGTCGGATTCAAGCACGTAACTTCACTTCCCACAACATGATGAATTTCAAAATGCGCCACAGACATATTTTGTTTGTCCTTAGAAAGTAAAGAGCCAATCACTTTTTTGGTTGTGACCTTCATTCCAACGCTCACGTATGTATCTTTCAAATTGCTGTAAACCGTTCTGTAATTTCCGTGTTTAATAATCACTACTTTTCCTGCCCCTGGAATGTTCAATACACTTGTTACTTCACCATCAAAAACACATCGTACTTGGGCGTTTTTAGGTGAACTGATATCAATTCCACGGTTGTTCGTGTAAACATTGCTCAATGTGGGATGAGGATTTTTCCCGAAACCTTCAGTGATACTTCCTTTGTCCACAGGCCAAGGTAAACTACCTTTATTTCCTTCAAATGAAGCGCTCAACTTTGCCGACTCTTTTGTCTCCTCAAAAGCAATTGCTTCTGCTTCTTTCGCATCCTCTGGCTTGGTAACCGTTGGATTTTTAGCTGCTGCAGCTGCTGCCGCTTTTCTTCTCGCTTCTTCTTCACGCTTACGTTTTGCTTCAGCTTCCGCAATTTCCTTTTTTATCGCAGCATTAATTTGCTCACGCAATACCGCTTTCTTGCGTTCTTCTTCTTTCAGCTGCGCAACAATTGCACCTTCTTCTTGTTTGAATTTTGCGTGAACTTCCTGTTGCTTAACCTTGTCCCTTTCTATGGCTGCTTTCTCCTTACTTTTTTCGCTCATGATGGAAAGCTTGTACTTCTTTTCCTTTTCTATTGCGTCAATTTCCTTTTTAATCAACGATTGATTTTGCTGAATCACCAAGAATTGCTTTTGTTGGATTTCAGAAATGCGTTCCAAATACTTTTGACGTTTCAGTGCTTCGTAATAGTCTTCTGAAGAGAACAAATACATCAGTTTCCCATACTTGTTTCTGTGCTTGTAAGCGTAAATCAACAAGAGCTTGTACTGTTTTTTCAATTCAGTAATTTTCTCGCTTAACTCAGATATTTGAAGTGATTTTTTTTGAACATTGAGTTCAGCACCACGAATTTGATTGTCGTAATTCTTTAACAACTGTTCTCGAAAAGTGATTTGATTTTCAATGACTTTTAGTTCATTCAATGAAGTCGCTGTATTCGTTTGAGATTTACTCAATAATAACTTCGTATCGTTGATTTTTTGCTCCAAACGATCTTGCTCGCGCTTTAATTTTTCGCTGGTAGATTGCGAAAAAGTAAACGACGTTAAAAAAACAAAAGCAACAACTATTATTCTATTCACAGCGTTCATAGGATTCTGGAATTACAAAATAAATTGGTTCATTCTCATTCATTCGTGTCTTACGGTATTCCAAACCAATATTCATGATTTTTTTTGGCGTCGATAAATACAAATTGACATCAGAAGGCACTAAATATCCATCAACCATCTCCCGCGAGAGATAATCCAATTGAATTATGGCAGAGTCTTCTGGACTTTCGATGCGCATAGATTTCAAGTTTTTCAAATCTTCGGACAAAGTATAGTACGTAATAATTTCTCTGCCGTGTCTGCGTTCGTTCTTTTTTATGTCCTTTTTTCGATGCGAACTAATTGTGTAATTGTAAGGGTCATTTATTTGAAAATAACGCTCGTTGGTATCATAATCGATTGGAAGACCCAATATTAATTCTTCAACGTTTTTATAACTGAAATCAATGGAGTAATTGTCTTGAATATAATCCAGACTTTCCTTCACATAGCACTTTGAGCGCTTGTCCGTCATTGTAACAGAATCCTTAGTTAACAGCGCGTTCAACACAGGTATTTTGGCAAATGTGATCAAGGCATTTACCGCACTATCAGATTTAATTCGCACCGAAGTTTTGAAACTCACGTTTTGGGTAGAATCTTGAAGTTTTGTGGAAATCTTTGAATAAAAATGTTGAAATTTCACCGAGGCAAGACTGTCCAACACGTGTATAAGGTAATTGTCTTTTACCTTAGGTAATTTGACTAAAGTAATTTCCGTTGTCGTTTTTGAACAAGAGAAAAGTATTCCTAAAACAAGAAAAAGATAACCGAATTTAAAATTGTGGCTCATAATATTTTTTCTCTAATATTTTTTTCTCCAAATTTTTATTTGAAGAATTTAATTTTTTTGCTTTTTCCCACCAAATAATTGCCTCATGCACATTTCCAGTTTTGAAAAAAGCATCGCCCATGTGCTCTAAAATGGCTTTATCATTTTCATCTAGTGCGTGTGCCTTTTCGTATTCTACTTTGGCTTTTGCGTAATCTCCTTTTTGAAACAGCACGAAGCCATAAGTGTCAATAAAATGTGCGTGAATTGGAGAACCTGTCATTGCCTGCTGAGACAAGGAAATCGCCAATTCTAAATCTACTTTAGCCAACGCCAATCTATACGCATAGTTATTCTTTAATAGGCTGCTGAATGCGTCCAATTCAACTGCTTTTGCGTAATTTTCTTTTCCTTTTTTGATGTCTGAAATTCCGAAATATGCTTCTCCTAACTGCCCAAAAAACTCGGCTTCCATGCGCTTATCATTGATGATCATTTCTATACCAACGGACAATAGATCAATGGCTTCGTTGTGTTTGCCTATTTGATTTGCTGCTACGCCGTACAATAGCGAAACAGTTGTGTTTGTTGGGAAAAGTGAAGCACATTCTTTACCATCAGCATATAATTCCGGAAACATTTTGGCTTGATATTCCATAATCAATACTTGGTTCCAAATAGCAAAAACAGATTTATCCAATTCCAAGGCACGCTTGTACGCTTTTAAAGCTGCATCATCTTTTTCTGCACGCAAATAATAATCTCCCTGAATTGAATGCGCTTTCGATTCATTCGGATAATCAAGTGCCATTTGATTCACCAGCAACTTGATTTTTGGATCTATGGTAAGACTCGATTCATGCACGCTGATTAATATTTTCATTTTAGTGTCAATATCAACATCTGGAGATTGAAATGCCAACGTTAATTCGTCGTAAGCTTTTTGTTCGTCCTTTTGTTGCAGATATACATCCGCCAGGGCCAAGTGGGCACGACCATTCTCTGGATCAGCTTTCACCAATTCCTTCAACATCGAAATCGCTTTACCCTCCTGATTCGATTTGAAATAATAATCGACATAAGTTGCGATTATTTGCGCATCGTTTGGATACATTTTTTTTGCTTTCTCCAACTCAAGAAGCGCCTTTTCGGTTTGTTTATCGTTCATGTACAAGTTGTACTTTTCAATCGATAAAGGTGGATTTAATCCGACTTGGTCTTGTGTCTTATTCAACGCGTCAATCGCTTTGTCAATTTCTCCCGTTCGCACTAAAACTCTAGCATAACCATATTGCCATTCGATATTTCGAGGTTCAATGGTTACTAGTTTTTTGAAATTGGCACTTGACTTTACAAGATCACCTTGTTCAAAATACATGTACGCCAATTCTTGAATATACCAAGTGTTTTTCGGGTCAATCTCTGCCGCTTTTAGAATATATCCAGCTGATTTTTCAGGATTTCCTTTTCCCAATTCAAGTTTGGAAAGCGCATAATAAACTGCATCATCTGTTTGTTTAATTGCCAAGCAGCCTTCCAGTTTTGAAATGGCTTCGTCTGCGCGACCTTGCGCTTTGAAACGCATTCCCTCGTGAAAAAAGGAAATATATGGATAATCACTTGCGCTAACAGTTGGTTTTTCTGTCGCAAGTTGTTTTTTTGTAACGCACGAAGCAAGAAAAAATCCAAGAGAAAGTAATATCGTTAGTTGTCTAATCATTTACTTGTGTATAATCTCCTATGCTCAAATCTTGCGCCAAACCGCTGTAATTCACTTCCGAGCCAATCATTGAATCTTTTAAAATCACATTATTTAATGTGGTATTATGTTGTACAATCGAATTTGAAATAATACTATTTGAAATCACTGTATTTGCTCCAATTGAAGCATAAGGTCCAACTATTGAATTTAAAACTATTACGTTTTCACCAATAAAACAAGGTTCAATAATTTTTCCATTTTCAATTTTCACAGTAGCTGAAATTGTATTCACTCCTTTCTTCTGTTCGTTTTTCAGCACTTGTTGATTCGTTTCAATTGTTACTTTCTTATTTCCACAGTCCATCCATTGATCAACATCTCCCGTTTTAAAAACTTTTCCTTTCGCCATCATTCCTTTGATTCCGTCGTTGATTTGGTATTCACCGCCATGAATGATATTGTTATCCAAAACCGTTTGCAATTCTATTTTCAAGTCGTTTCCTTCTTTGAAATAATAAATTCCAATCACCGCCTTATCGCTGACAAATTCTGTTGGCTTTTCAACCAATTCAATAATCTCTTGTTTATCATTCAACTGAACTACTCCAAATGCTTCTGGTCGTTCAACTTGTTTCACCCAAATCACCGCATCTGCCGCAGGATCCAATTTAAAATCTGCTTGAATCAATGTATCTGCATATGCAATTACCGTTGGTCCAGAAAGTGAATCTTTTGCGCACATAATAGCATGTCCAGTTCCCAAAGGTTGATCTTGACGATAAATCGATACTTTCGCTCCTAAATCTTCTGCCAATTTCTTCAAACTTGCAACCACCTCATCTCCGAAAAAAGCCTCATCTCCGAGGATAAACGCTACTTCTTCAATTTGTTCACCAACAATTTCTGCAATGTCCTTAACCAAACGATTCACAATCGGCTGGCCAGCCACAGGAATAAGTGGTTTAGGAACAGTTAATGTATGAGGTCTTAATCGGCTACCTCGTCCAGCCATCGGGACAATTATCTTCATTTTAATTCAATTTTATCTAAGTCTAAATACTGATGCATTTCCTTATTTAACTCCTGTACTTCCAAATCCACCTTCACCTCTTTCGGTTTCAGTCAACATTTCTGCTGCTATCCATTTTGCCTGTTTCACTTTTGCGAAAACCAGTTGTGCAACACGTTCACCATCTTCAATCACAAACGTTTCGCTGGATAAGTTAATCAATATTACTCCTACTTCTCCTCTATAATCGGCATCTACAGTTCCAGGCGCATTCAATACAGAAATTCCCTTTTTTAACGCCAATCCACTTCTTGAACGCACTTGGCATTCATATCCTTCAGGAATTTCCATGAAAAGTCCTGTTTTTACCAATGCCCTTTCCAAAGGCTTCAATTCAATTGGCGCATCAATATTTGCACGTACGTCTAACCCTGCTGAAGCTTTTGTTTCATACGCTGGTAAGGCGTGTTTGGATTGATTGATAACTTTAACTTTCATATCTATGCACAAATCTTCAAATAAACGTTCAAAATTACAAAAAAATGAGGCGTTAGAAATTGAAAAACGGTGTGAAATGAAAGAAGTTACTAACGATTGACCGTTAGTTTAGATGGTTTTTCCATGAACCAAACCACAGAAATGTATAGTAAAATTAGTGAGTTGTGGAAAAAGAATTTCATCCATGTGAAAACATTTGCATCCATATTTACAAAATAGGCGATAAAATACAAAGTCAACGCTAAGCCAAAATACAACCCGAATTTCCTTAAATTATACTTGATTGGGTAATACTTTTGACCCAATAAATACGATGCAACCATCTGTAATCCGTAAACAATAAGTGTTGCCCAGGCTGAAGCATAAAAACCGTACAGTGGAATAAAAATCAAATTGACGGCAATCGTAATTGCCGCGCCTCCAATTGCAATGTAAGCTCCAAATTTTGTTTGACCGCTCAACTTGTACCAAATGGATTGGTTGAAATAAATACCTAGGAAGACGTTTGCAACAAGTAGAATCGGAACAACATCTAATCCAACCCAAAAATCTTCATTACGAATGAAATATTTGAACACATCAATATTAAGCGCTACACCAATAAACACAAGGCAAACAAATGCAATAAAGTAGTTCATTATTTTTGCATACAACTTATTCCTGTTTTCATCTTTTGCATTCGCGAAAAAGAAAGGTTCTGCGGCGTAACGATAGGCCTGCAGGAAAATGGTTACAATCATCGCTAATTTATAACACGCGCTGTAAATTCCAAGCTGAGCTTCCGCTGCTTTTAAAGATAAGCCTCCTCGGTTGTACAACAATTGCTTTAGCATTACTCTGTCCAGCGTTTCATTGATTATTCCAGCAAAACCAGCTATTACAAGAGGAATTGCATACTTGAACATTTCCTTTGCGAGAACAGCGTTATATTTTAATTTTAAACCAATAAATTCCGAATACGTCCCAATTGGTTTAACCAAGGAAGAAACAAGGTTTGCAATCAGAATAAAGAAAACCCCTTCGTGAGGATGACTTTCGTTGTAGAAAAAGAAAAAGAAAATTAAATTCAATGATATGTTGACTCCAATTGCCGTGAAGTGAATGAGTGAAAATTTGAGTGCTTTGTTTTCTGATCTCAACTTCGCCATTGGCAGCGCAGAGGACGCATCAATACATACAATTATTCCAAGTAAAACGATGTATTCATTGTGGTCTGAATAAAGTAATAAATCAGCAATGTCCTGATTAAAAAAGAGGAGAACTAAAAGAAAAAGCAGGTTAATTCCCAGAACTGTTAAAAAGCTATTTTTAAAAACTTCGTCCTTGTCCGTTTTATCATTAAAAAACTTAAAAAAGGCAGTTTCCATTCCAAATGTCAATAAGACAATAAGAAATGCTACCCACGCATACAACTCCGAAATAATTCCGTACTTATCTAAGGGTAAAAAGTAAGTGTAAAGGGGTACTAAAAAGTAATTAAGCAGTCGTCCAACAATAGTTGGCAACCCATAAATGGCTGTTTGGCCTAATAAACTTTTTACGGAACTCAATTAGTTTCTAAAATTAGGTTTTCTTTTCTCCATGAATGCAGTTGTTCCCTCCGTGAAGTCTGCTGTTCCGAAGCATTTTCCAAATTCTTCAATTTCAACATCAAATCCGTTCACGCCATCTTTGAAATTGGCATTCACCGAACGAATTGCAGATGCAACTGCAGTCGCTGAATTATTCAATATTTTTCCTGCAATTTCTTCTGCTTTTTCAAGTAGATTTTCAAGTGCAACAACGTGATTTACCAAGCCCCAAGTTAATGCTTCATCTGCCTTAATCATTCCAGCAGTACATACCATTTCGTTTGCTTTTCCGCGGCCAACCAATTGCGTTAATCGCTGAGTTCCTCCATAACCAGGAATAACTCCCAAACCAACCTCTGGCAAGCCCATTCGTGCCGTTTCTGAAGCAATGCGGATATGAGAAGCCATTGCCAATTCTAATCCTCCACCTAAAGCAAAGCCGTTTAAAGCTGCAATTACAGGCTTTTTCAGATTCTCTATGAAGTTGAACAATGTTTCTTGCCCCTGTTGTGCTAGTTCACCACCTTGCGAGATGGAAAAATGTGCAAATTCTTTAATGTCAGCTCCAGCCACAAATGCCTTGTCTCCGGAACCAGTCAAAATAACCACACCAACTTGACTGTCTTCGTTCGCTGAAGAAAGTGCTTCGTGTAATTCTTGAATCGTTTCTTTATTTAACGCATTCATTTGTTCCGGACGGTTAATTGTAATAATCTCGATTTGTCCTTTTCGTTCTGTTAAAATAGAATTGTACATATAGAAAATTTTGTTCTTGTAAAGTTAAATTATTCGATGGGAATGATTGAATTATTTTTGACGCAATCTTTTGTAGAGTTTAATTCCCATCATTAAACCAATGGCAACAGCGAAAAATCCAACTGTTCCTTTGATCCAATTCATGCTGTCTTTTAATGTCACAATAAATACAATTGCTACTAATGCCAATGTAGCGACTTCGTTCCAAATTCTTAAACCGTTCGATTTCCAATTGAACTTATTCTTCTTTAAATCAAATAGAATTTTTTGACAGACAAAATGGTAAAAGAGCAACAACGCTACAAACGATAATTTCACTTGCATCCATGGAGCGTCAAGGTAAGCTGGAACTAAAATGATCATCCACGTTCCAAAAATTACCGTTAAAATCATCGCCGGAGTTGTAATTATCCACCACAATTTACCTTGCATTATCTTGTACTGTTCCGATAAAATAGAACGGTCTGGTTCTCCCTTGCGTTGGGCTTCCGTGTGATAAATAAATAAGCGGACAATGTAAAATAAACCCGCAAACCAACTCACGACGAAAATTATGTGTAATGCTTTTACCGTACTCAAATCCATGCTGTAAAATTACTAAATACGGATTACAAAAAGCCGATAACAAATTACTAATTACACATTGTAAATTGCAAACTCTATTCTTATCTGTGATTTGCAATTCGAAATGTGCAATAATCGCTATCTTTGTTGTCTTAAATTTTAATAAATGAGCATCGAACTTTCAGATCAAGAGATTCAACGAAGAGAAAAGTTGACAAGACTGCGTGACATAGGAATCAATCCTTATCCAGCAGCATTATATCCAGTAACAGATTATTCGACTGAAATTAAACATGACTTCCAAGAAGGGAAAGAAGTTTGTATCGCAGGACGGATGATGTCTCAAAGAGATATGGGAAAGGCTTCATTTGCTGAAATTCAAGATTCAAAAGGAAGAATTCAAGTATACGTTAACCGCGATGAAATCTGTCCTGGAGAAGACAAAACTATTTACAATACTGTTTTCAAAAAATTACTGGATTTAGGTGATTTCGTTGGAATCAAAGGAATCGTTTTCAAAACTCAAGTAGGTGAAACGTCCATCAAAGTTTCGGAACTTACCTTGTTGAGTAAATCATTGAAGCCTTTGCCCCTTCCAAAAACAGATGCGGATGGAAAAGTTCACGATGCTTTCACAGATCCTGAAATGCGTTACAGACAGCGTTATGCTGACTTGGTGGTAAATCCACAAGTAAAAGAAATTTTCATTAAGCGAACAAAGTTGTTTAGCGCTATGCGTAACTTCTTTAATGATGCTGGATATATGGAGGTTGAGACTCCAATTTTGCAGGCAATTGCAGGCGGAGCAGCGGCTCGTCCATTTGCTACTCATCACAATGCCTTGGACATTCCATTGTACATGAGAATTGCGAATGAATTGTATTTAAAACGATTAATTGTAGGCGGATTTGATGGTGTTTATGAGTTTTCAAAGAACTTCAGAAATGAAGGGATGGACAGAACGCATAACCCTGAGTTTACAGCCATGGAAATCTATGTGTCCTACAAGGATTACAATTGGATGATGGAATTCACAGAGCGCTTATTAGAGCATTGCGCGAATGAAGTGAATGGTAAATCAGATTGTGCATTTGGTGAGCATAAAATCAGTTTCAAAGCACCATACAAGCGCATAACGATGCGTGATTCTATAATTGAATTCACTGGCTTTGACATTAAAGGGAAATCCGAAGATGAACTGAGAGTCGCTGCGAAAGGCATGGGAATCGACGTGAACGAAACAATGGGTAAAGGAAAATTAATTGATGAAATCTTTGGTGAGAAATGTGAAGGAAATTACATCCAACCAACATTTATCACTGATTATCCGAAAGAAATGTCTCCATTGTGTAAAGAGCATAGAGAAGACCCAGAGTTAACTGAACGTTTTGAGTTAATGGTTTGCGGAAAAGAAATAGCAAATGCATATTCTGAATTGAATGACCCTATTGATCAGCGCGAGCGTTTTGAAGATCAAGTTCGTTTGGCGGAAAAAGGTGACGATGAAGCAATCGGTTTAATTGATCAAGATTTCCTGCGTTCACTTGAATACGGAATGCCTCCAACATCAGGACTTGGTATTGGAATGGATCGGTTGATTATGTTTTTAACCAATAATCCTGCGATCCAAGAAGTGTTGTTTTTCCCTCAAATGAGACCAGAGAAATTTGGTGAGAAGAAAGGACCTGAGTTAACTGAAAATGAAAAACTCATCTTTGATATTCTTTCGAAAGAACTATCTATGGATTTAAATGTCTTGAAAGAGCAGGCTGGACTCAGCGGAAAACAATGGGACATTGCTGTAAAAGGCTTAACAAAACATGGAGTTGCCAAAGTTCAAAAAATTGATGATCAACTTATTATCGCATTGATATAACTATTCCACGTCAATTAGGTCTTCAATATTAAATCTTGCTAAATCTGTTTAGTAAGGATTTTTGAAATCCCTTAATCTATATCTACCAATCCAACTTCAGTTGAATTTTATTTCATTCAATTTTTACTAAACAGATTTAGTAAGTTAGATTTGCGCCGAATTAGTATTTCAATATGAAACCACTACAACTATTGATATTCGTGCTTTTGGTTATTTCAACGAACTGTTTCGCTTGTATTTTTGATGGAAACCAAACTTCTGATGGCACATTGAAACCTACCATCGGGTATCAGACACAGACGAACGTGTCAAGCGGAAATTATTTTACCATAAATACCCTCTGAGGTAATACTTATAATTTCACTTTTTGTTCGAATGGTGGATCTGCAGCATGGGATACTCAAATCACAGTGTTAAATGTAGCCGGAAATACATAACTTGCATACAACGATGATGCATATGGCCTGCAATCGAATATTTCTTACACTGCTAAATCAACAGGAACAATTCAGCTTTTAATTTCTCAATACAGCTGCAATAATTTAAGGATTAGCGTAGAACATTCACGTGTCCAACATATGCTTTTCGTTCATCATTTCTGCTCGTTTTCACTTCTATTTTCCAAGTGTAAACTCCGTCAGGAATAATATTACCAGCATAAGTGCCATTCCAACCAATATCATAATTGTGTGATTCCCAAACAATTTCTCCCCAACGATTGAAAATTAACATTGTAAAGTCATAAGAATCGAAACCACTATAAAAAACTGGCTTAAAGTACTCATTATAGCTATCTCCGTCTGGTGTAAATGTATTCGGAACATAGAATATTAAACTTTCCATCACATCAATTATTACGTACGCTGTATCAAAACATAAGCCTTGATTTGAAGCTACTAACTGAATAGTGTAATTTCCTACATTATCAGCATAACTATGTGTTGGCTCTGTTAAGTTACTTCCTATACTTCCATCTCCGAAGTTCCACTGATATTCCGTCGCATTCTCGGATCCATTATTAGTAGTTAAATAACCATCTATTGATTCTAACTGCGACGGGTATGTTGAAAAAGCGGCTACAGGTTGTGCAATCACACAGATTAATGACGGATAAGTCACAGAGTTTGAACAACCATTAGTTGGATCTGTAACAGTCAAAGAAATAATATAACACCCAACTTGGTCAAAATAATGTAAAACAGAACTACCTGCAGACGAAGAGCTTCCGTTTCCAAAATCCCAATCATAATTCATTCCAACTTGACCATTCGTTTCTTGAAAATTAACTGGTACCGATCCACATCCATATAGAGAATCGGCTACGAAATCATTTAATGGAATCACAACATCCTCAGTTATGGCAACTGTTGACGTATTAATACATCCGTTAACTGGGTTTGTAACGGTTAAGTTATAAGTCCCTGGCTGGTTTACAACTGGAGTAGCAGAACTTCCCCCAGAAACAATTCCAGGTCCCGCCCATGCATAATTCACACCAGCAGTTGAACTTGAACCATTAACAGTAATTGTTGGATAAGTACAATTTATTTCCTGAGAAATACCTGCATTGGCATATGGAATGGTAATGTCTTGAGTGATATTTACATTTGATACACTTGAACAACCATTTGCTGGATTTGTAACAGTTAACACATAAGTCCCTGGCTGGTCAATGGTTGGAGTTGCGGTAGCGCCTCCAGAAACGATGCCTGGGCCAAACCATGAAAATGAAACACCTGCAGTAGCGGATGATCCGCCCAGTGCTAAACTCGTAACACTGCAATTTAAAATACTTGTTGGTCCAGCATTTACATCCGGAGCTGCTGCATTGGTTACTGTCGTATTCGAAGTTGATGTGCATCCATTCGCTAGGTCAGTAACAGTTAACACATAAGTTCCAGCCTGATTTACCGTTGGTGTTGCAGTTGCTCCTCCTAAAACAATTCCAGGACCTGCCCATGAGAACGCAGCGCCTGCCGTTGAGGAAGAACCATTAAGAACTCTTGTAGGATTTGTACAAGTTAATTCTTGAGGCGCACCAGCATTGGCATTTGGTGGCGTAATGTTTTGAGTGACATTTACAGTGGAAGTCGAAGTACAACCGTTCGCAGGATCAGTTACAGTTTGTGTATATGTTCCTGGTTGATTGACCGTTGGAGTGGCTGTTGTTCCTCCTGATACTATTCCAGGTCCTGCCCATGCGAATGCCGCACCTGCAGTTAATGACGATCCGTTTAATGCAACACTTGTTACAGTGCAGTTTAAAATTTGTGGCGTCCCTGAGTTTGCATTAGGCGATGTAATATTTTGGGTAACATTTACCGTAGCAGTTGAAGTACAACCGTTTGCAGGATCAGTGACAGTCAATGTATATGCCCCTGGTTGATTTACTGTTGGTGAAGCTGTAGCTCCTCCTGAAACAATGCCTGGTCCTGCCCATGAGAAAGTTGCTCCTCCTGTTGTCGAAGAACCATTTAATGCAACACTTGTTACAGTACAATTTAAAATTTGAGCTGCCCCTGCGTTCGCATTCGGCGGAGTAATGTTTTGAGTAACGTTTACTGTCGCCGTTGCAGTACATCCATTTACTGGATTAGTAACAGTTAAAGTATATGTTCCAAGAAGGTTAACTGTTGGAGTCGCAGTAGCTCCTCCCGAAACAATCCCTGGTCCTGACCACGAGAAAGTGACACCTCCGGTAGAAGAAGAACCCGTTAAAACTCTTGTAGGGTTTGTACAAGTTAAAACTTGAGCAGCTCCAGCATTGGCATTAGGTGGAATAATATTTTGTGTAACATTAACGGTAGACGTTGCCGTACATCCATTTGCTGGATTGGTAACCATTAACATGTAAGTACCCGGTTGATTGACCGTTGGTGTTGCAGTCGCTCCTCCTGAAACAATTCCAGGACCTGCCCATGAGAACGTAGCGCCTGCCGTTGAGGAAGAACCTGTAAGAACTCTTGTAGGATTTGCACAAGTTAATACTTGAGCCGCCCCAGCATTGGCATTTGGAGGAGTAATATTTTGAGTGACATTAACATTTGCTGTACTAGTACAACTATTAGCGGGATTGGTTACTGTAACAGTATATGATCCAATTGCGTTTACCGTCGGAGTTGCAGTTGCACCTCCTGAAACAATACCTGGTCCAGACCAATTAAAGGTTGCTCCCCCTGTTGAAGAAGAACCACTCAATCCGACTGAAGTTACAGTACAATTTAATGCCTGTGGTGCTCCAGCATTGGCATTAGGCAATGCAGGCGCAGTATAACCACCTGATAAAGTACAGGGGGTGGCCGAGAATGAGGCCGTGACGTCACAGGCAGCTCCATTGGCGGCAAGCCCATTAATCGAATATGAAACAGGTGATGCTGGGAAAGGATAATTAAATACTTGTGATCCACCACAAGAATTAGAAACCGTTAAAGTTCCACTTGTAGGTGCGTTCGCGTATGCAACTTGGCCGGTCACATTATAAGTGTTTCCTGCTAAACAATTACTTGGATTTCGTGTAATACTAGTAATAGAACAAGGATTACATGGGTTAGGCGCAGTATAATTTATTGGTCCATTTGTGCAGCCTGGATCCGCAGAGAAAAAAGTAGTTAAACTACAAGGCACACCATTTGCTGACATTCCATTAACCGTATAATTAAGCACTGCCGAAGAAGCAAACGGAGCACTAGCAACAACGGTTTGAGTTCCATTACAATCTTGTACAATTAAGTTCCCTGACGAAGGTGCAGAGGTATAAGTTATCTGCCCAGTTACATTATATGTATTTCCTGGGGAAATACAAGGTCCGATATTTGCTGTGAAATTACTAATCGCACATGGATAAACAATATTACAATTTGTTGAA
Source organism: uncultured Flavobacteriales bacterium (assembly GCA_963925035.1). GTDB lineage: Bacteria > Bacteroidota > Bacteroidia > Flavobacteriales_D > Crocinitomicaceae > UBA4466. The sequence continues at coordinate 60,989 of CAWUSK010000010.1, forward strand.
CCCGTTCCCCCCGTTTGTGTTAAGGTTACATTCTGATTGACATTTGCAAAGTTTGTAATTAGCATGATGTAAACCTGACCCGCAACAGCACCTAGTATTGATGGAGTCTCCATATTTGTTCCAGAATAACTACAATCAACATTTCCTCCTAAAACACCACAATTTCCTTGCGCTGCAGCCAAGCTTGCAAATGGTCCCCAGATGATAAAGTCAATATCTGATGCAGCCGTTAAGCTCATATCAATGTTACCATTTGTGGCAACCTCAAGATAATACCAAGCTGGATTAGGCTGAGAACCTAAACATCCATAATTATTTCCTGCTTCCGAAGTTGTATTTATACTTGCTGGGAAATTAGCCCCAACTTGGGTACAAATAGGTTGCATTTGAGCGCAGGTTGAACCCTGTGAAAAAGTATTAAAATGCGTCAAACTAATACTAATAAGTAATATTAATTTGTTTATAGTAGTAATTAGTTTCATGGGGTTTAATTATTACTTAATGTGTTTTGAATTTCAATTTTTCGATTATTCAATTCAACTTTAATTCTTTCCATATCTTCAAACCAACCAGATTCAGTAGCTATCTGGAATTCTTCTGCATTTGCATTAATCGATTCGATTTTAAAATTGATACTCTCGATATGTTTATTAATTCTTAAAAATTCGTTTTCAAGTTCTGCCCTATTATGGATAATTTGTGGTTCATTTTGTTTTTTAGATATCGAAACAGTCCCATTCATCGCATTTTCCGAATGCCAATCACTTGATGAAGAATAATTATTTAATAATGAGTCCGTTGAAGTGCCAACAGCTTCTTGTTGCGCATATAAATTACAGCAAACAAAAAGAAATGAGATGAGTAATATTTTCATAGCGATAGCGGTTTTCTTTTTTTAAAATATAATCTTATTAATTTTTAAACGGACAAACTAGTGCACGGTTGCCTTATTTACCAAATATTTCTAAATGAAATTAATCGATAAATTGTGTTAAAACAATATTGCTAAAGTAATATTGTAATTTATGGCTGTTGCCAAAATAATTTCAAAGAAATCTAAGGACACTAAATCTTAAAAATTTAATGTGATCCTCTTACCTGAAATACGCAGTCCAGTAAAAAATGCTCTCCTGGAGCTTTTGATTCTTTTAAACGCTCGTAAAGTCTTTCAACCGATTTCAAACCAATTTCGGTAATTGGCAATTTTAAAGCGCTAATTGGTGGATTCATATAATCAAATGACTCATTATCATCAAATGAAATTAGACGAACATCCTTTGGGACTTCGATGTTTAGTTTTTTTAACGCAGAAAGCACAGGAAGTGTACACTTATTATTCAAGGTAATGAATGAATCACCACCGTTGTCAATTTCTTGTTTAATCAATTTATCAATCACCACTTGGTCAACTGGTAAATCGACTGAACTAAAATTAATTTTTGATGCCTTACAGGAAGATTTAATTCCATTCACTCTTGCCTGAATAGTAGAGACATTTACCGGAATTGGCGCTAAAGCAACTACTTTCTTTGGTTTCACAGAAAATAAAGTAATGATGTTTTCCGCTTCTTTTTTATTGTCAATTCCAACAAAGTCAGCATTTTCATCGCCCGGCCTATCTACAAAAACAACTGGAATATGTGTCGCAATTAATATCGGAACTAAATCATCAATGTGATTACTTGGAGCGATAATCATTCCATCAATACTTCGTTGAATCAATTCTGTCATCAACACCTTTTCCAAATCCTTGTCGCCATTGGTGTTTACAATAAATGTATTGTAACCTGAATTGTATAATTTCTCTTGAATAGTTTTACACATTTCTGCGTAAAACGGATTTGAAATATCAGGTAAAACTAAGCCAATCGTTTTTGTTTCTCCGTGTCTCAGACTCTTCGCAAAAAAGTTTGGAACGTACAATAACTCCTTTGCTTTCTCTTTAATTAAACGCTGTTTTTCTTTACTGATATTAAACTGATCACCTTTATCGTTGAGCACAAAAGAAACTGTAGATTTTGACACATTAAGTGCTTTTGCTATATCGCTGAGTGAGGTTCTTTTTGTTTTCATTAAAACATGATTCTAGATTGATTACCTCTAAATATAGTAATTAAATGAACTATCATGAATTATAGTTTTCAATTATTTAGGAAGTTTTGAAAGCATTTGTTTGTATTCTGTTGCATAATTGTTTTTTCCTGGACACCCCAATCCAATGGCTGCACTATGAAAATGTTCTATTCGATTTCCTGGGTCAGGATGTGTGCTCAGGAACTGTGGTGTTTTAGATCCTCCTTCTGCTTGAATTTTTTCAAAAAACCCAGCTCCACCATCTGCTTTATAATCCGTACCGCACAGATATTCTACTGATTTTTGATCCGCTTCTGTCTCATGATTTCTAGAGAATTTCAGCCCGGCTAATTGACTTGTAATACTTGCCAATGCGACTTGATCTCCGGCCATAACTTGCAACATGAAATCAATTCCATTCATGGTTGTCATTTGACGTGTAGAGTGACGCATATCCGCATGAGCAATTTCATGTCCTAACACTCCTGCAAATTGATCTTCAGAATCTAAATACTTTAAAATCCCTGTATAAATGTAAATGTAGCCACCTGGTGTACAAAATGCATTCAAGGTATTGTCATCATGAATAACACGCAATCTCCATTCAAATTCATCTTTGTAATCGACTCCGCCGGCATTTAAAATTTTATCACGTACTTTATTTAAATAATCGTACACATCCTTATATTTCATGGAATCTAATACTGGGTATTCAGTTGGGTTTCCGTCAATTTCTAAAGCAACTTGAGCTCCTAACTCCCTATCCTGACTTACCGTAAAAAGGTTGATTCCCTTTCCTTTATTTTTCTCGTTAATCATTCCACAGGTTGATAATAAGAAACCCGATAAACCAATAAGTACTAATCCGTAAAATTTCATTTTCTATAAATTAAATGTTCTAAAATTGTGTGTGATTTCAATACCACAAGCAGATTGCAAAAGTAAATAAACTTCCAATGCACCAGCCAATTAACACTTCCGAAAAGGTGTGTTTTTGTAAATACAATCGAGCCGACATGACTAATCCAGATATAAATACGGAAAGAATAAATACCCACAATTGATATTCGACTTGATGCAAAATATAAGCCAGTACAAATCCAGTCAATATCCCTACAGATGCCGCATGAATACTTATCTTCTTCCATCGATTTACAATCAAAAACCCAGTTGTTACAGCAGCTCCTGATAGCGGCAATGCAATAATAAACGTTGGCACAATCAATCGGTTCGACTGTATCAAATAAAGAATGTAAAAGAACAATACTAAACAATAGATTGCCATGACAAGAATTGGAATAAATCGCTCACGGCGCTCATCCATTTCTAACGAACCGATTAGTCCACTTCGTTTTAATAAAATGAATGAAATTCCAGGCGCCAGCACAGCAAAAATTAGAAACATATACAAGAACGCTTTTTTGAATTGGATATCCATTGCATACATGCACTGATCATTTTGCATGAAATCTATATTGGAAGGAATAAACATTACCAATAACAATGCATAAATCGGCATGAACAAAGGCATGAAAATCCAAGAAATAATTTGCGAAACAATTCTCATTAAAGCTCCTTTCTTAATCGTGCAACTGGAATATGTAATTGCTCTCTATACTTTGCAATTGTTCTACGCGCAATGTTATATCCTTTTTCCTTCAGTAGAAGTGCCAGCTTTTCATCGGTTAAAGGCTTTCTTTTTTCCTCAGCTTCAACGGCATCAGATAATATTTTTTTGACTTGACGTGTAGAAACTTCCTCGCCAGAATCCATTGACATTGATTCAGAAAAGAAATATTTTAACGGAATAACACCGTAGCCTGTTTGCACATGTTTGCTGTTCGCTACTCGAGAAATGGTTGATATATCCAAACTCACTATCTCAGCAATATCTTTCAAAATCATTGGTTTCAATGTTGTTTCATCGCCAGTCTCAAAATACAATTTTTGATACTTCATGATTGCGTCCATCGTCAACAATAAGGTGTTCTGACGTTGTTTTATCGCATCAATGAACCATTTTGCACTGTCCAACTTTTGCTTGACAAACGACACGGCTTCTTTGTCCGATTTTTTTGTCACAGCACCATCTGCATATGTGTTAAGCATTTCTTTGTATGCTCTGCTTACTTTCAGTTCAGGTGCGTTTCTTCCGTTGATTGTCAGTTGCAAAACCCCTTCGACTTCTGTGATTAAGAAATCAGGAATAATTTGTTGGTGACTTCCCGAAGATTCTTTCATGGAGCCTCCCGGCTTTGGGTTTAGTCGCACAATTTCGTCAATTGCATCTTTTAAATCCTCATCTCCAATTTCTAATTTCTTTTTGATCTTTTCGTAGTGCTTTTTTGTAAACTCTTCAAAGTGATCTTCCAATATTTTTCTTGCAGTATACCGTGAAATGTTACCGTCATGCTTGCGTTTGATTTGAATCAACAAGCATTCTCTTAAATCACGTGCGCCAATTCCTGCTGGATCCAAATCTTGAATCAGTTTTAAAACTTCTTCTACTTCTTCTTCTGTCACGGTAATGTTCGCTGAAAAAGCCAAATCATCTACAAGTGATTCTGTATCTCGACTCAAATATCCTGAATCGTCTAAATTTCCAAGCAATGTTTCGGCTATGATAAACTCTTGATCATTCAGGTTAAGCATATGCAATTGCCCCGACAATCGTTCTTGAAATGATTCATCTCCAGAATAAGGAATAGATTTTTCTTCGTCGTCATTGCTTTTATTATTGACTTGAGTCTTGTAATTATCATCATCCGAAATGTAATCGTTTATGTCAAAGTCATTGTCGTCTTCTTCTTGTTCGTCCTGATCGTCTTGGTCTTCAAATTCATCTTCATCCTTCTCTTCACCTTCTTCAAGTGCAGGATTTTCTTCGATTTCTTGTTTAATTCGTTGGTCTAATTCCATGGTAGGAACTTCCAATAACTTCATCAACTGAATTTGCTGTGGAGAAAGACGCTGCTCTAACTTAAACGATAAATTTTGTTTTAATGCCATATTTAATAGTTCCAAGGTCCATGGTCAAAAGGTCAAAACAGCTGAATGTTTAATCATTTCACTTGTATTTTTGTCCTTTAAACTCGGAATCTTTAATACTTTTTATCAATCCATAAATCGTACGAGATATTTCCTCTGTTTTACACTTAAAACCTTCGAATTCTGATTCAGTGATTAAACTTAAATCATACGCCCGATATATCTGAGAGCGACATTCTCCCGCACTTGCCTTAGCTATCCAAAGATACTGTAAAAATTCTTTATTTCCACCTCTTTCAAATCTCTCCGCAATATTATCCATTATACTTCCTGAAGCACGAATAATTTGGTTATTGATTACGCCGAAATATGACTTTGGTTTTTCTGTAAATTTGATGTAAATCTCCTTAGAAAAAACATTAATTAAAATCGATACTAACTAATTTTAGTTACACTTTAAACTCTAGAACTTTTTGAACTTTGAACTACCTAGAACTCGGCGTTCATAGGTGTTCTTGGGAATGGAATTACGTCGCGAATATTTGTCATTCCAGTAACGAACATTATCATGCGTTCAAATCCTAAACCAAATCCTGCGTGCGGTGCAGTTCCAAATCGTCGCGTATCTAGGTACCAGCTTAACTCTTCTTCGTGAATATTGAAGTCGGCCATCTTTGATTTCAAGACATCCATTCTTTCCTCACGTTGAGATCCACCAACAATTTCTCCAATTCCTGGGAACAACACATCCATTGCAGCAACTGTTTTACCGTCGTCGTTTTGACGCATGTAAAATGCTTTAATTTTTGCTGGGTAATCCGTTAAGATAACCGGACATTTAAATTCTTTCTCTACCAAGTAACGTTCATGCTCACTTTGTAAGTCAACACCCCATTCTACTTCGTATTTGAATTTCCTTTTCTTGTATGCTTTTGAATTACGTAATACTTCGATTGCCTCTGTATATGTTAAACGTTTAAAGTCGTTTTCCACAACAAATTTCATTCGTTCAATCAATCCTAATTCGTTGCGTTCACTTTCTGGTTTAGATTTTTGTTCTTGCTCTTCGCGATCATTCAAAAATTGAACATCGTCGGCGCAATTCATTAACACATAATTTGCGATGTATTTCAAGAAATCTTCCGTCAAGTTCATGTTGTCGGTCAAATCATTGAACGCAACTTCCGGCTCAATCATCCAAAATTCTGCCAAGTGACGAGAAGTATTCGAATTTTCGGCTCTAAATGTCGGTCCAAACGTATACACTTGTCCTAAAGCCATTGCTCCAAGTTCAGCTTCCAATTGTCCCGAAACTGTTAGATTCACTGCTTTCCCAAAGAAGTCTTCTTTGTAATTAACTTCACCATCTTCTGTCAAAGGTGGGTTAATCGGATCTAAATTCGTTACGCGAAACATTTCACCTGCACCTTCTGCATCCGAGCCTGTTACAATTGGCGTGTGCAAATAGAAAAAGCCTTTATCGTTGAAGTATTTATGAATTGCAAAAGCAACTGCGTGACGAATTCTGAAAACTGCACCGAAGGTATTTGTTCTAAAACGCAAATGCGCTTGTTCACGTAAAAATTCCATGCTGTGCTTCTTAGGCTGCATAACGGTTTTCTGAACATCGTCAGGATTTGCGTCACCTAAAATGATTACATTCTCCACGTCAATTTCAACCGCCTGTCCTGCTCCTTGAGATTCAACCAGTTTACCGGAAATCTCAACCGCTGCACCTGTTGTAATGCGTTTTAATAATGCCTCATCGAAATTTTCAAAATCAACTACAGCTTGTATATTTTTAATTGTTGAGCCGTCATTGATTTGCACAAAACGATTACTTCGAAATGCACGAACCCATCCTTTTACTACTACAGCTTTTCCAACTTTTCCGGAAGCTAAAATTGCAACAATTCTTTCTCTTTTCATGTGTGTTATAATAATTCAGTGGGCAAAGATAACTAATATTCAATTGACAAATCTAAATTGGTGGATTGATAATTATTTACCATTCCAGTTTGTCATTGTGAGTTGCAAACCAACAGAAACAAATCCTTTGATAAATTCTGTTGCCGTATCAATTCTCTCTGGCAAATCTAAATTTTCGTCCTTGGACCATTCTCCTAATACATAATCTGATTGTTGGCCAGGATAAAATTCATTTCCAACCCCAATTCTCAATCGAACGTATTCGCTCGTGTTCAATACTGCTTGAATGTCCTTTAAACCGTTGTGTCCACCATCGGATCCTTTCCCCTTCATTCGAAGTTTACCAAATGGAAGTGAAATATCATCGGTAACGACTAAAATGTTTTCACGTGGAATTTTTTCTTGTTGCATCCAATAATTCACTGCCTTTCCCGACAGGTTCATGAACGTATTTGGTTTAATTAGAAGGATATTTCGTCCTTTAAACTTCGTTCGTGCAACATCTGCCAATTTTTCCGTTTCAAAACTAACTTCGCGCTGTTTTGCAAAAGCGTCTAGCACTTTAAATCCGATATTGTGGCGGGTGTTTTCGTATTTAGAACCTGGATTTCCTAATCCAACAATCAAATATTTCATGTGCCAAAGTTAAACTATAAATTCGGTTAGATGAAATCAAATCCGGATGTAAATACTGGTTGATTCTTATTTTGATTTGATGGTTCTATAGTTCTTTCAACAACGTTCGCGCGACTGACACCAATCAGTTTGTTCAACAAGCCCCATTTCACCTTGGATTGAATTGTTTGGTACAAATGGTCTTTTACATCCACCCACCAAATGATTAAATTTCGTTTTTTTATGTATAAAATTCCTTCAAATAACTCTTCTAACAATTGCGTGTCATTGTTTTTTGTCCAAACACAATCTGGAACGACAAATGAATGTCGCTTCGGATGAATTAACTTATTCAGTCTGGGGATAAATGGAATTATTTTAGTCAGTATCCCTCCCAGTTTTCCAGGTAAGCGTTTTATTTCCCAATCCGCCAAGTTGATTTTCGCTAAAGCTATTATTTCTCCTTGGCCATTTTTCAATCCATAAAAAGGAGGCTTCGCTTGCGCTTCAAAATAATATTGATGTCCTGAAAAAGCATCCTGAACGATTGATTCTACTTCCTTCCAATTATTTATTTCAACAATTCGGGTTTGTGCTTTTGGTTTAACGCGACTAAACGTTTGAGTTGCGACTTGTGAAATGGTATTAAACCCAAAATTCTCAGCCATCCAGAAGCTTTTAACATTCTTCGGATCGATGTAAGCATAAAATGATTTCACCCCATGATTCTCCATGGCATTCTGAAAGAAAGTTTCAATTTCTCTTTTTATTAAACTATTTCCTTTCGATTTTTTTGTCCCGGAAGACTGAAAACGATTGTCAAATGCAAAATAACGTATGTACCAATTGGTACCACGTTGACAAAACGTAACATTCCCGATAATAGCGTCGTTGCGTTCAATTGACAAGTACAAAGGATTGTCAGTTTCGAGAATACGCTGCCGTGTATCCAAATGTCGGTAATGCGCGCCATTAGTCCCCAGTGTTACCGATTCCAACAAATCAATTACAGCCGGAGTTGCTTCATGAAGAATATGAACCAATTTAGAGGACATTAGAACGAAGCTTTAACTATTTCTTCAACCATTTCAGGAATAAATGACTGACGTTCTCCCATTGCGTCCCAACCGCGATCTTCAAAAGTTGAACGAATCTTCTTTGGAGCATCTTCGTAAGCGTCTGTATATTCCGATAAGCGTGTTTTAACACCTAAGCTTTGAAAGAATTCCTCCGTTTTAACTATCGCCATTTTTGCAATCTCTTCGTTAGAACCAGATAAGTTCCATACGCGCTTACCATACTGTGTTAGCTTTTCTTTTTTGTCATCAAATCGGTTTTCATACAAACGCGGAGCGATAATCGCCAAAGTACATGCATGATCAATTCCATAGAGCGCGGTCAATTCGTGACCAATCATATGCGTTGTCCAATCAGTAATAACTCCACAACGCAAATTCCCGTTGAGCGCGTGTGTAGCACAATGCATCAGGTTCGCAGCTAAACGATAATCTTCTGGATGATTCACAACATCTTTGATTTCAATTAAAGTAGACAGAATTCCTTCTGCTTCTCTTTCTTGCAATAAATTACCCATTGGATAAGTCACGTATTGCTCTAATGTATGCATGAATGCATCAACAATTCCGTTGGCCAATTGTCGTTTAGGTAAAGTTGCAACTAGTGTTGGATTGCAAAAAGAAAAGACTGGGAAGAAAAGCGGCCCACCCATTGTCACTTTTACTTTCAATTCATGGCGACTTATTACGGCTCCAGAGTTTGCCTCAGAACCTGTAGCTGGAAGAGTTAAAACTGTTCCAAATGGAGTTGCAGAAGTAAATACACAACTATCTTTTCTAGTCAATACATCCCAAGGATCTCCTTTGTAACCAATTGCTCCTGATATAAATTTTGTTCCATCAATCACCGATCCGCCACCAACGGCTAAAATGAAATCTACTTTTTCAATTCGTGCCAATTCAACGGCCTTCATTAATGTAATGTATTCAGGGTTTGGTTCAATTCCTCCAAACTCAATCACTTCAAACGATTCTAACTCTGTCAAAATTTGATCCAACAAGCCTGTTTTTTTTATACTCCCACCACCATAGGTAATCAAGATTTTTTTTACGTGTTCAGCGTTTAGTAGTTCTTTTAAACGACCTAACTGATTCTTCCCAAAAACAATACGTGTGGGATTAATTACTTCAAAATTTTCCATACTTTATACTATAAAAAAACCCCGTCAACTTGGAGTAGACGGGGTTAATAAACTAATGTTTTAATTAAATATTACCGTTATCTCTAACCGCGTACGCAATCTTCACTGCGTCTATTTCTTGTAATTCTTTACGAATATCAAAAATCATTCCTGTTGGTGCCCCTTCATCAGCTTTTACACAAGTGATAACACCTTCAATTGGCTCACTCATTCTTGGTGGCTTAGATTCAAACTTATCCAATTTCCACTTACGAATTGCGTTCACGTTGTACAAGTCATCTGGTGTAGATTGAGCAACATTATCCATGAACAACAAGTACTCCATTCCCATTTCTTTATATTTCGCAGCACGTGCTTTATTAACAGGTGTTCCTAGGTATAAGAAATCAATTTCAGAACGTTGTTTGTAAGGCGTCAAGTCCGTTGTTCTCGCTCCTTTCGGTTGAACAACTTTTACTGTTGGATCAGACTCTTTACTCGTTGTCGCAACCATGAAGAAAAACAACAACATAAATACAATATCCGGTAAGGACGATGTATTTACACCAGGAGCTTTTTTACCATCATCATTTTTTCTAAATTTTGACATAATTCATCAAATTTTTTAAGTTAATCTTGAAGATTACTTCTTCGGAGTTACTTCGATAAATTTAGCTGGATACAAAATCGATAATAAATCTAACTTTTCTTTATCTCTTTTTAAATCCAATTTTTTATCTACATCATATCTTTTCTTAATAATTCCGTATGATTCACCAAATACATCCTGTGCCGCTTTATCTCTCAACTCATAAATTGCTTCTTCCAATTCAGATTGAATCTTTGCAAACAATTTATATTCCGTAGCTTGCTGAACTTCAATTCGAATGTGCGCTTGAGTGTGAAGCTCAGGCAATTCAGCTTTTCCGAATAACTTCAGTGCATTCTTCTTATTCGCCCACTCGTCTACTTGACGGTATTTAAAATCAATCATGTCTTGCAGTGCATTTGGAGTATTCTCTACCTCTTCTGCAGCTGCTTCTGCAGCGCGAAGTTGAGACTCAATTTCCTTCATGCTAATGCGTGAATACATCGGAAAGTTATTTCCAGGATCATTTTGCCTTTCGTTCTTCGTGTAGAATTCAATTACACGTTCAGAAATATCGTCTGGATTTTGCATTAACTCAGTACGCACCATAAGGTCGTTGCTTGAGTTTGCTCGAATTGCAAAAATATTTCGTTCCTCTACAAGAAGCGGTGGAGTTTTCACTACAATTCTCTTCGGAATATCTCTGAGATACGCTTGATCTTTATCCATGGTAGTTGTAACCAAGAAGAATATCAAGAGCAAGAAAGCGATATCCGCCATCGAACCAGCATTTATTTCAGGAATTTCTCGCTTTGCCATGTTCTAATTATTTTCTCATTTTTCCCATTAGCGGACTTAAAACCCACGCTAACATTCCAATTACCAAACAAACGATTGCAGTATATAAACCAGCAGTTGTTGTAGCTATTGTACCTTGTTCTACTTGCACATCTTCTAATAGTTGCAATGATTCATTCGTGTCGTTTGTTCCAGCTGCCCAAAAGATCAAATAAATGACTAAAGCAACTAAAATTCCGATAATTGAATAAACTGTCTTTTTTGTATTTGTGATCAACTGAACAACAAAGAACAGAAGCACTATTGCAATACTGGCGATGATTATAAGCATTGTATAGTTAATTGCCATTCCTAAGCTTGCGCCTTCTCTAAAAGACTCTTGTTCTTCTAGAACAGCTTCTGCATTAGGACCACCAATAACTAAAATACATACTATAACGCCAACTGCAACAAGCCCGAACTTTAAAATGTTCATGAACATATTGAGTTTTTTCGTTTCCATATCTTTTAATTAAATGAGTTATTTTTTTGTAGGAAGCTTACGCTTTTGCCACTTTATTTTTCAACATCATATCTACTAAAGAGATAGACGCATCTTCCATTTCATTTACTAAACCGTCTACTTTAGAAACGATATAATTATAAAAGATTTGAAGGATAATCGCTGCAATCAAACCAAATACAGTTGTTAAAAGTGCTACTTTAATACCACCTGCTACTGTTGTTGGTGATACTTGACCATCTGTTACAATTTTATCAAAGGCGAAGATCATACCGATTACAGTTCCCAAGAACCCAAGCATTGGAGCAAGAGCGATGAACAATGATAACCATGAAAGTCCTTTTTCTAAAAGTCCCATTTGAACTCCTCCGTAAGAAACTACTGATTTTTCAACCATTTCGATTCCTTCATCAGAACGATCTAATCCTTGATAAAAGATGGATGCAATTGGACCTCTTGTGTTTCTACATACGTCTTTAGCTGCGTCAACACCACCATTTTTCAATGCTGTTTCAACTTCATCTAAAAACTTTTTAGTGTTAATTGTAGAAAGGTTTAAATAAACGATACGCTCAATAGAAAGAGCTAAACCGATAATTAAACAAATTAATACAGGAGTCATCCAGAAAGGATCACCTTCAATGTATTTTTGTTTTAAAGTTTGAACGAAATCTAACTCAACTGCTTCTTCAGGAGTATCCGCTTTTGTTTTTCCTTCTTGCGCTTGCTCTGCTACACCAGGTGTTTGTGCAATTGATGAATCCGCAAATCCAAATGTCATTAGTGCTGCAATAGCAAAAGAACTAATTATTTTTTTCATGTTCTCAAAGATTAATTTAATCGTATTCTTAGTTTATTTAGCCAAAAATAATAAAATTTATTTCACAATACCTACGAAAGTTGATTTATGAATTGATTATACCCATATATTGATTAATCGGTACTGGACGGTTACAGATCGGATGTGCTTACTTATTTACAAGTATAGCTTCAAGGATGTATGAATTTCATAAGTGAAATCTAGTGATTTTTAATTCACATTACCAAAAGTACTTTCTCTTTTCAATCAAAATCATCTTATTCTAAGGTTGAGAATGGATGTGCTATAAATAACTGGACAGTGAATTAAGGTGTTTTTTTATAAATTACCTTATCAATATGTCAAGAAGAAAATTTACCACAAATTTTAAGCTCAACTCAATCAAGTTGGGGGAAGAAAAGAGGGGAATGTAGCGCAGGCCGCTCGGGAATTAGCAGTAAAAGCCTCTTCGATCCACAGATTGAAGCAAGAACAACATAAACTAAAACATCCTCTTGAGTTGATGTGTAAAGTCCTAGAGACAAGTAAAAGCGGTTATTACAACTGGTTGTCAACTGTGCCATCTAAGCTTTGGCCAGAAAATCAAGAAATTATGGATTCCATCCATTCTATTTTTGAAGACAGTCATCAAAGCTATGGATCCCCGAGAATGGCTATTGAACTTGAAAAACGAGGTTTTAAGGTTTCTAGACAACGAGCAGTAAGAATCATGAAAGCATCTGGCTTACAAGCAAGAAGAAAAAGAAAATTCAAACATACAACCGATTCAAATCAAAGTTATCCAATTGCCCCCAATAGATTAAATCGAAACTTCACCACCGCTGACCGAATGAAGTGTGGGTGTCAGATATCACCTATATTGAGACCTCAAAAGGATGGTTATATCTTACGGTGATTATTGATCTATTTGACAGAAAAGTGATCGGTTGGGCAATGAGTGAAGATATGACAGCAGAATCAACTGTAATTGAAGCTTGGTAAATGGCAGCTGGAAACGGCACAATTAACCAAAGATTAATTTTTCATTCTGACAGAGGTTCTCAATACGTTTGTACCAAGTGCAGAAATATCCTAAAAAGCTATGAATTTGTTGAGTAAAGCATGTCAAGGAGGCGGATTTGTGGGACAATGCTGTTGCTGAAAGTTTTTTTTAAAAGCTTAAAAACAGAATGTGTTTAAAAAATGAATATATTAGAAGAACAGATGCTGAAATGTCAATTTTTAAATGGATAGAAACTTGCTATAGCAGGAACAGAATATATTCAGCGTTGAATTACAAAACTATCAGCGAATTTGGGTTAGAAATAAATAACAACAAACAGCATGACTTAACTTAGTGTCCAGAATTATATTGCAAGTCCAATAAATATTTAGTCTGAATTTTTCCTTCTAGAAAAAAATGAGTACCCTCCGCATTTTTTTTGTGGAGGATACTCATTTAATTAATTAATAGTTCTATTTCGGATTGCAAAAGGGATTGCAAATTTTGGCATGTATGCAATTAATAATACAGCAAGCTTAATCATGTAATTATATATTTCTCGATAAATATAAAATCCTATTAAAGTAATGATGGAACCAACTAAACCAAGTAAACCGGATTTAATACCTTCCTCAAAATAGTCATAGTTTCCAATAAGATCAACTCTTGTAGATGGGATCATTTCCATCCCTGGAAAAATACCAATCATCATCTGACCATAACCACCTAAAGGGCCGTATGCAGCAGAACCGACGCAAGTAGCAATCAAACCTAATAATGATACATAAACCAATAACGAACATGTAACTTCTCCAGCAATAATAATCATCCTTGGAAAAACTTTTAAGAAAAAGTAGCTCAAAAGACTATCGTAACTCTCATCTTTCAGTTGCTCTGTGCGCTTACTTATTAGTGCATAAAGAAACCATGCAACAAATAAACTCAGCACTATACCGAGAATAAGCCCACCGACAGCGCCGGCTTGGTGCGCACCGTCCACAAATTCACTCGTTATATGTTTATTAATAAAACTCTCATCACCGATTAATCCATTTATAGTCATTATTACTCCGCCTATGAGAGCACTAAATGCGGCAATATTGAGCAATAAAATAACAAATGATTTAAAAAGAGTACCCTCATCCAGTTTGGATGTAATTGGATCAACAAATTTACTTCGAGCTTTATCTAAAACATCAAAGTTCACAAAAATTAAATTCTTTTTCATAATTAATTGAATTGGTTAGTTTTCAAAAATACAAATAATTGATATACAGTTATATAATAAATATTCATTGAAACAATGAGTTTGTTCATTTTCTTGGAACTATTATACGTTTCGTGTTGATTAAATAGTTAGGACATACACGAACTAATTCAAAAATAATAATTTGAAGAAAGGTGTGTTTACCATTTCAGGTGATAATCTAGTCCGATGAAAGCTAGCCAACTCCAATCTGCTCTTACGGGAGCGAGCGAAGAGGTGTACTCTACTTTTCCAGTTGAAACGTTGGTGCAAGGTGTGATTGGTGCTATTGGTTTATTCAGCATGCTATTTAAAGTTATCATGTTTAATAAAGTAAGATGACCATTAAATAATTTCCTTTAACATAACCTGCTAATTTAATTATAGTGTATTTTTGAAAAAAAAACAGATGAAAATTTTTTCAATTGCTATTCATGGTGGAGCAGGAACTTTGGTAAAAGGAATGATGACCAATGAATTAGAAAATCAATATAAAGCGGCTTTAAAAGTAGCTCTGGATGCAGGATATTCAGTTTTAGAGGGCGGAGGAACTTCAGTTGATGCCGTGGAAAAAGCGGTTATCGTTTTGGAAGATTCGCATTTATTTAATGCGGGTAAAGGAGCCGTTTTCACAGCGGATGAAACCCATGAAATGGATGCTTCTATAATGGACGGAAAGAACTTAAATGCGGGGGCTGTGAGTTTAATTTCTGGAATTAAAAATCCTATTTCATTAGCGTGTGATGTTATGCAAAAGAGTGAACATGTTTTTTTAGCTGGAGAAGGAGCTATGCAATTTGCTAAAATGAATAATTTCACCATTGAACCTGCATCTTATTTTTATGATGATTTTCGTCATAAGCAATGGCTAGAAATTAAGGATACAGATAGTTTTGAACTCGACCATACAAAGAAAAAAGACAGTAAATTTGGTACTGTTGGTGCAGTTGCTTGCGATATTGATGGAAATATTGCCGCAGCAACATCAACAGGAGGAATGACAAACAAGCGTTTTGGAAGAGTCGGAGATAGTCCTATGATTGGAGCTGGAAATTATGCCAATAATAAAACATGTGCCATTTCTTGTACTGGTAGTGGTGAATTTTTTATAAGGGGTGTTGTAGCTTATGATGTAGCTTGTTTAATCGAACACAAAGGAATGTCTTTATTGGAAGCTTCTAACGAAGTAATTCATAAAAGAATCCTGGAGATTGGCGGTGATGGGGGTTTAATTGCAGTTGATTCCAAAGGAAATGTTGCTATGCCTTTTAATACAGAAGGAATGTACAGAGCCACTAAATCATCAAACGGAAAAGAAGAAATTTCTATTTATAAGTAGTGTTATACCTTCTGTAGAATTCGAAGAATTCAAAAAAGAGAGTATTTAGAACTAAATAAAAGGCGCCTCAATTGGCAATACTTTAACAAGTCTGCTCTTAATATCAAACTGATCACTATTTGATAAGACATGAACTTTTAGATTTGCTATTGTCATTGGTATTCCCTCTTCAAGAATTTCCTCGTTATTGTGTGTTAACGAACTTCCGTCAAAAACAATTGCCATACCAGAACCAATTACGGTACAATCTTTTCCATTTTTAATAATCATTCCTGTATCCTCTGCCAATCCAATTCCAATTAAATTTGGAAATTTCGCCACAGCTTCAGATTGCCTTCCAAAACGACCACGTTTAATAAAATGCGTATCAATAATCAATTCAGGGATTAAGCCTAATCCTTTATACATACTGACAGTACCTTTAAAAAATGCGTCAGAAGCGCTTCCGCCAGAAATCATTTCATTCGTCATAGCCATAGCTCCAGCACTTGTGCCCGCAATTACAAAACCTTTGTCATTTTTGTATCGATCTAATAAGATTCTATGAATTGTTGTTCCACCAATTTTATTGGTTATATTTGATTGATTACCTCCAGAAAACATTACACAATCTGCATTTCTAATTAAATCTATTGAAGATTGTTTTTCAGAATCCTCCTTGCTTCTAATATCAAGAACAGAAATATTTTTACAGCCTAAAGTAGTAAATGCCTCTATATAATTATTTCCAACTTCAATAGGAATACTTGATGCTGTAGTTATTATTACGATACTTGCTTTAACTCCTCCTGCCTCTTTTACAACATGATACAAAATTCCATCATCAATAAACTCAAGCCGGTACATTTCGTTTTCTTCATTCCCTTTATCTTCATTTCCACCTATTGGAATTAATATCCCTCTAACTTGCTGCATAAATTTCATTTTAAAAGACAAAAATAAACTATTTTTTATCTTTTAAAATGTATATATTTATATACTTTCAACAAATAACCAAATAACCAAAAATGGAAATTAGAGAAATCAATGCAATGAGAGGACCAAATTATTGGTCAGTTAGAAGGCACAAATTAATCGTAATGGTATTGGATCTTCAGGAAATGGAAGAAAAACCCTCGAATAAAATAAAAGGTTTTTCTGGTCGATTAAAAAAGATGTTCCCTTCGATGTATTCTCATAGATGTTCTGAAGGATGTGAAGGTGGTTTTTTTATGCGAGTTGATGAAGGAACTTGGATGGGACACATTGTAGAACATATTGCCCTAGAAATTCAAACTCTAGCAGGAATGGACACTGGATTTGGGAGAACGCGTGACTATGGAGAAAAGGGTGTTTATAATGTGGTGTTTTCCTATATGGAAGAATCCGCTGGAAGATATGCTGCCAAAGCTTCGGTTAGAATTTGCGAAGCATTAATAGCGGGTGTAGTTTATGATTTAACCGACGACATTCAAAAAATGCGCGAATTGCGTGAGGAGGATCGTCTAGGACCAAGTACAGGATCTATCGTAGAAGAGGCTGAAAGTCGAGGGATTCCTTGGATTCGGTTGAATAAATATTCATTAGTTCAACTTGGGTATGGTGCTAATCAAAAACGAATACAAGCTACTGTAACCAGCGAAACTAGTAGTATTGGTGTTGAATTGGCTTGTGATAAGGAAGACACAAAATACCTGCTAGAACAAGCCGAAATAGAAGTCCCAAAAGGAGATATTATCCGAAAGGAAAGTAGCTTGAAAGACGCTTGTGCGTATGTTGGCTATCCTTTAGTAATTAAACCTGTGGATGGCAATCATGGGCGAGGAATAACCGTTGACATTCAAAATTATGACGATGCCTTAATTGCATTTCAACAAGCAAAAGAAAGTTCTAAAAGCGGAGTGATCATTGTTGAAAAGTTTATTACAGGAAGTGATTATAGATTATTAGTGATTAACAATAAATTAGTAGCAGGAGCAATTAGAACTCCTGCGCATGTTATTGGTGATGGGAAATCAACTATTCAAGAACTTATTGACATCGTGAATAGTGACTCACGTCGTGGTTATGGTCATGAAAATGTGCTAACCCAAATTACTGTAAATGATTTAACAAAAACAATAATAAAAGATAAGAACTATTCATTAGATTCTGTAATTGAAACAGGAGAGATGTTAATATTAAAAGACACAGCAAATCTAAGTACTGGCGGAACTGCAGAAGATATTACAGATATTATACATCCTGCAAATGTAAGTATGGCGGAAAGAATTTCAAAAATCATCGATTTAGATATTTGCGGAATAGATATCATGACCACCGACATATCAAAGCCATTATCAGAAACTGGGGGTGCCGTGCTAGAGGTAAATGCAGGCCCAGGATTTAGAATGCATTTAGCTCCTACTAAAGGATTACCTAGAAATGTAGCTGCTCCTGTAATAGATAAATTATTCCCTCAAAAAGGTGATACAGGCTGTATTCCAATTATTGCAGTTTCAGGCACCAATGGAAAAACAACGACAACACGTTTGATTGCGCATATTGCAAAAATGATAGGATATCGAGTTGGTTATACAACTAGTGACGGTGTTTATATTCAAAACAGATTATTAATGACTGGTGATTGCACTGGACCTTCAAGTGCTGAGTTTGTATTAAGAGATCCAACGGTAAATTTTGCTGTATTAGAATGTGCTCGTGGCGGATTATTAAGAGCTGGTTTAAGTTTTAAAAATTGTGATGTAGCAGTTGTAACTAATGTTGAAGCTGATCATTTAGGATTAAAAGGAATCCATACAATTGACCAATTAGCAAAAGTAAAGGCTGTCGTGCCTGAAACTGTTTTACCAGATGGCTATGCTATTTTAAATGCTGATGACGATTTAGTGTATGATATGCGTCGAAATGTTCAGTGTAATGTTGCTCTATTTTCTATGGATGAAAATAATCCACGGATAAAAGCACTCCAGCGTTTAAACGGAATTACTGCAGTGTATGAAAATGGCTACGTAACAATCTGCAGAGGAGAATGGAAAATGCGCTTAATGAAAGCCGAAAACATTCCTTTAACCTATGGCGGAAAAGCTAAATTTATGATTCAAAATGTTCTAGGAGCTATTTTGGCTGCGCATGTTCAAGGCATTAGTATTGAAGATATAAAAGCTGCTTTAGAAACATTTATTCCTTCTTCATCACAAACTCCTGGACGTTTAAATTTATTTGAGTTTAAAGACTTTAGCATACTTTTAGACTATGCTCACAACCCTGCTGGGATGAGAGCTCTAAAAGATTTTGTAGACGAGTTAAAGGCCACTGTAAAAGTTGGAATTATTGCAGGAATTGGAGACAGACGACTTGAAGATAATAATGAAATGGGAAGTATTGCTGCAGAAATGTTTGACGAGATAATTATAAGACAAGACAAAAGTTTGAGAGGTAAAACGGAAGAAGAACTTATTAAAATGTTACACGATGGAATTAAAATGAAAGATCCTAATAAGAAAACTACTATTATTCCTTCGGAAAAAGAAG
>CAWUSK010000011.1:0-57320 GCA_963925035.1 uncultured Flavobacteriales bacterium
CGTTATGTACAAAGAAACTAAGGAAACTGCAAAATTAAACGGCATCCGAATATTTATGACGTCCTTCTTCAGTTAGATAAGGGTAAATCATTGCTATCATTACTTTGCTCTGATGTTCTATATTTTCTAAAGTACTTTTCCTACGATATAATTCCGACGTGTAAATCCAAGTGTCTCCAAAGTTTATCATTCTTTCGGAAAGCATTTCATATTCATTCTTAAAATCAGACGATCTCATCAGTCCCATTTCAATCAATCGATTGAAGAGAAATAAATTTCCTGCTATCCTCTCTTTATGCACTCCTGAGAAGTGAGCAAATATTCTTTCATTGTTCTTGAGTAAGTTATATAAATCAGTCCAGATAAACCTGTATTCTACCATGCGCTCCATACTCAAACGAATGTCCTTTTTTATCTGACCCAAGTCTATCTTTCGATACTGCTCGTGGTCAGGGGTTTTCTTTTTGGTAGTTCCTATGCAGATGTATACCTCATCTCCCGTCATTTCTTCTTTGAAGGTTTCTAGACTCAATAGATCACCATTGTATTCTTTCACTTTTGGGTGAGAAATGCCTGAGGCCTTTCTCGAAAAGAGTTTAATCGTTGTGTAATTTTCATCGGCAAGAAGTTGCTCTAAAACTAAAGAACCAGTAAGGCCAGTTGCTCCGAAAATAATCGCTGTTTTTTGCATGGTACTAAGATAAGAAGATGAATTGAATTGTAGATGTTGTAAAGTATTTTCTATCCAAACATAAAGTAGGAGCTAAGACTGCAAAAAAAACTATGGTAAAAGTAATTTTCAAGAAGAGGATGCCTTTTTATATTTCCACCACTTTTATATAAAAACACTTGTCCCATTTTAATGTTTTTTTCCCAAAACGGGAATTTAAATCTCACCTAATAAACATAGGTGTATGTTTTTCAGAGTTTTAAAAGTTTGGCAATACTGTTGTAAACAAGAATTAATCTAAAATATATTATGAAGTACTCGTATTAAACAATTAATTAAATGAATCATCAGCTAATATAGACTGGGTTAATACATATACTATATTTGCACTTTTAAAAACCAAAATAACGTTCACTTTTATGAAAAAATCTGTTTTTTCCAGCTCACATTTGATTACAACATTATTATTAATCTTGTTTTCATCCAATGTCCAAGGACAATGTCCAGCTAACCTTGTGGAAGATCCGCAACAATTTCAATGGACATTCCATCCTGTATCTGCAACCAACCCTGAACCATATTACAGTGGTGTGATGGAAGTAGGTGAAACTACATTGACAATGAACAATGGTGAAACATTTACGACAAGAGCGTATCGTCAAGAAGGAACTGACTATAGTGTACCCGGACCAACTATAAATGTAGTTCCAGGAAACAAGTATATCTTGAGTTTGCATAACACCTTGCCTTTTGAGGTTTTGAGTACAAGTCACAATGTATTTAAAGATCCTAATGCTGTTAACATTCATACACATGGGCTGCACATCTCTGGAGAATCTCCAGGAGATGACGTAACTCGTGTTTTTGAAGGTGGAAAAGGTGGAGATTTTGTTTGGGATATCCCAGCAGATCATATTGGTGGTACTTATTGGTACCATGCACACCATCATGGTTCTACTTATTTACAAGTAGCCGGTGGAATGCTTGGAATGTTAATAGTTGATGATTCTAACGATGGTCTTCCAGCAAATGTTGCAGGAATGGAAGAACGTCAGTTATTATTCGCAAAAATTGACCCTACCGCTGCAGGGACTGGTGGAGATGTTCTCATGGGAGGTTCTTTATCTGCCGCTACATGGACAACAAATGGAATTATTGGTGGAAACATCTGTATGCCTGCAAATACATGGCAACATTGGCGCGTATTAGTTGCTGACCCTAATGCAATGTTAAGAGATGTTGAATTTGGACCAGAGTGTGAAGTAATGGTTCTTGCTCGTGATGGAGTTTGGCGTACTGTTACTCCAAAAGACCTTACAACTAATAAGCTAAAATTGACAGGTGCTTCTCGTGCTGATTTTGCGATCCGTACTACTGGTGACTCATGGGTAAAAGTAGGAGGAAACATTATGGCTAACATTCATGTGAATGGAACACCTGATGCAACTGTGCATCCTTTTGATACTGATGGTGTTTCTACATGGTCAGCTATTCGACCAAGTTACTTAAGAGACCTTAGAACTGAAACAAATGTAAATACAGAGTCAGTATCTATGGGAGCTCGTACAGTTAATGGAAGTAAGTTTGACCATATGAATGCAAACTACACTCTTCCTACTACACAAGTACAAGAATGGAGTATTTCTGGAAACGTAAGGCACCCATTTCATTTACATATTTATCATATTCAAGCTTTAGTGGATGATAGAGATTTTGAGGCTGGAGAATTCTACGATGTAATGGCATCTCAGATGACTGTTCGTTTTGATTTAAATCAAGCAACTACAACTCCTTATGCTGGTAGAACTATTATGCATTGTCATATTTTAGACCATGAAGATCAAGGTGCTATGGGGTGGTTAGATGTACAAGGTGGAACAGGTGCTCCAACTTTTCCAATTGATTCTGATATAGCAACTCCTTATTCTGAATACTATACTTTTTCTACTACACCTGCAACTATACCAGCTGCGCCAACAACTTTATCTGCAACTGCAGTATCTAGTTCTTCTATTGATTTAGCTTGGACGGATAATGCAACTGATGAGAATGGTTACAACATTGAGCGTTCTATTGATGGAACAAACTTTTCTCTTGTTGGATCAGTTGGAACTGATGTTGCTACCTATACTGATAATGCTTTAAATGCATTGACTATTTATTATTATCGTGCTGTAGCTTTCAATACTGCTGGTAGCTCTACTTATTCTAATATAGCTAATGCAACGACATTAGAGAATACTATACCTTCTGCACCTACTGCTTTATCTGCAACTGCTAATTCAAGCTCTTCAATAAGTCTTGATTGGACAGACAATGCATCTGATGAAGATGGTTATTACATTGAGCGTTCTGAAGATGGAACAATTTTCTCTCTTGTTGCCTCAGTAGGGACTGATGTTGTTACATACGACGATAATGCATTAAATGAATTGACTACTTATTACTATCGTGTTTTTGCTTACAATACTGTTGGTAACTCAGCAACTTCTAATGTAGCTAACGCGACAACACTAGTAGTAAGTGTTGATCCTATTATACATGTAGAAAATATAACTGTGGTGCGTGAAGCTAACGGTGGTGGAAACCGATTTATAGGAGTTGCGACAGTAACAATTTTTGATGCTACTGGAACTGCGGTTTCTGGAGCAACTGTTGACGGATCGTTCTCTGGGACATCAGCGAGTAATGTTTCTGGAACGACTGATGTAAATGGTCAAGTGTCATTTAATTCAGCTACTGTAAGAAACCCAACAGGTGAATGGTGTTTAGAAGTAACTAACGTAAGTTTAGCGGGTTCTATCTATGATCCTCTTTCAAATGTTATAACAATTGCTTGTGAAAGTACATCTGGAGCTAAAAGCATGCTGAACTCAGAATCAAATGATTTTGTAATAGAACCTTTAACTGGATTATCAGTACACCCAAATCCGTTTAATGGATCAACTGAAATTGCTTTTGAAATCACAGACGCAACAGAAGTTTTATTGGAAGTATATTTAGTAAATGGAACTAAAGTGGCTGTGATAACTAATCTGTCATTTGAAAAAGGCCAACATGTCATCAAATGGGATTCAGACAATCTTGCAGAAGGAACTTACTTCCTGAAATTAAGAGCTGGAAATCAATTAGACACTAAGAGACTTATGATTCTTAGATAGTATTTAAATACTTGTTTTAGAAATATTAAAAGGGAGGGCAAATTGTGCCCTCCCTTTTTTTGTTGGCAGTATCCCACATTAAAAAGTATATTCTAAAAAAAATAACGCTTCAATACTATTGAAACCTCAATGAATACCGTGCATAACACACACTAAGCGTAAGGATAGGCTCTATTCTTCGTGTTATCAATTATGTATAAGAATCTATTCTTAACTTCGAGAAAACAATTTTGGTTGAAATCTATGCCTACGCCTAGCGCCAGCCGTTATTGCACATAAAATGAAACTCACAAAACTTCTATTTTTTTTTCTATTAATAAGTTGCTCTCCTATTGAAGAAAAGAGTAAAACGGGATTGGAAAAAGAAATCCAAAAAGAAGATAGTATTAAGTCAACCCAACATTCGAAACCAGAGTTAATAGATGAACTTTTCGATTCAGAAAAGACGTCATTTTCAAGGAACTATTCGGACAGTTAAGTTGAATTGCAAATTAGTAATGCACTAGGAAACATTTTAGACTATACTGAAATAGACAATCCGTCAAATAACAAACACACATTTAACACTTTAAAATATGATGATGGCATATATTTCGTCATTCTTGTTATTGATGGGACATTTGTCGAAATCACGAAACTTGTTCATGCAAAATAAAGCCACATTACCTCAGAAGGTATATAAGATCGGCTAAAATGCATGCTCCGTTCTTACTTCGCACAACTAGTCTATTAAAACAACTTTCTTTAGTACAAAACTTAATCAAAGGTAAATGGCGCACCTCCTAGCCTTGATCGTTAATGGCAATAATAAAAGAATAATTGACTGGTCTGAATCTTACCACAAAGTAAATAGTTTACGATATTGATCGTCATCTTTGAAGAAAAAAGATGAAAATATACTAGTTCAACGAGTATTTCCGAGACGAAAACAGTTGTGAAATGCACTTTAAGGCAGTTCGTAAAAAGGAAGGCATTATTTGTAAGAAATACTCTGAGACAAAATACTATTGGCTGCAATCCAATATGGCAATAGCAATGTGCAAACTGCCGTTTCAGGATTAGCAAAGCTAAAAGAAACCTACTCGGAGTTTATCATATGATCAAAATGAGTGTCTCCAGAACTACCTTAACGAATTTTGCTATAGGCTAAATCGCAGATAATTCGGAGAAAAGCTCTTTAACCGCATGGTGGTTATGGGAACTTAGTGGTACATTTGGGACTAGTCAATTATAAAATAATATTTTTTGCCACAGGAGTATTTCCTAAGAAAAATTGAATAACATATGACCCATGTGAAATCTCATCTTTCAGCTTAACTACCTTTTTGTTTACGCCGATTTCAGATGCGCCCAATTGTCTAGTAAAAACAGATTTACCGGATAAATCGACGATTTTCACGAATGCATTTTCAGTGGTAAGTGAAGAATAGCTGATCATCAATTCATTGTTTATCGCATTGTAACCTGAATTAAAATTAATTGCATCAACTTTGCTTTCACCTATTCCCAAAGTACTGGCAATCATGTGCTGGGACACATAAATTTCATCACCTCCAGTAGTTCCATTTCCATTTGCCTTATTCGATGCTACATAAAAAGTTACTGGCCCTTCCTCAATTGCTGGCGCAGTCCAATCCCATTCCCATGTTGCATTTCCTTCCATATTGCTGGAAATTGTGTGCGTCGCATAATCTCTTCCGTTAGCTGCAGATGTAACAGAAGTACCCACCAATCCTGAACCAGGAAAAGATCCTGCAGCTGTATCATCACTATTCAATAAAACTGTTGCGCTAAATCCTTCTCTCGCATTACCTGATGCTAATCCCAGTGACACTTGATAAGTTACTCCTGGGATATAAGCCGTTACTTCTGTTGCTCCGTCAAAAACTTTAAAAATATTTTGATTTGCTCCTGGAATAACCGACCCGGCATGACATCCAGTACAAGCTTGTGCACTTTCACCCGGTGCACCTGTTTTTCCAGTAGGAGAGCCATTACTATTTTTATGAACGCTTTTCGAATCGAATTTTACAATTTCTGAATTAACAGAAATTTGAACAGAGAAAAAGCTAAATGCACCTAGCATGCATATCGGAAGTATTAATAATTGTTTTTTCATTGTATATAGTTTATATTATTTTAATTAGTTTTCCAAGGCTCCATTCGCAGACCAGCAAGCAACCTTCGCGACGATGCTATCATCTAAACTAGGTTGTCCTTGTGGCATAGAAATAGGACCTGATCCATCTATAGAACTTAATATTTTATTTACATTAGAACTAATCGATGCATATGTAGTGAAATCATATCCACCTGCCACATCAGTGGCGCTATGACAGCCACTTGTCGAACAATTCAAGTTAATTAAGGGTAAAATATCAGCGGAGTATGACACATTATCTGTACATGTTATAGGTGGAACTTGATCTTTTTTACAAGCAACAGCTATAGCGATTACACAAAAAATATAAAATAACTTTTTCATTATGCTTTTATAAATAAAGGTTTAAAAGTCATCCAGGATAATGCTGGAAAAAATAGCATCGGCATTACAAATCCTTTGTAATAATCGATCATCATTTGAGCGTCTTCATTCTTAAATTCAGGATCATCTGATTTTAAAAATAGGAAAACCGCAGCTAACGAAGCAATTGTAACTAAAAGGTTAAAGGAAAACTCAGCAAACTGCTTGTTCTTAATTATTTTTGATAATCCAAAATACACAAAACAACCGATCATGCTAACCATCATACAATTCGATAAAACCGCAATGACACTTGTTGCCTCGGTAAAATCGACCAACAATCCTGCGTAAAAATTAGAATAGACCAAACAGGCAATTGTCGCTGCAACCCCTGAGATAATCCCAGTTAAAAATGCGCCTTTGAACATAATTTATTTTTATTTTACTGGAATACTATACGTTATTTTCATTTTATCAGGTACTCCACCACTTGGCTTACCAATTTTATAATAAGAGCGTTCTACCCAGAAAGTCCCTGTTAATTTCAAACCGCTGCTTGTATTATCAAATGCGACAGGTATTTTTCGATAACGCTTAGTTCCTTTCATAGTTAAGTTACCTTGTACAAAATAACCTTTATCCGTCTTTTCTAATTTTGAAGAAACAAAAGTAATTTTTGGGTGGTTCGCTTGATCAAACCACTCAGAGGTCATTGCCTTTTTATTCTTCATACCGTTTCCAGTATTTATTGAAGCAACGTCAATCTCAAAATTCATATGAGAATCAGATAAATTGTCTTTATCAAACTTTACATCTCCTTTTAATTCGTCAAAAGTACCTGAGGGATCCTTACTGTCAAATTTCACAGAGTATCCTTCTGCTACTTTATATTCTTTAACTGGCAATGCCATTTTTGCTGATGTTAGCAATATTCCAATTGCAACTAAGGGATAAAATATTTTTTTCATATTTCTTTTTTTCTTTTGTTATCCAATTATTGAGCCATTCCAAAAATACATATGCGGAATTCGTCAAATTGGATGGATTAAGTCACTTATTTTCCAAAAGAAATCTTTCTTCCAATTGAAAATCCTAATCTAAATTGTCCTTTCAACCAATCTGTATAAGTATTTGTAATAAATTGTGATTCACCAAATCCTGTTGAGTTTGTAAGATTAATGGTGAAGTTATGACCAAAGGTCTTAAACTCAAATGCTACCCCAAGACTATTGTAATTTGTAGTTCTTAGTTTCGAATCCCCAAAAACGCGGTAATATTCTAGTACAATGCCCATTGTGCTGCCAATAGCAAAACGAGTAGAAGCTCCTATAGCAAATAGTGTATTTTGATCTGTAGCCGCAACATAGTTTCTATGCACAATAGAAGGAGATAGGCTGAGACTCAGCCAAGATCCGATTTTTTTTGAAATATGCAACTGCGCAGTATAGGAGAAGCGATGTTGCCAATTTGGAAAAGCAGATACTTGAGATATATCTGTCGATGCTCTCATATAAGTAAAAGCCATTGTACCCATTGCTACTAGTGATATAGGCATACCGTGTCTCTTCTGACGCAAAATTCTGTATTTCCCATATCCGTCAAGCAATGAACGATATGGCTGCCCATTCCCCTTGCTCCTTCCCATTCCAATATTAAAGTTGTCCGTAATTCCGTATTCAAAAGCCAAACGAATATCCGAAACTTGATCCAAACCAAACATTTGTTGCGCTCCTCCATTTGACCCGGCCAGATCACCAAATCGATGTTCAATGCGAAATTCTAAGATTTTTTTGTTCAACATTTCAGTTGAGTGACCATTTATTACGCGAGTTGAACTAAAAACTTCTTCAACATATTCAGGTTCATCTGGACCTTCAACCACTCCGTCAAATGCAAGAGAGTCTTCTTGACTGTGCGCAATCGAAAAACAATATACTGCAGAAAAAACGAGTAAATAAGTGATTTTCTTCATAGATTTATTATATGCTTGTTATTCCTAATAATGCGAGATAAAGAATCAATTGGTTTGAGTACTAAATTATAAAAAAAAAATCAATTACCTTGGTAATTTAATTTAGTAAATTGCAGCAACTGATTTTATTTCAACCTAATTGATTGAAATAACCTTTTACTATAAATTTCGTTAATATGATATATGAAAGCAAGACTGCTGCTTATTTTGTGTTGGATGATTTCATCCTCAATAATAATTACACCTGAAACTAAACCTGTTTTTGGAGTTCGTGTTGCTATTGGTGCAAATTCATCAGTAACCTCTTTTGTATGTTATTTGGATAATGGATACAATTTAAGTAGGCAAAAAAATGTAGATGCCGAATCCTTTGCAAAAATAGTTACAGGTTATTGGCCTAGTATTTATAATCCAAAAC
The DNA here is from genome assembly GCA_963925035.1 of uncultured Flavobacteriales bacterium. Lineage (GTDB taxonomy): Bacteria > Bacteroidota > Bacteroidia > Flavobacteriales_D > Crocinitomicaceae > UBA4466. Next base: position 8,686 of record CAWUSK010000011.1, read on the forward strand.
GAGTCGATCTGTTTAAAGAACATAATATCGACTGTGCAATCTATACTGATTCAATCACTCTAAAACCAGTTTTGGGATGTCTACCCATCGATTCACTCTGGAAAATTCACTTTGGCACCTATCCATTTAACAACAATTCAGATATTGGCTGGAGTAATAAATACCATCGCCCTTCATCTAAACAAGAACAATTTTTATATAATCGTTATGGAATTCGCCAGATAGATTCTGATTATTTTTTAGACACCAGTTTTTGGATGATAATGACTGATGTGATGGATGAAGAATGGATTGCAAATTATAAATCCCTCTATTAATTTACTTTTCCTTCGATTGTAACTCACCTAGCTCCGAATTCAATTCGTCCAAAACTTCATTGTAAATCTCTTTCATTTGCTCTTGGTGGGAGCCGTAATAATCCATTGACGCCTCGAAGTCTTTACTGTTTACTTTCAATCGTTTGAATAGTTTATCACTTGAGTTTAATATGGTTTTATTGTATTCAGAAACAGATGGATAAATTCCTTGAATATGAGCTTCTAGCTTCACCAATTCCTTAATCACTTGCACCATTTTATCTTTAGATATTAAGTTTTTTGGTTTTTCTATTTCAAACACTCCAGTTGAACAGGATGAAATCAGAACGACCCACGCTATGAAAAAATAGCGCATCATCGATTGAAAAGCAGTCTTGAGCCAAATTGTCCTTCTAAGACATTGCCATTGGCGTAAACCAATTCGCCGTTGACAAAAGTAGAGTGAATTCTATTAGAGAAAGTTACTCCTTCAAATGGCGACCAACCGCACTTATATAAAAGTGATTCTTTCGTTACGACTGTTTCTAGTGCATCGACGATAACTAAATCAGCGAAGTAACCTTCACGAATATAACCACGATCAACTATTTTAAAAAGCGTTGCGGGAGAATGCGCCATTTTTTCTACGACTCTTTCAATTGTGATTTTTCCTTCTTCCACTTTTTCCATCATTGCCAACAATGCATGTTGAACAAGCGGTCCACCAGAAGGCGCATTGAAATAATTGTTGTTTTTTTCCTCTAATGTATGCGGAGCATGATCTGTTGCAATTACATCAATTTTATTATCTAAAACACCTTGAAAAATTGCATCTCGGTCACTCGCTTTTTTAACTGCAGGATTCCATTTAATAAAATTCCCCTTTTCGGAATATTGCTCTTCTGAAAACCACAAATGATGTATACACGCTTCCGCTGTAATTTTCTTTTGCTCCAAAGGAATTGAATTGTCGAACAACTCTAATTCCTTAGCAGTCGAAATATGTAAAATATGTAACCGTGTACCGTGTTTTTTTGCCAATCGCACAGCCATGGAAGAAGAAATATAACATGCCTCTTCACTTCTAATGTATGGGTGCTGTTCAATTGGAACGTTTTCGCCGTACTTTGCTCTTGCAGCTTCAATGTTCCTTCGAATAGTAGCTTCATCTTCGCAATGCGTTGCAATCAACATGGGAACTTTAGAAAATAAATTGTCCAGGGTTTGTTCATTGTCCACCAACATGTTTCCTGTTGAAGATCCCATGAACACCTTTATTCCACATACATTTTTTTCATTCGTTTTTAGAACTTCCTCGATATTTTCATTCGAAGCTCCCATAAAAAAAGAATAGTTTGCCAAGGATGATTTTGCGCCAATTTGGTATTTATCTTCTAATAATGATTGAGTTAAAGTATTCGGAACAGTATTAGGCATTTCCATGAAGGAAGTAATTCCTCCAGCAACAGCCGCTCTTGATTCCGTGAATATGTTTGCCTTGTGAGTTAATCCTGGCTCTCTAAAGTGCACTTGGTCGTCAATACAACCTGGAATGACAAATTTTCCATTCAACTCAATTACTTCACAATTCTCTTGTGTTTCAATCGAAGAAGAAATCTTTTCAATTCTTCCGTTTTTTATTAGAATATCAGCTACAAATTGTTTTCCTTCGTTGACGATTGTTCCTGATTTTAATAATATTGATTTACTCATAAGTCCATACTTCGCATTTTCCAAACTCCAAAAAATGCTTCTTTAAATATTCCAGTATTCATTTTAGATTGTCCAAACTCTCTATCTATGAAAGTGATTGGTACTTCTGTGATTTTGTATCCATGCTTCTTTGCTGCATACTTCATGCAAATTTGAAACGCATAACCTTTAAACATTATTCCGTCTAAATTTATTTTCTCTAGCACTTCTCTGCGGTAACATTTAAATCCTGCCGTTGTATCTTTTATTCCTATCCATAATATCATTCGCACATAAACACTTGCAAAGTAGGACATTAAAACACGTTTCATCGGCCAATTACTGACTTTCCCTCCTTTACAATACCGTGAACCTATGCTGACATCTGCAACGTTTTGGCAAGCTTCATACAAACGAATTAAATCATCTGGATTATGAGAGAAGTCGCAATCCATTTCAAAAATGAAATCGTATTTTTTACTTATCGCCCATTTGAATCCGTGGATATATGCCGTTCCTAATCCTAGTTTTCCTTTTCTTTCCTCTAAATGAATTGCTCCTGGAAATTCTTCTTGTAGTTTACGAATTGCATCTGCCGTTCCATCAGGAGAAGAATCATCCACATACAATACATGGAAATCTTTTGACAAAGACATCACCGTGCGAGTCATCTTTTCGATGTTCTCGATTTCGTTGTAGGTTGGAATGATAATTACTGAATCTGACACTTTAATCTATTAATAACTCGCTAAAATAAGTAATATTCGCTAATCGCATATTATCTCGGCTGAATTGATTGCAATGTTTTACCTTTACATTAACATATTTTATCTAAAATGCGAATTGGATTATTTCTCTTTATTGTCATTCTCTCTGGTTTTTCTCTTTCCCAAGACAGAAAAAACATAGAGCTTTTAGACAATTGGCAAAATCCTAGCCTGCTTTCTAATTCATCCAACGTAAAGTACAACGATTGTTGGGGATATACTTCCAATGGAGTTGAATACGCTATTGCTGGATCAACAGAAGGAACGCATTATTTTAGGATTACACCTCAATACAAATTTGAAGAAATTGATTTTGTAGCAGGCAAGTTTGTTTCAATGTCGGTTGTGCACAGAGATCTAAAGGTGTATCAAAATTATGCTTATGCTGTTTGTGACGAAGGTGAAAGTAGTTTGCAAATTATAGATTTAAGTTTCCTTCCGGACTCTGTTCATGTTGTTGCCGAAAATGACACAACGTTTACGCGGGTTCACAATATATTTATTGACGAGGACAATGCATTACTTTATGCGTGTTCTATTACTCCAACAACAAACGGCACTATGTCAAGTTTGATTTCAATGCAAGTTTTTTCGTTGGCAAATCCAGAGCTTCCTGTTCTTGTTTACACTGGGCCAAATGACATCTCGGAAGTCCATGATGTATATGTGCGAGACAATATTGCCTATTTGAATTGCGGATTTGATGGTTTACGTGTGTTTGATTTCAACAATCCAGCTTCACCTGTATTTCTCCAAAACATAACTGTATATCAAGAGCAAGGCTACAATCACCAAGGTTGGTTGTCCCCAGATGGAAAAACGTATGTTTTCGGGGATGAGACAGGCTCCAAAAAACTTAAAAAATGCGCTATTGATTCAAATCATGAGGTTCAAATTAAATCTTATTTCGGAACAAATACTGAAGACAATTCCGTCCCGCACAACATCGTTATTACAAATGAATTTGCTTTTGTAGCCTATTACAATGTAGGATTGCGGATTTATGATATCCGACCTAGAGTTCCAATTGAAATTGCACATTACGACACTTATCCTGTGGAATCTTTTTTTAATATGAACGGAGCTTGGGGAATCTTTGCAGATTACCCTTCTGGAAATTTATTAGTGTCCGATCGACATTACGGTTTATTTCTGTTTGATTTTAATAGATCTGTTTTTAGCACAACACTGCTGGATCACACAAATTTATTCCCAAGTCCAGTTGAAAAGGGAGGCGAGATTACAATTCGAATGAAGGACATAATTGGAGATTTCACTATAGATATTTATGACTTAAATGGAAAAGTTATTTCAAAAGAACCCATTGTTTTAAGCGCAAGTTATGCAATTATCAAGGCTCCAGAATCAGCTGGAATATACTCTGCAGTTATAAGTTATTACGATTCACAGGGTGAATTAGTGCGCATAAACAAACGAATTATGGTTGATTAATTTTTGGAGCGAGAATATCTATTTCCAACATTAACTTAAAAGAAAGTACCCTAGCCGTTGCATCGTTATCACCTTTTCCAACGAATAAATTATTGACAGAATTCACCTTTTATCCAATGAAATAGTTCAATCATCCATCCATTCTCAAAATAAATCTTATATTTACCGTCTTCGATATAATCGCATGAGATACATTATGGAATTTTATAATTTAAGTGTAAAAACACCTCAAGGAAATATCCTAAGCATGAGCGATTTCCGAGGGAAAGTAGTGATTGTTGTTAATACAGCTACAAAATGTGGACTCGCTCCTCAATTTGATGGTTTAGAAGAAATACATCAAACATACAAAGATAAAGGCGCTGTAGTTCTTGGATTTCCATGCAATCAGTTTGGTGGTCAAGAGCCAGAAACAAATGATTCGGTTGAAGAAAGTTGTAAAATTAATTTTGGTGTAACATTTCAATTGACTGAAAAAATTGATGTAAATGGCCTTCACACACATCCACTATTTAAATTCTTAAAAAATGAACTTGGAGGATGTTTTGGAAAAACAATTAAATGGAACTTTACTAAATTTATCATTGATGGCAGCGGAAAACCTTTCAAAAGGTACTCTCCTACTACGAAACCCAAAAAACTCATTAAAGACATTGAACGTTTAATTAAAAAAATCAATTGATGGATCACTTAAAACTTGAGAACCAACTTTGCTTTCCTCTTTATGCAACGTCACGATTGATTACTCGAATCTACCAACCACTTCTGGAGAAATTGGATTTAACGTATCCTCAATTCCTAGTTATGCTGGTTCTATGGGAACAAAAAAAAATGACCGTAGGACAAATTGGAAAAAAACTGTATTTAAATACAAACACTACAACTCCATTAATTAACAAGCTTATCGACAAAAAATATATCTTGAAAAACCGTTCATTGGAAGATGAACGCATTGTATTCATTTCATTGACTAAAGCGGGTATTCAGCTTCAAGGAAATGCCAGTGACATTCCAGAATGTGTGGTAAATGCAAGTGGAATGAGTGCCGAAGACATTCAGACAATGAAAATCCTAATGGATAAATTTTTATTAAATACAACTAATAACTATTCTCTTGATCTACAAAATTAATTTCAAACTTATTGGAATTTTAAAACAAGAAGAACTAGAAATATCTGCTGAAAAAAGGTTCTATATGAATATTAGCTTAGTTTATCGGAAACAATTTTTTTCGATAGTAATAAGTTAAATACTCACTCAAACTAGAGAGTGAAAAATGGAGTCGCACTGTTGGTTGGTATTGTGCGGCTCCTCTAGTTTTTAATGAGCTCTTCGACGCATTCTTTAATCAAATCAGTTTCATAACCCTTTGAAGAAAGATATCTGTAAGTTTTCATTTTTCGAGAGTAGCTATCCTTTTCATTTGCCAATGCAATCCACTTTCTTTCGGCGAGGTGACTTAAATTATCGAAATAAATAGCATCCTCAATTTTTTTAAATGCCTTTTTTATCGAGTAATCAGAAATTTGCTTTTGCTTTAATTGCGCTTGAATTTTAATTCTGCCCCATTTTTTCACCCTAACCTTACCTGAAGTAAATGCTTCAGCAAATCGTTCTTCTGATAAAAAATTATTCGTTATTAAATCTGCCAACAAGGCATTGCGATCATCTTCAAACAAACCCCAAGAAATCATTTTTGAATTGAGCTCAAATGAGCATCTTTCTTGATAGGCGCACAAGGCTTCTAGCTTTGTTTTCGCTTCAAGAAAAGAGTATTTACACTCCGACTTCATGTCAGAGTGTAATTTCCTCGTTATTTTTATCTACAAAAGAATATTGTAATAAGTGTTGTGATGAAAGTCCGCGAACGGGAATCCATTTTTTGTATTTAAATAACCATTTCACCTGTTTGGACATCAATCCTTTTTTGAAATATGATTCTATGTAAGGGTGTACAAGAATAGCAATACCGTTAGAGATACCATTTTTCATAAGGAAACTCAGGTTGTTCTCGATTTCTTCCGTAAATAAAATGGATGCTTGCACTTCACCAGTTCCGTTGCATGTTGGACATGTTTCAGAAGTAATGATATCGGTTTGCGGACGAACACGTTGACGTGTAATTTCAACAACTCCAAATTTCGAAGGAGGAAGAATATTGTGCTTCGCTCGATCTCTTAGCATTGCCTCTTTCAGAGTAGCATACAATTGTTTATTGTTTGCTCTGTCGTGCATGTCAATGAAATCAATACAAACAATTCCACCCATATCTCTCAACTGCAAAACACGCGCAATTTCTTCCGCTGCTTCTAAGTTGGTTGCCAATGCGTTGCTTTCCTGTCCATCAGAACCCTTTCGGTTTCCACTGTTCACATCCACAACGTGCATTGCTTCTGTATGTTCGATAATTAAATACCCACCGTTTGAAAGCGGAACTTTTTTACCAAATAATGCTTTAATTTGCTTGCTCACTCCAAACTTCTCGAAGATGTCAAGCTTACCATCGTAATGCTTAATGATTTTCTCTCTTCCTGGAGCAATATCAGATACAAACTCTTTTACAGAGTAATACATATCTTCATCATTCACATGAATATTGGTAAAATCAGCATTTAGTAAATCTCTTAAAATCGACGATGTTTTATCAATTTCCCCTAGAACTCTATATGGAGGCTTTGCATTCAATAAATTTGTATGCATTTTCTTCCACTTTTCGACAAGGTTTTTCAAATCTTGTTCTAAAAGTTCTGTTTTCTTTGTCTCAGCAACTGTACGAATAATTACACCAAAATTCTTTGGTTTAATTGACTTCATAATATCCTTCAAACGATCGCGTTCATCTTGATCTTTAATCTTTTGTGATATTGAAATCTTATTCGAGAAAGGTACTAAAACTAAAAATCTACCCGCTAAAGTAATCTCCGCAGTTAAACGAGGACCTTTGGATGATATAGGCTCTTTTGCCACCTGAACCAAAATAGGTGCCGAAGAAGAAATAATTTCAGTAATTTTTCCATCCTTCGGAATGTCCTGTTCCATCTTAAAATACTGAAGATCGGAAACATTCTGCTTGCCACGCAAAGTATCACGTGAAAACTTATTAAGTGAACTATACTGTGGTCCTAGATCTAAATAATGCAAAAATGCATCTTTTTCATATCCAACATCCACAAACGAGGCATTCAAACTCGGTACAACTTTACGAACTTTCCCTAGGTAAATATCACCTACAGAAAACTCATTGCTTCCTTGTTCTTCATGCAACTCAATAAGCTTTCCGTCTTTGAGTAGAGCAAGCCATACGCCATTTTTTCTGGCGTCGACTACTAGTTCTAAACTCATGAAAGCCTAATTTTATTATAAATACGTAAAAAACTTAGCAGAAGTTTTCCACTAAGTTTTAATTCAAATTCAATAAGAAAGAAATTTATTTTTTCTTCTTGTGACGATTTTTTCTAAGTCTCTTCTTACGTTTGTGCGTAGACATTTTATGTCTTTTTCTTTTTTTACCGCTTGGCATAATGTTATCTATTTATGTTAAATTCTTAATATACTTGTCGTGTGTTCTATGAGAAAAAAAACACTCCCGCAAAGTTTACGAGAGTGCAAAGATAGTAATTTCAAATTAAATAATGTAATCTAATTTGCTTTCTTTTTTTAATTCACTTTCACATTCACTTTTACCTCTTCAACAAACGTTTTTGCTGGTTTAAATGAAGGGATATTGTGAGCTGGAATAATGATTGCAGTGTTTTTAGAAATGTTTCGTCCGGTTTTTTCTGCTCTTTCCTTTACAATAAAACTCCCAAAACCTCTCAAATAAACATTTTCACCATTTGATAAAGATGATTTAATTGAAGTCATGAATGCTTCAACTACTTTTAACGCCTCAACTCTCTCTAATCCAGTTTCATCAACAATGCTTGAAACAATATCTGCCTTAGTCATATTCCTTTAATTTTTAAAATAATTGTATAATAACAAGCACAAAAATAGAGTTCTCTTTTTATTTAAAGCTTACTTTTGAAGCAAAAAAAAAGTTTTTTCCCTAAATGGACACTTTTACACGATTAATTACGGATTGGTATCGACAAAACAAACGGAATTTGCCATGGAGGGAAACTTCTGACCCTTATTTAATCTGGATTTCCGAAATTATCCTCCAACAAACCCGAGTTGATCAAGGAATAAACTATTATTTAACGTTTAAAAAAAACTATCCTACCATATCCGATTTAGCTAATGCATCAGAAGAATCAATTCTAAATGATTGGCAAGGACTTGGCTATTACAGTCGTGCGCGAAACCTGCACTTTTCAGCACAATTCATTCGCGACAAACACGATGGTATTTTTCCAACGGATTATAATGAAATAAAAGCACTTAAAGGAGTCGGAAGCTATACTGCTGCGGCCGTTAGTTCGTTTGCTTATAACCAGAAATATGCCGTTGTTGACGGAAACGTATACAGATTATTGAGCCGAGTATTCAGCATAGACACACCAATTGATTCAACAGAAGGAATAAAGTACTTTCAACGATTAGCAAACGAATTAATCGATGAGAAAGATCCAGCGATACACAATCAAGCCATCATGGAAGTTGGAGCGATAATTTGCACTCCAAAAAATCCGAATTGTGATGATTGCCCTTTGGAAGCAAAATGCTTGGCCAAATCAAACGGCACATTTGACAATCTTCCCGTTAAATCAAAAAAAACAAAAGTTCGAAAACGCTTTTTTCACTATTTAATTTTCCTGGAAAATAACGAAACCATCATAGAAAAACGTATTGAAAAGGATATTTGGCAGCATCTATACCAATTCCCTATGATTGAAACGGACTCTTCCCTAATTCCTGAATCTTTAATTCTAAAAGATTACGTTGTCCAATCAGAAGAGATAACACATATCCTTAGTCATCAAAAAATTACCGCCAAATTCTATAATTTCAATAAAATCCCAAAAGAAAAGGAATCTCACTGGATAAAAATTAAAAAAGAAGATATACAAGATTTTCCTTTACCTCGAATAATTGATCGTTACATAGAAAGCAATGAGTTTTAAAAAGAAATTTGTACATTTAATCTTCGTAAAAGAAAAATCTCAATGGCAGGAAGTGTAAACAAAGTAATCCTTATCGGAAATCTTGGGAAAGACCCGGAAGTGCGTCACCTTGAAAACGGAGCTACCGTTGCTAATTTCTCAATTGCAACTTCAGAAAGCTATACAGATAAAGTAACGGGTCAAAAAGTAGAAAATACCGATTGGCATGACATTGTTGTTTGGAGAGGTTTAGCAGACGTGGTAGATAAGTATGTTCGAAAGGGGCAAAAAGTTTATATTGAAGGAAAGTTGAAGAAAAGATCATGGCAAGATAAAGATGGCAACACGCGTTACACAACTGAGGTCGTTGCTGATGAGCTTACAATTTTAACACGACTTGATAAACCAGAAGGTACTTCTGCACCATACGAAAGCCAAGGCACTCCTAATCAACCTTCCAAGGTGGATGATATTATTAAAAATGACAAAAACGACTTACCGTTTTAACACGCAATTATGAATAATATAGAGCCTCCGAGTCTCATGCCCTTTGAAGGGGCTTTTTATGCTGGGTTTGGAACCATCGAAACAATTTTCCTGTTCATTTTATTTGGTTTGCTTCTTTGCTCCGCATTGGTTTCAGGAGCAGAAGCAGCTTTCTTTTCTTTAAGTCCAACGGACAAAGAAGAACTGAAAAATACTGAAGGGAAAAGTGCAACATTTGTCTCAAACCTGCTTGATAAACCAAAAGATTTATTGGCTACCATTCTTATTACAAATAACTTTGTAAATGTTGGAATTGTCATATTATCAGGGACAATATTGCATAAAGCATTAGATAACTCTGGGCTTAGTGAATCAATGATATTTTTTATTGATATAGTTGTAATTACGTTAGTCCTTTTACTCTTAGGAGAGGTAATACCAAAGATTTACGCCACAAAAAATGCATTGCGCTTTGCGTTATGGATGGGAAGACCACTTTTTCTTTTAGACAGAACTCCCCCAGTTTCATGGATAAGACTTGGGCTTGTAGCGGGAACTAAATTCATTCAAAGTAAAGCGCGAAAAGGAAAAGTGAATATTTCTTCCGACGATCTGGAACAAGCGCTTGCTTTAACGAAAGAATCCAACACTTCCGAAGAAGATCATAAAATCTTAGAAGGGATTATTAAGTTCGGAAATACAAAAGTGCGTCAGATAATGAAGCCCCGAATGGATGTTCATGCCATTGAAATAAATTCAACATTCGAAGATGTTATGGGTATTATTTTGGAAAGTGGTCATTCGCGTATCCCTGTTTATGAAGAGAATTTTGATAGAATTCAAGGAGTATTATTTATCAAGGATTTATTGCCAATTTTGGGTAGTGAAAATGTTTCAAACTGGAGAGAACTAATCAGAAAGCCATTTTTCGTCCCTGAGAATAAAAAAATTGATGATTTACTAAAAGAGTTCCAAGAGAAAAAAGTTCACATTGCCTTGGTAGTTGATGAATATGGTGGAACAAATGGAATTATTACCTTAGAGGATGTTCTAGAAGAAATTGTAGGAGACATAACAGATGAATTCGATGTCGATGAATTGATATACACAAAAATTGACGACTCAACATATCTGTTTGAGGGCAAGACAAATTTGATCGACTTTTGTAAAGTGCTTCAAATTGATGAAAAAGAAATTTCTTTTGACAGTAAAATGACCGAAACCTTAGGTGGATTTATTATTGAAAATGCAGGACGAATATTAAAGAACAACGAGTTTATTTTAGTTGGCAATATAACGTTGATTGTAGAATCAAGTGATAAAAAACGAATTAAAATGGTGAAAGCCATTCAAACAAACTGAATATGAAATATTTATTTTTCATTCTATTGACTGTCGTTCTTTTTGGATGCAGTGAAGAAATCAATATCCCTAAACCACCGACTTATTTGCGCCTAGAACTCCCAGATCACGAGTACGAATTGTACTCCGACAATTGCATGTACCAATTTGAAATTTCAAAATCATTTACCGTAAAAAAAGTATCTGATGAAAACGGAGAAACGTGTCACAAAGACATTGACTTAGGGAAATTAAACGGCACAATTCACATGTCGTACATAGATATGATTGAACCACTTTCTACCTATGTAAATTATGTGAACGATAAAATCGATGAGCATAAGATAAAAGCAACAGGAATAGAAGATAGACGTATCTTATACAATGACAAAAAAATCTTTTGTACCTTCTTCGAGTTAAAAGGAGATGTTGCGTCGCCATTTCAGTTTTACATTACTGACTCAACGTCCAAATTTGTCAGTGGGGTTGTGTACTTCAATTCCACACCAAATTATGACTCCATTCGTCCTTCATTAGAATATCTCAAGGTTGACCTTGAACACATGATTGAAAAGTTTGAATGGAAAAAGTAAATCGAGTTATTCTAAGCCTTGGAAGCAATATTGAAGACCGATTAAATTATTTACAATTGGCCCTTCAAAAGATAGAGGCTTCTACTGGTCGAATCCTTTCTAAATCATCCATTTACGAATCAGAGGCAATTGGATTTGAGTCTGACACTCATTTCTTTAACATGTGCGTTGTGGTAGAAACGACAGATTCACCAGAGTTTTTTTTGAAGAAAACGAAACAAATTGAAATTGAAATAGGGAGAAAAACTAAAACTACATCCAACTATGAATCTCGGAAAATCGATATTGATATCATCTTTTATGAAAATCAAATTATCGAATCTGAAACGCTTAATATTCCGCATCAACAATATCAATTCAGAAAGTTTGTTTTACTTCCTCTTCGAGAAATTTCGTTTTTAAAAAATGACCCGAAAAACGGTGAGAAAATTGATGACTTATTTATTAGATGTGACGACAGCTCAACCATCAAAAAGACAAATTTTACTGTGTAAATCTTTTATTAAATCAGCGAACATTCATTTGTTTTACGATTTTTTTGTGTATTATTGCATCTTTAAATCTGAAATAGAATTTATTATAACACCCTATGAAAAAGAATAACGTTAAAGTTTTAACCCTTCTTGCCTTTGCTGGTACAATGGCTACGGGTTGTCAACTATTAAAAGATGTTGACTACACAGTAACTCCTGATCCATTGGAAATGCATGGAGATTCAGTAAGAGTAAAGGTAGATGTGATTTTCCCTGAAAAGGCGTTGAACAAAAAAGCAATTGTTGATATTACTCCTACTGTTGGAAATGCAGCTCTAAAGCCAGTTCGTGTTCAAGGTGAAAAGGCAACTGGAAACGGAAACGTTATTGCTTTTAAAGCTGGAGGAACAGTTACATATACTGATATTGTGGCTTACGATCCATCAATGGAAGCTTCTGGATTATTTGTTTCTGGAAAAATCTACAAAGGAGAAAAAGAAAAAGATCAATTAGAGAACACAAAAATTGCTGATGCAACAATTATTACTCCTTACTTAGTAAATAAAGATTTCAAAGTTATTATAGCTAAAGATGCTTTCAAAAGAGTAACTGAAGAATCATTTGGTGCTCAAATCAACTTTGACAAAGGTCGTTCAGTTGTTAAGCCAGGTGAATTGAAAGAGGATGATGCAAAAGCATATGAAGCATTTTTGGCTGCAGCTCAATCAAACCCTAAGCAAGCAATTAAATCAATCAACATGACTGGTTTTGCTTCTCCTGAAGGTGAAGAAGATAAAAACAACTCATTGTCTACTGATAGAGCTACTGCTGGTAAAGAAGCAGGATTGAAAATTGCTAAAATTGCTGAAAACCAATCTGCTGCTGGAGAAGTTTACAACTTATCTGGAAGTGGAGAAGATTACAACGGATTCAAAGCAATGTTGTCTGCTGATACTGAAATGAACGAAGACGATAAAAACTTAGTTTTACGTGTTCTGGAAACTATCAGTGGTTCTGCAGAGCGTGAGCAAGCAATGAGAGATATGGGTAAAACTTTCTCTTACCTTGACAAAAACATTTTCCCTGCATTACGTCGAGTTGAAATGAAAATCGTTTACGATCAAACAGGATATTCTGACGAAGAATTAAAAGCATTGACTGTTTCTAATTCTGATACATTGAAATTAGAAGAGTTGTTATTTGCAGCTACATTATATACTGATTTGAATGAGCAATTAAGAATCTACAAAATTGCTGAGAAAAACTTCCCAGAAGATTATAGAACTTCAAACAACGTTGGAGCTGTATTATACATGCAAAACAAAGTTTCAGAAGCTAAAGTTCAATTTGAAAAAGCAAATGGAATTAAAGACAATGCAATTTCAAAAAACAACTTAGGTGCTGTTGCAGGTGTTTCTGGAGATCGTAAAAAATCATTAGAGTTATTGAATCAAGCAAACGGTGCTGGATCTGAAGTAAACTACAACAAAGGTATCCTTAACATACAAGATGGAGATTATGCTGATGCTATTTCTAACTTAGGCTCAGATGCTTCATTCAATAAAGCTTTAGCTGAGTTATTAAACGGAGCTCCTGCATCTGTTAACGGAATCATTGAGGGTTCTGCAGATAAAGATTCTGCTCAAGGCGCATACCTTAAAGCAGTTGCTGCATCACGTCAAGATAACTTACAAAGTGTTGTTGGAAACTTAACTACTGCATTCTCTAAAGATGCTTCTTTAAAAGCTAAGGCTGCTAAAGATCGCGAGTTCGTTAAGTATTTTGAGAATACGTCTTTCACTGCATTAGTGAAATAAACTAAATATTTCTATTTCAAAGATCCCGTCAGTTATTGGCGGGATTTTTTTGTGTTATTTTTTCATTAAATTCAAGTTAATTGTTAGTAACTCAACAATACAATACTTTCAATACTAAACGGTTTTAGCATTTCTAATTTTCCGATTTCATATTAAATAATTCCCGATTCACGGAATTCTTGTTTATAACTAGGTGCTTCAGTAATTGCCTAACGGCAAATACTATCGTAAATTTGATCCAATTACAAGCTAAAACAGATGAGATCTAAATTAATAGGAATACTTTTTTTACTTACGACTACAAGTTTTTCAAATGCGCAAATATTAACTTTCGATTTTGTTGGTTTGGCGGGAAGCGAGGCGACTGCAAACTCAAATGCCAATGATCCAAATATATCAGCATCTGTTATCTCGAGAGGTGCAGGCTTAACTGCTTCTGCCAATGGTGGGCGTTTTAACGCAACAAATTGGAGCACTGGTGGGTCAATTGCAAGTGCCGTTTCTGGGAATGATTACATGGAATTTACCATAACTCCCAATGTAGGATGTAATTTTAGCATTAGCTCCATACAATTACAATTACAAAGATCTGCCACTGGTCCCTCGGCAATTGCGCTTAGAAGCTCGTTAGACGGGTTTGCAGCCAACCTAGATTTAGAATATCCCATTATTGATAATACAACAACACAATCTTTTACATTCACTTTTGCACATACAGGTATTACGTCTGCCACAACCTATAGATTTTACATGTATGCAGAAGCGACAGGAGGATCGGGTGGAATTGGTGACGGAGCAGGAAACGACATTATCGTCAATGGATCTTCAAGTTGCGGTGCAATCACAATCACTTCTGTTTCAAGTTTAACATATAATGTTGATTGTATAACTGGAGCCGCTGGTAATGTAGATTTTAGCTCCACTGGTACATTTACCGCTGGAAACACCTATACAGTTCAATTATCTGATGCATCCGGTTCATTTGCTGCGCCCATAGTGATCGGATCTCTTGTTTCAACTTCAAATGGGCCCTTAGATGTTAACTTTACAATACCACCAGCAACGCCAACAGGAACTGGTTATATAACACGAATTGTTTCAAGTAATCCTTCCGTTACATCAGCGCCTAATGGGTCAAATATTTCCATAACGCTAACTGCGACTTGCACACCGCCACACATGACTTCTGTAATTATCAACTCTTGTAACGCTATATGTTCTGAAGGCCTCAATGAGATGGTTTTTGGGACAACAGGCGATTATAGTATTGATGTCACTGCAGCAAATTTTAATTTCTCATACACGAATACCCCTCCTCTAAATTCTACTGATAATTTTACTGATATTTTAACAAACAATTCTACAACAACAGGTGTTTTAAACGATCAATGTGCTTCGACCGATCCTTTTATCGATGCAAATGGAACAACAATTCCTCCAAATTCCTCTTGGGTATTATTAAATAATGATATATGTGTAGCTGATGCTCTAGATTGGGCTGGACTCTGCAATTCTGGCCTGATTTACGTAATATATTCAAGTGACCCTACTTGGCTATCTGCAGGGAACTTTTCAAATACAACCAGTGGAATTAGACCATACCAAACCTCTATCACGACTACTAATGGTCAAACTTTTACAATTGACTATGAAACTGACGGTTCACAGTATGCAGACAGTGATGGTGTTTTCGCTTCGTTTGATGAAGATGGAGGACCTGCAATTGCCTACGGTGACGATAACTGTATGTTACAACCTATAGTGTTACCTATTGAATTATACTCTTTTGAAGGTGAAATTAAAAACCAAGCGTCATTATTAAATTGGACAACAATAACAGAATACAATTTCTCTCATTTTAACATCTATCATGCAACTGATGTTACTTCTTTCTACAAAATTGGAAGTGTTACTGCAGCTGGAAACACAGAGTTGAAACAAGATTATAGAATGATTCATCCAAATCCGGTTCCTGGTGTAAATTACTATCGTTTATCTGCTATTGATAACAATGGATCAGAAAGAAACCATGGAATACTCGCATTGAGAATGAATATTCACTTTGCTTATTACAATGGAAGTGCGATCGTTTTAGAGTCTCCATACGCAATTGAAATCTGCAATTTACAAGGACAATTAATTACGCAGTCAAATGATGAATTAGAAATTCCATTTAATCAAAGTGGTGTATTTCTAATCCGTGAAATAGAGTCTGGAACGATACAAAAAATTGTAATTCAATAATTTGCCAAGTAAACTTGCTCTGCTTGTCCAGGCGTTGGAATAAATTGAAAATCACATTTCAGAAAATGAACATCCATAATGGTTGAATAACCTGAACGAGAAATGATTCGCTGTGCGGAAATAATGACTTTATCTTGTTCTCTCCAACTTCCCGCAATTCTTTGATTTTTTATGGGAACATTAATCCCAAGTTCGCAAATCACCACAAGCGGATCACTTTTTTGGTTATCGATGATCTCATCCACCAATTGTTGCGCATAAATTTGCGGACCACTGGCAATTAACACCGTTGGAATAGTCTTGTCATATTTCTCGATATCGTAAAGCATGAACCGTGAATATGGCCCAATATATTCAACTTTACGCTCGCTTCCAGAAACACTTAATTTCCCGGCGAGTTTTGAGTCGATATAATCCATGATCCAAATCGAATGGAAATTATGCATCAGTTTTCTGTGGACAGAATTTACAGAAAGTTGGTGCCATTTTACAGGTAAATTAAACTGATGTGTAATAAATACAGAATGTACTTTATCCGACCTAAATCCATAGCGATGGTCCGAAATTACCAGGTCAATTTGATGTTCTTTCGTCATCGATACAACTTCATTTCGTTCTTTTAATAGACGCTTTCGGAGTGAAGAAACTCTTTTTGTTAAATACCACCCAAATCTCCCCTTCCCTAGGAATTCAAAAGGATATCCGTCATGGCGAATAAATTCAACTGTATCGAAATATTGGGTGTAGATCTCCTCTTGTTCAATTGAACACGCAATAAAAACAGAATTGTTTTGTCCTAATAATTGATCAATTAAACCAATTGAACGCGACACATGTCCCATTCCCCAGTTTAAAACTGAAATTAGTATTCGCTTTTCTCTTATCTCGTTTGGAAGCATTATTGCAAAGATACAAACTCATTTGAATTAATATTTTAACCAATTTTAGAATTATTTTGATTGTCAATCCCAACTTTGCTTATATCTTTAGCGTTACTAACAATACGCCGATGTGAAAACATCATTTTAAGGTGAATAAAATAGAATTTATGTTTGATAACAACGAGTTTAAAAAATACGCTACGAAGCACATGGGGCTTAGCAGTATGCACGTAGAAAGCTATATCGAATCATCAGTAACTCCTTACATTATTGAGGAACGTCAGATGAACATGACTCAAATGGATGTTTTCTCTCGTTTGATGATGGACAGAATTATCTTTTTAGGAACTGGGATTAATGATCAAGTTGCGAATATTATCAATGCACAATTATTATTCTTAGAGTCTGTTGACAATAAAAAAGACATTCAAATTTATTTAAATTCTCCAGGAGGTTCTGTTTATGCAGGATTGGGCATTTACGATACAATGCAGTACATTAATCCAGATGTTGCGACTATATGTACCGGAATGGCTGCTTCTATGGGAGCTGTTTTATTGTGTGCTGGAGCAGAAGGGAAACGTTCAGCATTGAAGCATTCACGCGTAATGATACACCAACCATTAGGTGGAGCTCAAGGTCAAGCGTCTGATATCGAAATTACAGCACGTGAGATTCAAAAATTAAAGAAAGAGTTGTACGATATTATTGCGCACCACTCCAAACAAGATTACGATAAGGTTTGGGCTGATTCTGATAGAGATTATTGGATGACATCTGGAGAAGCAAAAGAATACGGAATGGTAGACGAAATTTTGCTTCGTAACCCTAAATAAAATACTTTTGCATTAACTAAAAAGCCCTAAACCATTGGTGAAGGGCTTTTTAGTCAAATAAATATTATGGCGAAGAAAGAAGCTGGTTGCTCATTTTGTGGAAGACCTCGTGAAGAGGTAGGAATGTTAATTGCTGGTGTGACAGGTCACATTTGCGAAAACTGTGTTACACAGGCACATTCTATTGTGAAGGAAGAGGTTGTTCAAACCAATACAAATGAACAAATAACAAACTTATTAAAGCCTGCCGAAATAAAAGGTAAGTTGGATGAATATGTTATTGGTCAAGATGACGCGAAAAAAGTGCTTTCTGTTGCTGTTTACAATCATTACAAACGTTTAAATCAACCACCATCTAAGGATGAAGTTGAGATTGAAAAGTCGAACGTTATTTTAGTAGGAAGAACTGGAACTGGAAAAACATTATTAGCAAAAACAATTGCTAAGATGTTAAACGTTCCTTTTTGTATCGCCGATGCAACTGTTTTAACAGAAGCAGGATATGTTGGAGAAGATGTTGAAAGTATTCTTTCTCGTTTACTGCAGGCTGCAGACTACAATGTAGCTGCAGCTGAAAAAGGGATTGTATTTGTTGATGAGATTGACAAAATTGCACGTAAAAGTGATAATCCTTCTATTACAAGAGATGTTTCTGGAGAAGGAGTTCAACAAGCACTTTTAAAATTACTAGAAGGATCAAGTGTAAACGTTCCGCCGCAAGGAGGCCGTAAACATCCAGAACAAAAAATGATTCAAATTGACACAAAAAACATTCTTTTTGTGTGTGGAGGTGCGTTTGATGGAATTGAGAAAATCATCGCTAGTCGTGTCAACCGCCAAACAATTGGTTTCTCTTCTTCTTCAGAAGAACGAATTGAAAAAGAAACTTTGTTGAAATATATCAACCCAACGGATATTAAAACTTTTGGTTTGATTCCCGAATTAATCGGACGTTTTCCTGTGTTAACCTATTTAGAACCTTTGGATGCAGATGCATTGAGAAGAATTCTAACGGAGCCTAAAAATGCTTTAGTGAAACAATACGTTCGCTTGTTTGAAATTGATGGAATTGACTTGAAGTTCGATAGCAACGTACTTGAGTTTATCGTAGAAAAAGCGCTTGAGTTCAAATTAGGAGCACGCGGATTGCGTTCTATCTGTGAAGCAATTCTCAACGATGCTATGTATGAATTGCCTTCTAAGAAAGAAAGTCAATTTAGAGTAACATTGGATTACGCTATGTCGCAATTCTCTGGTTCTAAAATGGCTAAATTGAGAGTGGCTTAGTTTATCTTAAACTTACAATACTTAATAACTGAACCTCTAGCCGTGAATAGCTTTTCATAATGCGTTTTGATGTGAAAAATATCACGTGTTATTGGATCGATTTTCTCAGTAATTTCTCCGTATAAATCCCAGGTCAATTCAAGGCATTCGTACTTTTGCGTTTTGATTTGTTCTTCCGTATATTCAAACAGCAAGTCGCTGTCTGTTTTCATGTGAACAATTCCGCCCGGCTTCAATATTTTGCGGTAGCGCTCAATAAATGGTGGTGATGATAAGCGCTTATTTTCTTTCTTAGGTTGCGGATCTGAAAAGGTTAACCAAATTTCATCAACCTCATTCGGTTCAAAGCAATCTGCAATAAAGTCGATTTTGGTACGTAAGAACGCTACATTATCCATTTTATCGTTCAATGCTCCTTCTGCTCCAATAAACATTCGTGCACCTTTGATATCGATTCCTATGAAGTTCTTGTTCGGAAAGTGTTTTGCAAGTCCAACAGAGTATTCACCTTTTCCACAGCCCAATTCCAATACAATTGGATGATCGTTCTTAAAATGGTCGCTTCTCCATTTTCCTTTCATCGGTGAAACTTCACCAATCACTGCCTCATAAAAATTATCAAATGACTTAACCGCTGCAAATCTTCTTATCTTATCCTTTCCCATTAATAACCCAATTCAATATAATAACTCGTATGCGTTCGAATGTTTAATACTTCACCTCCTTCAAAAATCAGGTATTGACCTTTGATTCCTTTCAATATTCCTTCAATAATGGGTGTTTTTTCGAAAGAGCGACTTTTTACGGTTGAAGGATAATCTTCCACCGGATAGTTCATCTCAGTAATTTCATCGTTTTCAGAGAAAAAATCTAGAATATCGCTTGGTAAATGTTCTTCTAAACTCCACTTCTCCTCTACCAAATCGATTGATTCATCGATGTCATTTTTCAGCATCTTCTGCCAATGTGTTTTATCCGTAAAAAACTCCTTCAAAGCAACTTCTATTCTACCCGCTTCATAACGATTTGGAACTTCTGCCAAACGAATCGCACTTGTTGCTCCTTGGTCAATCCAACGTGTTGGAATTTGTTGAACTCGCGTAATTCCTACCTTTACAGCACTCGAAGCTGCTAAATAAACAATATGTGGTTGATTGTGGTGTTTTTCTTCCCATTCTGGATCTCTTCCTTCTCCCAAATGCGCACGACATAATTCAGGCCGTAAAATACATTCCGCAGACTCTGGAGCAGAGACAAAACAATTGTAACAAAACCCTTGTCCAAATGACTTCTTCGTAATCTTTCCGCATGAACTGCAATTAATTTTTCCATTCCATTCTAGTCGAATAGATTTACCAATAAATTCATTCATGTGAACAGTTTCAGATAGCTTCAAATAATAATTAATTTGATCGTCCAAAACAGCTGTCATTTTAGAAAGATTCCCAACTGCCATATTGTTTATTGTTCAGGTAAAATTTCCATTTTTTCTGCAAAGTGGAAACAGTAATCTCTTAAATCTTCACTCATATTTGCTTCACCTGTTGCACGTTCAAATGTATCAGCCAAAGTAAGAAGCGTTTGATGAAAAAATTGTTTCATCTCTTCAATTGACATCTCCTTTGTCCAAAGGTCAATTTTCATTGTATTGTTTTCTTTTGGATCCCACACAGACATTAAAAATGCTTTCGTTTCTTCATTTGTAACTGAACCGTCTGGAGCAGTCCAATTCATTCGAACAGGAACATTATTTGAGTTTAATCCAACTTTTATAGAAATCTCTGACGTTTTTACAATTTTATCTTCCATTTTAATCTATTTCGTATGCTTGTAATATTTCATTAAACGTTAATTTCATCAATTCTGCAACTGAAACATCGTATTGTTCCATGTAGGAATGGATCATTCTCCAACCTAAAAATTGACCTAATCTATCAGGGCTATCTTGTCCTGGAAGTCCTGGAGTAAAAGGACCTTCATTCATCATATTCACTGTGTTTCTTTCATCAATCTTAAAAAGTAGGTTTTCATCGACCAAGTACTTCCAAAATTCATACTCATTGTCCAACGCCCACTGGAAATCTTCCTTGGAGTATCTCAAAATGAGAGATGGGTCTTCGTTTGGAAATGCCGCTTCCGTCAAATACATTACTTTACCCGCTCGAACAATCTGCTCTGCTAATGAACCACTCACTTCATCCAAGTAATGCGTTTCAATCCAACCGGCCAATACATCTCGTTCTAAATATTGCTTGTCCATGGCTTTTTTCATCCAATCAAAGTAGTATTGTGAGGGCAGTCTTTTGATAATTTCGTTTGATTCACCTAAAAATCGCTCTAAACCGATTCCAATTTCAGTTTCCGTGCAAAACACTCCTGAATTAAATAAGGCATTCAAATAGACAATTTTAGTCGGCTGTTTTCCTTTTGGGAAATGGTATTTCAAATGATTGAACCCATCCGTTATCTTCGATTCTATTTGCGATTTATCCTTGAAGGTCACTTGAATGGATTTTTCTAACTTTTGAATTGTCGAATCACTTCTGAAAAGCATAATCCGATTATAGAAAGCCGAATCAACCAAATCTCCTATTTGAAGGCAATGACCAATTTCGTACGCGTAAATATTTTCTATCTGACTTTTAAACTCAAGGTGCTTATCCATTAACTCTGTCGAATCTGAATAGAACATTGTTGAGTCTACATTTACAAACGCTAAATCAGTTTTTATACCATCAATTGAAATGTCCAATGGATTGCTTGTACAAGCCGTTAAGAACAAAAGCAAAATGAAGGAAAAAGATATATTTCTTGATATCATATATATTCTTTAATTTCGTAGTCAAAAGTACTCAAAACAATAGAAAAACCGGAATTTTAAAACGTAGAAAATGAAAAGAATTATACTAGGAATTATATTATTAAGTTCAGTGTTTCGAGTGAACGCTCAAGAAGCCGCAGATAAGAAAGTTCAAGCGGGATTGGTTTTTGGATATGGAATGGCGTTCCAGAAAATGGAAACTAAAAATATTAAAACAAACGGATTAGGAAGTGATTTGACTATTGGAGCCAATATGAATTATGCCTTTAACGATAATATCGGTTTAAATATTGGGATTGAATTCGATTTTGAAACCTTAAAATATAAAGGAACGGATGATTACAGTTTTGTTCCTGGAGATAAAAATCTTTATTACGCCTTTAGCGATAGTGAAATTAAGTCAAGAACAGATGATATCAATATCCAAGATTATAACAATGCAGATTACGACGTTTTTCATTTATTAGAGCGCAAACAAAAAGCAGTTTATTTGACCGTACCAACGATGATTTTATTTAGAACAAAATTTATTGGTTACTTCCGTTATTTCGGGAAATTTGGTTTAAAAACAAGTTTTCTATTAGGAAGTAAAATCAACGATGAAGGTTTCAATTTGTCTAGTTCTACTCCAGGTGAGATTTCTGAGAATAGTAATATGACTGCCAAAAACGAAATGTTTTTCATGAAATCTTCTGTAGGATTAGCCGGTGGAGCAGAATGGAATTTTGTTGGTTCAACAAGTTTGGTTGCTGAAATTGGATATTACTATGGTTTCGTTCCGTTGTATTACAATAAAGACTCACAAGATCGTTATTTAACTACGCCTGCTGATGGCAATATCAATAATAAAGCGAAGCAAAGTCAATTGATGCTTAAAGTGTCAATTTTATTTTAATCAGTTTGAAGAGCAAAGAAATTTCTGAATTCATTACCACTTGGTTGCGTGATTATTGTGATCACGCAAACCAAGATGGATTTATCATTGGAATTTCTGGTGGAATTGACTCTGCCGTTACATCAATGTTGTGCGCATTAACAGAAAAGAAGGTAATACTTTTGAGTATGCCGATTCGCCAAACAAATGCCGAATATTCGCGCGCAATGAATCATATATCTGATTTAAAATCACGTTTTTCGAACGTTTCATCCTTTGATATTGATTTAACAGACACCTTTTCATCTTTCGAGAAATGCATGCCATTTTCACTTGAAGAAAACCATTTGTCTATGGCAAATTCAAGAGCTAGACTAAGAATGACAGCGCTTTATGCTTTAGGTCAAGCTAATCGTTGTTTAGTTGCTGGAACAGGAAATAAAATCGAAGACTTTGGAATTGGTTTTTATACCAAATATGGGGATGGTGGTGTAGATTTAAGTCCAATTGCCGATCTAACAAAAACACAGGTTTGGGCTATTGCAAAAGAAATTGGAGTAATTCAAGAAATTATTGATGCAAAGCCTACTGATGGATTATGGGAAGATAGTCGAAGTGATGAAGACCAAATTGGTGCATCCTATCCAGAACTTGAGTGGGCAATGGGTTTTCAAGGCGATGAAACGCAACTCAACGAAAGAGAAAATGCTGTTTTAGCTATTTACAATCGTTTGAACAAAATCAACAAGCACAAAATGGAACCTATTCCGGTTTGTAAAATTCCAACAGATTATTTTAATTGATAATTTTCAATTATCAATTAAAACCTACGCTTCAGGCGCCAATCTTAGTACAATTCCGTCAACAGCATCGTTCAAGTGGATTTGACAACCCAATCGGCTGTTTGATTTGACAAAAAAGGCTTGATCCAACATATCCAATTCATCGTCACTTTGTTCTGGTAAATCTGTGTCAGACTCTAAATAACATTGGCAAGTTGCGCACATTGCCATTCCACCGCATTCACCAAGAACTGGAAGCTCGTAGGCCTTGCACAATTCCATGATATTCATGTTCATGTCTGTTGGTCCTTGCAGTTCGTGACTCACTCCTTCGCGATCGATAATAGTTACTTTAATGTCCTCCATGTGATTCAAATCTTTTGCAAAAATAAACAATCAATTGTAAATTCGAAGTGACTCTCCACCATTCCACGCTGTTTGATATTGACGCAATCCCAAATCAGAACCCGAAATAGGTGAGCCATCGTACAGTGAGAAAACTGCTCCGTTACAATCGTCTAACAATTGCAAATAATTATTTACTTCATCCGGATAAAGTGGAGTTGCGCAAACACCGTCAATATCTGCTGGAGAATGTCTATCAAATGCAACAAAATCGTCAACACCACGACGGTAAACTATAATTCCTTTAGAGCCGCCATTCACGTAACACCAGCCACCTACGCCGATCAAAGCAGAATAGCTCGGAAGTGTTAAATTAATATTGTAATCAAATGATATACTCGGTACTGGATGGTTTTTATTTTTTCCACACGATGAACTCATCGCCGCGGCTAGTAAAATAAAAATAAATAGTACTTTCATTACGTTTTACGTTAGTTGTATAAGATTCAAAGCTATGAAGTTTAAAACGATATTTAGCATCTTTTTATTGTTGGTTGCATTCAATTTTCAAAACTGTGCAAGCTCAAAGAAAATAAAAAATCCAGGAAATGTTGAAGATGCTGAGGTACAGTTAGCAAAAAAGGCAAAGGCTGATGCTAAGGCAGGGAAAAAAGCACAAAAAGCATCTCAAAAAATTTACTGGAGTAAGCAGTCAAAGAAAGCAAATAAATCCGTTAAGAAAAACTTAAAGCGTCAAAAGAAGCTTGCAAAAAAAAGAAATAAAAATTAATCCATTTCCATTAATCCTTCTGTTGCTTCTTCCCAAAGTGTCATCTGTTCTTCCAATTCACTTTTTAACTTATCGTATTCCGAAAATGATTTGCTTGTTTTCTCTTCATCAGAATAGTCCAAGTCTACCAATAACGCGTCCATTACTGCAATCTCTTTTTCTAAGTCAGAAATGCGACCCTCTGATTTACTGACTTGATTCTGAAATTTGTTCTTTAATCGTTTGACCTCTTTTTTTTCATCGTAAGAGAGCTCAACGGCAGTAGCCTTAACTTCTTCCTTTTTGGCGATTACCTCAACTTTTTCAATTGGCTTTTTCCCGTCCAATTGCATCATTTCCATTTTTCGTTTCAAGAAGTCCTTTACTCCAAAATGGTGAATTTTCAAAGATTTATTCTCGATGTCCCAAATTCTATTTGTTAAATTATCTAAGAACTCTCTATCGTGTGAAACAACAATGAACGTTCCTTCATAATTCTTTAATGCACTTTTCAATACTTCCTTACTTTGAATATCTAGGTGATTGGTAGGCTCATCAAGAATTAAAAAATTGGACGGACTTAATAATAGCTGGCACAGAGCCAATCTCGTTCGTTCTCCACCAGACAACACTCCTACTTTCTTATCAACATCCTCTCCACGAAACAAAAATGCACCTAATACTTGTCGTAAACTCTTTCGAACATCATCTTTTGCGATGTCATCCACCGTTTCATAAACCGTTTTATTCTTATTCAAAGATTCAGCCTGATCTTGGGCGAAATAAGCGATGTTCACGTTGTGTCCATACTCTACACTTCCTTCTCCCTCAATTTTAGCCATAACTTGCTTCAATAGCGTGGATTTCCCCATTCCATTTGCACCCAGTAATGCAATCTTTTCGCCTCGCCCCACAGTTAAATTCACCTCCTTATAAAGTACTTTATCACCGTAAGACTTGCCCATTCCATCCATTTGCACAACCCATTTTCCAGGTTGAACACTTAAAGGGAAATTGATTGACATTCCCGTAACACCATCATTGTCCACTTCAATTCGCTCAGTTTTTTCAATCTTTTTAATCAAAGATTGCGCAAATGCAGCTTTATTTTTCTTCGCTCGAAATTTATTGATTAATTCTTCAGCGTGTTTAATGTCTTTATCCTGTTGTTTTTTTGCGCCTGCCAATCGTTCAAGCTCTTCAGCTCTCACTTCCTTATACTTGGTATATGAATAAGCGAAATCAAGTACTTTTCCTTTAGAAATCTCTAAAGTTCGTTTGGTTACATTGTCTAAAAATAATCGGTCGTGAGAAATGGTAATTACCGCACCATCAAATGTGGTTAAATAATTCTCCAACCAACTAATTGAAATAATATCTAAATGATTGGTAGGCTCATCTAGAAGAATAATGTCAGGTGCATTAACTAATATTTTTGCCAGCTCGGCACGCATCTTCCAACCTCCAGAGAAAGTATTCAAGCTTTGTTCAAGTTCACTGTCTTGAAAGCCCAATCCTTTTAACGTATTGGTTATTTTCTCTTCCCATTGGAAACCGTCGTTGATTGAAAATTCAAGGTTTAAATCATTCAATTCATCCAGTAAATTTAAATAACTTTCATTTTCATAATCTGAACGTTCGACGAGGTCATGGTTAATCTGTTCAATTCTATCATTTAAACGCGTTAAAAGGGCGTTAGATGTTTTCAAGTATTCAAATACCGACAATGTTGAATCAATAACAATATCTTGCGTTAGATAGCCGATTTTGTAATCACTTGGTTTATGAATTTTTCCTTCGGAAGGCTTATCAACACCAGAAATTAATTTTAGCAAAGTTGATTTCCCCGCACCATTCTTTCCAACCAATCCAATCTTGTCTCCTTTGTTAATTTGTAAACTAATATCATTAAACAAATAACCTTGCGGAAGATGGACTCCTACCTTTTCCAAATTAATCATGCTGCAAAGATAGAGTACAAATCTGAAATAGAAGGCAGGAGAACTAAGGGAATATTAAAAATTCAAAAAAATGGTCATAAAAAAAGCCCCAACACTGGATGTTGGGACTTCAAATAGATATTGATTAATTAGAATGACCAAACATCGTGTTCGATATTTCTAATTTCATTTTTAATTTGCTCAGACTCATGCAATGCATCAACACCAGTTCTGTACGTTTCAATCTGACGATCGTAAGTATTACTTTCGCTATAAATAACAGCATTGAAACGACGTTTCCAGAATAAATCATCGAAACTCATCCATTGTGCATCATTCTTATCATTGAATACAAAATAGTTATTGAAAACAAATCGACAATGTGGAAAATACAACCAGAATAACTCTTTCATTCCACTAATACTTTTCAGTCCATTTGCATCCTCTTCAACATCATAAACAACAGGTGCTATTGCAATAATTCTAACATCAAGTACTGATCTTTCTTTATCAAAAAACCAATCTTCTTTTAAACGATATTGTACAATGTGCTCCGACTCAAAAAACATTGTGTCTCTTGGTGGGTACTTATACTCCATTGTTCCGTCAGGTAAATTAACCACGATAGGGTCACCGAACTCATCGGTTAACGCAATATCACTCTGTGGTCCAAGTTTTCCGATATAATACAATAAGTCATCTCTATAAATAGAATCTGTAAAGTAATTTAAACCTGGCTGTGGATCAACTGGATACTTTAATTGATATCCATCTTTCACACCCAAACCATAACTAGCTAAGTTATAAGGAGAGAAAACTCTTAAATCTGCTTCCATTACGTGCTGTCTGATAATTGTCCAAAGACTCCATCTTCTAGCGTTTTTTACCCAAGCATAAGGGGTAATATCGTCTAACGGATAATACAAACTATGATTAATTTTCTCACGAAGATCTATATACTCCCACACACGTTTACTCCAAATCGCATCCGCTTCACGGACGTACTCATAAGGAATCATGCGTTTTGTAGGAATATGTTCTTGGATGAAAACCCCATCAATAATTCCTTCCGTTGGAACATTTACAGGTCCTCCGTTGATTCCTTCAATTTGACCAATCGCTGTTGATCCGATAAAGAATATCCCAACAGCACCAATTAATAGATTCTTCATAATCCTAAGTTTTAAATTTATATTTTAAATGCACCAGCTCTTGTACGAGTAATCCCGTCCGGACCAACAACCTTACAAATAAAACTTACCATACTACCTGCAGGCGCTGCTCTTAAAAGACCAGATGCCGCAGCAATATTACTTCCAGTTCCCGTAATAGGACGAGAAGCTCCTGGTACCGCACATTCCCAACTTTTAATCGTAAAATCAGCTTTCAATGGAATTTCAGGCCCATATTTTGCAAACAATTTAGTTTCAGCTTTAGAAGCACGCTCTCCATTTTTAGAACCTCCCCAGTATATTTCTGGATCTGGTAGGTTACTAACTCTATATTCTACTTTTTTCAATTGAACTGTTTGGCCAGTTGCAGTATTCTTACCAGAAACTGATAAGTAAGCAGTTCTTCCACTCCCCGTTGGTTTAACGATATATGGACCTGAACCACTAATACTAACTCCTGTACCAGATAGAATTGATTTATCATAACCAGAAGCAGTTGCTTCTGCTATGTTAGGATAACCTCTATATAACATATTCATTTCAGGTAATTCAATAGAACCTTGAGGCTTCATAATAATAACCGTATGCGCCCACGGTTCAGTTTTCGGAACTCCAGACTTATTCTTGATAGAAACCGTTCCTGATAACTCCATCGTTGATCCACCAGCTTTCACTTTTACAACACCTGTTCCGTTTCCTGGATAAGTCACCTCACCACCTGTATTAACAGTTACTTTTGGTTGGTTATCTGAATCAAATGCAGCCATCATGACTCTTAATTCAATATCATCACCACCATTTGCAACTACTGGACCATAGGCCAATGGAACAATCTTGTTAAAGCTATATTCACCTGTTGATACTTTCGATTTGTAATGTGCCATTGCTAAAGCTCTAGCCGAAAGAATATCTTGCTGTAAAGACGATAATGCAGCAATACCAGCAACAAGCGGAGAATGATCAAAGGTCATTCCAATCCAGTGTACACCTTCCATGTTATGAACTTCGTTCTTTTCCAATTTAGTAAGTCCAATATACAAATCAATTAAAACTTGCTTATCTTCTTTTAAATTAGCCTTAGAACCTTCTACCATTGAAGTAACGGCTTTAGTAAGTGCTGCATTGTTCTCATATTCATTAATTGCCTTCGGAGTAATTCTGAATTTTTGCTGAGAACCCGGCATTTGATATGTACCTGCTAATTCTACAATTTTTGAACGATAATTATTTAACTTTTTCCAAAGTTCCATACCATTACCTGTAGGATTTTTGATGTCTTCTGCAATTCCAAGAACATGCATTGGCTCATCGTATTTATCCATACCTTGAACTGCTGCAAGCCACATACGACTTGGTTTTGCTTGAACACTTTTTTTCCAAAGAATGTTAGTATGATCTTTGTCTTTGTATGCCGCTGTATTTTCGCCAGCAGTACTTAAGATTTCAAGCTTCAATTTATCAATGAACTCAATCATATCAATTGTTTCTTTGTCAATTTTGTCCATTTGACCAAGAACATACTCTAACTTTTTCTTTTTTGCGGCATTGTCTGGGCCTTTAGCTGCTTGGATTTCTTCTTTTACGTCACCGTAAAATCCATCACCTCTATCAACTTGTACAATATTCGCTTTCTGAATGTTCTCCTCGATTGCAACGAATGCATCAAGGATAGATTTAGATACGTTTAAGGCCAGAAGAGCGGTAAGTACTAGGTACATCATTCCGATCATCTTCTGTCTTGGGGTTTCTTTTCCTCCTGCCATGATTTAATTAAATTTTAATTGGTTAACAATTTATTTAATGCGTAATAACTAATAGTAACTATTTAGTTATTGTCATAGCTTTCAACATATTACCGTAAACTGCATTAAGATCAGTTAAGTTCTTAGACAACATCGACATGTTTTCTTTGTATAAACGCGTGTCTTCAACAGAATCAGAAAGATTTTTCATCATATCAGTAACTTGTCCTTGGAATTTTTCAGTAGCTTCCAAATGAGCAGAAGAACCTTTCAATTGCAATTCATACACATTGTTCAATGCAGATAAGTTTTTAGAAACTTTTTGCATTTGCTCACCAAATGATTCTCCTTCTTTTTGAGCAGAAGTCATTCCTGAAATAGATACAGATGCTCTTTCATAAGCTTCAGATAAAGCAGAAACTTTTGTTGAAGCAGCTTGTAAGCTATCTACGTAAGAATCTGTCGCAGCTACTGCAGAAGTAATACCTTTCAATTGAGAAGCATTATCACCTAAAGCACGCATACCATCTCCTAAACGCTCTAGCAACGCTCCATCGATTTTTGCTTCTTCCAACATTTTGTCTAACTGATCAGTGATTCCGTTTCCTTTACCGCCACGACCTCCTGCAACTGCATCATGATCTAAATCATCAGAGTGACCTAATGCCAATTCTGGGTAAACTAATTCCCAATTTGGATCTTCATGAATCGGTTCAAAAGCCGACATAAAGAAGATAAATGCTTCAACACCAAGTCCCACGACTAACATTGGAGAGGCTCCTGGCCAGTGTTGAATTTTAAATAAAGCTCCAACAATTACTACAGCTGCACCCCAACCGTATAATTTTGCCATAAATTTTTTCCATCCTTTACTTCCTGGTTTCATAGTTTTCCTTGTTTTTAGGTTTAAAAATATTTGTTTGTTTGTTGTTATTCTTAGCGCAGTTGAATGTCGCTTCGAATTTCTTCACCACCTTCTTTCGTGAAATCTCTACCTCCACGTCCGAGGTGTGTCATTACATTTCTGTATCCAATGTATGACTTTGCAGTATCTTGGTACTCGAAAGTACGCGTTGAATTTCTCAAGTAATAACCGATATCTTTCCAAGAACCTCCACGCAATACTTTACGCTTCATTGATGGTGGATCCCAATCCATTGCATCGTATCTATAATCTGAATTCAAATCATGAGAAAACTCATACATAGATTCATCGTACGCTGTTTCACACCATTCTGACACATTACCAGCCATACAATATAATCCCCATCCATTTGGATTGTAAGAGTAAACTTTTACAGTATGAAAACCTCCATCCTCAAAATAACGACCTCTCATTGGTTTAAAATTACCTAAGAAACAACCCGACTCATTTCTGATGTAAGGACCACCCCAAGGATATTGAGACAATTGTAAGTCTCCACGAGATGCTCTTTCCCATTCGGATTCTGTTGGCAAACGGAAATCATTTACAAATAAGTCTCCCATAGAAACTAACCAGTTATTTAACAACTGTGTTCTCCAAACAGAAAATGCTTTAGCTTGCACCCAAGTAATACCTACAACTGGGTAGTTATCATATGCTGGGTGCCAGAAATACATGTTCGTCATTGGATCATGGAAAGAGTATGTAAAATCACGAACCCAACATAATGTATCTGGATAAACATTAATAATTTCATCAATAATGAATCGTTGACGATTTGCGTGTCCACGAATTGCATTACTCTGACCTTTTTTATTGATTCCGTTACTCAAATCTAAATCTAGACCTTGAGGCTCTTCAGTAAAAGGGTGCGGAGGAGTTTCTAATTCTCTGTGTTCATCAACCAATTTATTTCCTTGGTTATCATAACCATTTGAAGTAATATTAATACGACCTCTTTTCGCAGCCTCAACTAAATCTATCCAGTAGTATCTGAACATCAACTTACGAACATCAAACTCACGTCTTTTATAAAAACGCTGTGGTTGGGGATAATACATATCCGCCAAAATAGGCACCAACTCAGGGTCGTTATAATCGAATCTTCTGTCCCAGTTAAGAGAGAAAATCGTTCTGTTCAACTCACGATCAGATGGGTCAAAGTCTTCATAACTTAAGCCACCTTCATCAAAATACATGTCAGTATAGTTGATATAACGACTTGCTTCGTCATCATCTTCCAATCCAATATAAATTTTATCACGAGCGATAGAATCTTTTACCCATTCAACAAACTGACGGTATTCATTGTTTTGAATTTCCGTTTGGTCCATATAAAATGCTTGAACCGAAACAGTTTTAGGTCGGGATTGATGAAGGAATGGCATATCACCATCATTCTCCCCCATCTGGTATGATCCCGCAGGAATATACACCATCCCCATAGGAATCTGTGGATGATACACCGGTCTTCCTAACGAACCCGTTAAGTGTCCAGTTCTCGAACTACACGCTGCCAGGACTACGCTGACAATAGCAAATAACAAAAGTTTTTTCATTCTACCTCTTTTTAATCAACCGGATACCAAATTAACAACTTACAGGATCTTAATTCTCTGATATAACGGTATTATCACCTCTTTGGTTACAAATATTCTAAAATAATTTCAAATTTACAACCATCTTGGATGTTTAGATTTCTGAATTGGCACAGGTGGAAGGTAGTAACAGTACTTAACCATCACCTCGTGCGTTCCTTTAGAAATCTTTGAAAGTCTATTGATTGAAATATCGTATGAATACCCAATAGTTAAGTTTTTTATCGGCATATATCCCAACATAACTGCTACGGCATCAGAAACTCTATACGTCAAACCACCATAAGCCATTTGATTCCATATATATCTAGCATTGATATCCGCTGAAAATTTAACCACATCTGTTCTCAATAATAAATTTGTTTCTAAGTCACCAGGACCTAAATTTCTAAATGTCTTACCTCCCATTAAATAATAATGTCTCGCTGTATTATATGCGCCAACTGTGGATGACCCACCAACGACAGACTCAGATAAATGAGTAGATGAAATACCTACATAGTAATCTTGAGCTCCTTTCCAATACAAACCGAAGTTTAAATCTAGATTAATAGCTGAATAAGATGTTGGCAATGTAGGGTCAATAGCTGTAGTTGGCGGAACCCAATTTGGATTCATTCCAAAGTTGACCATGCCAACTCCTACTCCAATCCCCAGCTCACCTGCCGATCCAAGTTGAAGTGGATAAGACACGTTTAACAATAGATTATTTTGACGATTGAATCCAATTGCATCGTGAAAAAATGAAATTCCAACATTTACTGGAATCCAACGAGATAAATTTGCTTCAACATTCAAAATAGCTGAATTTGGAGCTCCATTTACCTTATCCCATTGATTTCTATACATAGTTGTTGCACAGATTCCTTCATCAATTCCTGTTTCACCAGGATTCAAACTCATCTTGTCATACATGAAATGTGTAATCAATTTATCCTGCTGTGCATTAGAGAAACTCCCTATACATAAGGTAAACAATGATGCTGCCAGTAAACTTTTTTTCATATTAACGTAATTCAATTGTTCATTTTATAATCACAATTAACTAATTGTAGGGTAGGAAAACTTAATCTAATAGACGACTAAATTAGCTATTTTAATTTATAATTGAAATTTTTATTCATCATTGTTAAAAAAAACATGAAAATGTATTTTTAGTTTAGAATAAAATAAACTCCAATTAACTCAATTTCTGTAGTGTTTTCCACCATAAGTCAGGAATAACATTGGCTAGTGCATTGTCATAATCTTGCCTGTCACAAGGAACCATACAGTGTCTTTCGTACAAATTGTTTTCTGCAGAAGTATATTTAACTTCTAACCACCAACGTTCCGACTTATTACTCTTGTAAAAAACAAGTTCGTCGGAAGCTTCTTCGGTATGCACCAAGAATTTTGTGTATGCCTTTTTACTCCCAATTGGAAAATCACCAACGCGCTGAGATACTCCGTCAATAAAATACCATATCATTTGAGCAATTAAACTAGCGGCAATGTCATTTTGCAATGGATCGACGTCAAATATTCCAAAACAAGACATTTTATCGCTTATTCCTGCGTACTTCGATAATTGGCAAACTTGCTCGGCATAAAATCCATTTGGGTTTTTATAGCAGCTTGCATCTGTTTCTGAGGATTTTATTGACCCGAAATCAATGGAAAGTACATCTGCATTGCGCAAATGCGGCTCAGCCTTCTTGAAATCGGCATTGAACTCTCCAAGTCGACAGATGTCAAAGTATAATTTCTCAAATAAATCCAAATCATTTTTTTTGACAAACGGGCGCTGAATTCCAATTGTTGAATAATTAAACAAATAGCAAGGACGCTGCATCAGCAAGTGACTAACATAACCTTTTGAATTAACACCTTCATTTGGGTCACCAATATCGAATTGATTGTCCAATGCGCAGATATTAATCATTCTTTCCAATGACTCAAACCCCTTATAGCAAGACAAGGTCAAATCTTGTCCACCACCGATTAAAACAGGAATAACATCATGCTTTACTAGTTCAGAAACTATTTGTGAAAGTGCAAAATAGGTGTCTTCGATTTTACCACCAGGCATTACAGTACCTATGTCGTAAACTTCTCTTGACCAGTTTTCTCCTTTGCACAACTCGTAGAAGGCTGTTCTAAATGAATTTTTGTTTGTGCTATATGAAATCGAGCTATTTCTATATTCTGGAATATCAAAAACCACGATTGAATCTGGCTTAATTTCAGGAAATCCAACTTCATTATTGCGAATAATCGATTCGCCAATAGAATTCTTAATGACTTTAAAATCAGCCGAAAGTGCTTGGAAATAAATAGAAATATCTTTCATAGAATGAATTTAGACAAATCTATTTCTTTTTACCTCATCAAACTTGAAATACTGAAAAATTTTTACATACAGAATCGTTGAAAACTCTTCTATTTCTTTTTCACTGCTTTTTTAGCTGAAGCTTTCTTTTTCGCAGGAGCTTTTTTCTTTTTCGCTGGCTTACTCGCTAGAATCATCTCCACTGCCTTCTCAAGCGTTAAGTCATCCACATTGAACGTTTTTGGCAATTCAATTTTCGTTTTTCCTTTAACGATATTAAATCTACCCCAACGCGCTTTTTCAACAGAAATACCTTCTTCTACCCAATGATGGATCATTTTGTCAATGTCCTTTTGCTTTTTCACTTCGATGAGCTCAACAATATCTTCCTGAGACAAGTTGTCAAAATCATATTTGCGATTTACATTGATGAATATGTCATTCCATTTTATAAATGGTCCGAATCTTCCCGTACCTTTCTGTACTGGCAATCCTTCATATTCAGCAATCGGAGCATCAGCTGATAGTTTCTCTTTAATTAAATCAATTGCTCGAGCTAAATCTACTTCACCGATATCTTCATCTTTAGGAATAGAAACAAATATGTCGTTGTGTTTTACATACGGTCCAAATCGACCTAATGCAACAACAACTTCTAAAGATTCATATTCTCCCAAGTTTTTCGGGAATTGAAACAACTCTATAGCTTCATCCAAAGTAATTGAGTTGATCGACTGACCTGTTCTCAATGATGCAAATTGAGGTTTCTCACCATCTACTTGCTCATCACCGATTTGAATCATCGGGCCGAACTTTCCTATACGCGCAATAATTTTACGCCCAGATTTAGGATCAGTACCTATTTCTCTTTCTCCTGTAGCACGTTCAGAGTTTTCTAATGTATCTTCAACGTTCAAGTGAAAAGGTGTATAAAACTCTTTCAACATCTTCGTCCAATCCATCAATCCTTTTGCAATTTCATCGAATTCCTTTTCGATTTTTGCAGTAAAATTGTAATCCATGATGGTCACAAAATGTTCTGACAGGAAATCTGTAACAACAACACCAATATCTGTAGGTGAAAGTTTATTTTTTTCGCGTCCAGTAACTTCTGTCAATTCTTTTCTATTCAATTTATCTTTGGACAAGACCCATTGACTGTAAGAACGTTCATCACCTTCTCTATCCGGCTTCTCCACGTAGCCACGTTTTTGAATTGTTGTAATTGTTGGTGCGTACGTTGATGGACGACCAATACCTAAACTCTCCAATTTCTTTACCAAAGAAGCTTCGACATAGCGAGCAGGTGGTCTAGAAAAGCGTTGTGTGATTTTTATTTCATTTGCATCCAACACATCTCCTTTTGAAACGGCTGGTAGCAATCCTGAATCAGTGTCTTCATCTTCTTCATCGTCTACGTTGCTTTCCAAGTAAACCTTCAAAAATCCTTCAAACTTGATTACCTCTCCTTTTGCTTGGAATGTTTCTTCAACTCCTGAAGCATTTACCTTAATTGTTGTGCGTTCTAATTTCGCGTCAGACATCTGAGAAGAAATTGCTCTCTTCCAGATTAAATCGTATAAACGCTCTTGTTCGCTTTCTCCATTAATAGAATGTTTTCCAAATTCTGAAGGACGAATTGCCTCGTGAGCCTCTTGAGCTCCAGCATCTTTCGTTGCATATTTTGTTCGGTTTGAAAACTCTTTTCCGTATGCTTTTTCAATTTCTGCTTGCGCTGCGTCCAAGGCTGTTTCGGAAAGATTCACAGAATCCGTTCTCATATAGGTGATATGTCCCGCTTCATACAAACGCTGAGCAACACTCATTGTTCTTGAAACAGAAAAACCAAGTTTTAAACTTGCTTCTTGTTGCAGTGTAGAGGTTGTAAATGGAGCTACTGGTTTTTTAACAGCAGGCTTCATTGCAACATCACTTACTTTAAAGTTAGCTCCTTTGCACGATTCTAAAACTGCTTCAACTTCTTTCTCCGTTTTCAATTGACGAGAAACTTCTGCTTTAAATTTTCCTTTTTCAGCTGTAAACAATCCGTTCACCTTATAAAAAGTATCGCCGTTAAATAACCCTATTTCTTTTTCGCGTTCTACAATAAGTTTCACCGCTACTGATTGAACACGTCCCGCAGATAAACTTGGTCTTACCTTTCTCCACAATACAGGCGAAAGTTCAAAACCAACAAGTCGATCTAATATTCTTCGGGCTTGTTGTGCGTCTACTAATTCTTTATTTATTTCTCTAGGAGAATCGATTGCTTTTAAAACAGCAGTCTTCGTAATTTCGTTGAATGTAATTCGTTTGGTTTCTTTTTTATCCAAACCTAACGTTTCGTATAGATGCCAAGAAATTGCTTCTCCCTCACGATCCTCATCCGTTGCTAGCCAAACTGTTTCAGCAACCTTTACCAATTTTTTCAAATCGGCAACGACTTGTTTTTTATCTGGAGACACTTCATATCTCGGTGCAAAGTTATTTGCGACATCAATTGCCTCTCCTTTCTTCGCTAGATCCCTAACGTGACCGAAACTTGATTTTACTACAAAATCTTTTCCTAAATATCCTTCTATCGTTTTTGCTTTCGCTGGGGACTCGACAATTACTAGATTTTTCGCCATAATTTCTTAATTCATCTTACGAATTGACTGCAAATTAAGGTGTTTTATATTCAAATTACAATGAATTGAACCAACAAAATGCAAAACCAATCGATTATATATATTTATATATATACAATTTTCAGTATCAAAACACATAATCTCAATTTAATTATGTTTTTTTAAGACTGCCATTTTGACACCCTACCGATTTTGACTAAATTCGCATTTCAATATAGAAAGAATCAATGTCAATAGAAGTCAATAAAGAAATAGCCGAAAGTCTTCAAGGAACTGCAACTTTAGTCTTAACGAACAATCCGTTGAATGGAAAGAAGTTGTTTCTAGAGAGTTACGGTTGCGCAATGAATTTTGCAGACAGTGAAGTCATTGCTTCTATAATGTCTCAGTCTGGATATTCAACGACTTCAGATGAGCACGAAGCAGATATTATTTTTATCAATACGTGTTCCATTCGCGAAAATGCAGAAGACAGGGTTCGAAAAAGGCTAACAAATTTCAAGAATAGAAAAAAACGCCAGCCAGGATTGATTGTCGGTATTTTAGGATGCATGGCCGAACGACTGAAGCAAGCGCTATTAGAAGAAGAACAGCTTGTTGATATTGTTTCAGGTCCTGATTCCTATCGAGATTTGCCCAACTTAGTAGCGGAAGTTGAAGGTGGCCAGAAAGCGGTAAATGTTTTGCTCTCGCGAGATGAAACTTATGCGGACATAGCTCCTATTCGTTTAGACAGTAATGGTGTTTCGGGATTTGTGTCTATAACTCGAGGATGTGATAATATGTGTTCTTTTTGCGTTGTTCCTTTTACGAGAGGGAGAGAACGTTCTAGAAATCCAGAAACAATCGAGAGAGAATGTCGTGATTTATTTAATACAGGATACAGGGAAGTTACCTTGTTGGGACAAAATGTAGATTCTTACCGATGGAATTTGACTTCTAAAGGTGAAATAAAAGATGAAGCATTGGGTACAACGAATTTTGCACAATTGATAGAATTAATTGCTAACATCTCTCCGCTCTTGCGTGTTCGTTTTTCGACTTCTCATCCTAAAGACATGACGAACGAGGTAATGGAAGTGATGGCAATGCACGAAAATCTTTGTCCATACATCCACCTTCCTGTTCAATCTGGAAATACAGAAATGTTAAAGCGAATGAACCGCGGCTATTCAAGAGAGTGGTATTTGGATAGAATCGATGCAATCCGACGAATTATTCCAAACTGTGCTATTTCAACAGATATTATAACTGGTTTTTGCGATGAAACAGACGAAGAACACAACGATACTTTAAGCTTAATAAAAGAAGTGAAATTTGATTTTGCTTTTATGTATAAATATTCTGAGCGACCAAAGACATTGGCTGAAAGAAGGTATGAGGACAATGTTCCTGAAGAAGTGAAAAGTGCTCGATTGACAGAAATAATTGATTTACAACTTTCACAAGCGCTAGCTTCGCATCAAAAACAGATTGGTAAAATTCACAAAGTCTTGATAGATGGATTTTCGAAACGATCGGAAGATTTCTTAAGTGGACGAAATGAATACAATTCAAAAACAATTTTCCCCCGTGATTCAGCGAAAAAGGGTGATTATGTTTTAGTTAAAATATCAGATTGTACATCTGCCACACTGAAAGGTGAAATTGTAGAAATCTTATCTTCAGTAACGAATTAAACTATGGAAGTACAACAAGTAAAACAGCGTTTTGGAATCATCGGAAATGCGCCATTATTAAATCGCGCACTAGAAGTTGCTATCCAAGTTGCTCCAACCGACATCTCTGTATTGGTGACTGGAGAAAGTGGAACTGGGAAAGAAATTATCCCACAGGTGATTCACCAGTTGAGTTCAAGAAAACACGGTGAATATATCGCGGTGAACTGTGGCGCAATTCCTGAAGGAACTATAGATTCTGAATTATTCGGTCACGAAAAAGGCTCTTTTACTGGAGCAAATGGAAGTAGAAAAGGATATTTTGAAGTTGCAGACGGTGGAACCATTTTTTTAGATGAAGTCGCTGAACTTCCAATGCAAACCCAAGTGCGTTTATTACGTGTATTAGAAACGGGAGAATTTATTCGTGTTGGATCTTCGAAGTCCATAAAAACAAACGTACGAGTTGTTGCGGCAACAAATGAGAATATGCAACGTGCAATTTCGAGCGGAAAGTTTAGAGAAGATTTATTTTACCGTTTGAGTACAGTTCCAATTTCGTTGCCTTCTCTTCGCAATAGAAAAGAAGACGTCCATTTATTGTTTCGGAAATTCGCGAGTGACTTTAGTGATAAGTATCGTATGCCGGCAATCAAGCTATCAGATGATGCCGTTGAATTGTTGAATAATTATTCATGGCCAGGAAATATCCGTCAACTCAAGAATTTAGTTGAACAAATTTCAGTTATTGAAACTTCGAGAGAAATTGACTCAGTTCTTTTTAATCGTTATTTACCCGATGAAAAATCGAATACTCCGGCAAGAATACCAAAAGGAGGCGGAAGTGAATCGATCAATGAACGTGAGTTGATGTATAAATTCTTATTTGACATGAAAAAGGATTTAACTGACTTGAAAAAAATTGTGTTAGAAATGGTTTCTCAAAATGGAGAAATTGATTTGGATAATGATCAGACGAGTACGATTAAACGTTTTTATTCTGACATACAAACGCCATCGAATACAACAAAGATGCTACCATCACCAAAAGATAATGTGGATTATGATTTTGAATCGAAGAGTAACGAGAATTCTTTTGAAGAGCATGAAGAAGTAGAAGAATCACTTTCACTTGAAGACAGAGAAAAAGAATTGATTCAAAAAGCACTTGAAAAACACAAGGGAAAACGAAAATATGCTGCTGCTGAATTAGGAATAAGTGAAAGAACCCTTTATCGAAAGATAAAAGAATATAACTTAGCGGATTAATGAAACTATTTTATTTCATAGCGTTTTCGTTCTTGGTGACCAGCTGTTGGCCATCAAGTGTTTCATTTATGGATAAAGGTTCAATGCCTCCTGAGTGGAAAACGTTTACGTTAAAAACCCTAGATAACAGCGCTCCAAATACACCTTTGAGTTACCCAGCACAACTTTCGGAAGCAGTTAAGGATGGAATTCAGAACAACACACGACTGCTAATTACTAGTAAAGTTGAAGAGTCTAATATTGATATTGAAGGTGTAATTAATAGTTATAGTATAACACCTATTGCTTTACAGAATGATGATAGTGGATCTCAGAGTGCGGCACAAAATAGATTGACAATCTCGGTCAATTTTGATATTTACATAAAAGAGCCAGAGCCAGACGAAATGAAAATGACGAGTACGCGATTTATTGATTACAGCTCAAGCCAGGACATCGGAAGTGTTGAAACTCAATTACTCGAGGAAATTAACACTCAAATTGTGCAAGACGTCATAAACAAACTCCTTTCTAATTGGTAATGTTGACAGCAAAAGACATATCGGAACGAATTCAAAACCCTTCTTTGATTCAGAAAGGAGACATTGCCTTTCTTGGTGATTTAGCCATGAAAAATCCATATTCTCAAATTTATTCCATCCTTTATTTGAAAGGTTT
The DNA here is from genome assembly GCA_963925035.1 of uncultured Flavobacteriales bacterium. GTDB lineage: Bacteria > Bacteroidota > Bacteroidia > Flavobacteriales_D > Crocinitomicaceae > UBA4466. The sequence goes on from CAWUSK010000011.1 coordinate 49,389, forward strand.
GGGAGATACTGCAGACATTCACTTTGAAGAAGAGTTACAAAAGCATTCTTATCGCATTGGTGATCGATCTCAGTTGTTTAAGTTGGTTCATGCCTCGGTAAGCTCGATAACCTCAGAATCTATAGTCACAGAATCAGCAAACACAGACTTGGATATCGAAAAAATAAAGGTTGAAGAAGTTGAAGTTGAAGAAATTCAGCCAATAGATATTCAATTTGACGTTGAGTTACCTATAGCTGAAATCCAACCAGTGGAAAAATTTGAGGAAATTGATCTGATTGAAGAAGAAAAAACATCTATTGAAACTCCAATTGATGGTTTAGAAGAATCTATTTTACATCATTCATATGCTGCGAATTATCAATTGCCAGAATTATCGGACGATGAAGTTCAGGGATTAGAAAAGCGGAAATCAGAGGAAATTATATCAATTGAGCTTCAAATTACTGAAAATGAAATAGAAATTGACACCAAACAGACGTTTATTTCTTGGTTGCAATCAAATAAAAATAAAACTGAAAATTTAGACGATGACAAACTTAAAATCGAAGCAATTGTCAACAATTCTAGTCTAACTTTTGAAGTGAACGAATTCTTTGGAGAAGTTGTAAAGCCTAAGAAAGAATTCTTTTCACCTATCAAAAAAGCAAAAGAAAGTTTAAGTGAAGAAACACTTCCAGTAAGTGAAACTTTAGCTAAAATTTATGCCCTTCAAGGTAATTTTCCGAAAGCAATTTACGCTTATGAGCAATTAAGTTTGAAATATCCGGAAAAAAAGATTTTCTTTGCAATCCAAATAAAAGAATTACAGAAAAAATTAAATACATAAATTAACATGGAAGCTCTATTCTCAATTATCATTATGATCGCAAGTATCTTACTTGTATTTGTTGTATTTATTCAAAACCCAAAGGGTGGTGGATTAAGTTCTGATTTCGGATCGGCACAACAATTAGGTGGCGTTCAAAAAACAAATGACTTTATTGATAAAGCGACTTGGTCATTGGCTGGAATCGTTGCTGTATTAAGTATTGTACTTACATTGAGAATGAAATCTCCAGAACCAGTTGTTCAGGAGCCAACTCAAATTGAACAAGGACAACCTCAAGATGGACAACCAAAACCAGCGGAGAAGCCCGCGAAGTAAATCCTTCCTTAAATAACATTTTTAAATGTCAGTATGTCACATACTGACATTTTTTTATGTCAATACGTCCCAAAAAGTAAATTGGCATAAAATTGGTGAAATCCAGAATAGTATTAATCATTAATAAATTTTTACAAAAATATGTCAACTACATTTAAACCTTTAGCGGATAGAGTTCTTATCGAACCATCTCCAGCGGAGCAAACCACGGCAAGTGGAATCATTATTCCAGATTCAGCAAAGGAAAAGCCTTTGAAAGGTAAAGTAATTGCAACGGGTAAGGGAAAAGTCGACGAACCAATTACGGTAAAAGTTGGAGACGAAGTACTTTATGGACAATATTCAGGAACAGAAATAAAATTAGAGGGGAAAACGCTTTTAATCATGCGTGAATCTGACATCTACGGAATATTTTAAATTATTTTCAACAAGTTCAAGTCTTTAATCTCTTGAACTTTTAAACTTTAAACTAATAAAAATGGCAAAAGACATATATTTTAATATTGAAGCAAGAGACAAACTGAAAAGAGGAGTTGATGCTTTAGCAAATGCAGTGAAAGTAACATTAGGACCAAAAGGAAGAAACGTTGTCATTGGGCGTAAATACGGAGCTCCACAAATCACAAAAGATGGTGTAACAGTTGCGAAAGAAATTGAATTAAAAGACCCTATCGAAAATATGGGTGCTCAAATGGTAAAAGAAGTTGCTTCTAAAACTGCAGATATTGCAGGAGATGGAACAACAACAGCGACTGTTTTAGCTCAAGCGATTATCGGAGCAGGACTGAAAAATGTTGCTGCAGGTGCTAATCCAATGGATTTGAAGCGAGGAATTGACAAAGCAGTTATTGAAATCGTTAAACATTTGAAGAAAATTTCGAAAGAAGTTGGTTCAGACAACGATAAAATCAAACAAATTGCAAGCATTTCGGCGAACAATGACGAGACAATCGGTTCGTTGATTGCAGAAGCAATGAAGGTCGTTGGAAACGATGGTGTAATTACTGTTGAAGAAGCCAAAGGAACTGAGACAGAAGTTAGAACTGTTGAAGGAATGCAATTCGATAGAGGTTATTTATCTCCATATTTCGTTACGAATACAGAGAAAATGACTACGGACATGGAGAATCCTATGATCTTAATCTACGACAAAAAGATTTCTAATATGAAAGACTTACTTCCTATCTTGGAGCCAGTTGCTCAAGCAGGAAAGCCTCTTTTAATCATTGCAGAAGATGTAGATAGTGAAGCATTAGCGACGTTGGTTGTAAATAGAATTCGTGGATCACTGAAAGTTGCTGCTGTTAAAGCTCCAGGATTTGGTGATAGAAGAAAATCAATGCTAGAAGACATCGCTATTTTGACTGGTGGACAAGTGATTTCTGAAGAAAAAGGATTGACATTGGAGAACGCGACAATGGAAATGTTGGGAACAGCAGAGAAAATTGAAATCGACAAAGACAATACAACAATCATCAATGGCGCTGGACGTAAAGGTGATATTGAAGCTCGAATAGGACAAATTAAAGCTCAAATTGAATCTTCTACATCTGATTACGATAAGGAAAAAATGCAAGAACGTCTGGCTAAATTAGCTGGTGGAGTTGCTGTACTTTACGTAGGAGCTGCTACTGAAGTTGAAATGAAAGAGAAGAAAGACCGTGTTGATGATGCCTTAGCGGCTACTAGAGCTGCCGTACAGGAAGGAATTGTTCCTGGCGGTGGAATTGCATTCATTCGTTCTTTGGAGGCAATTGAGAACCTTATTGGAGATAATGACGATGAAACAACTGGAATTGCAATTGTTCGTAGAGCCGTTGAAGAGCCGTTGCGTCAAATTATTGCAAATTGTGGTGGTGAAGGTTCAATCATCGTTCAAAAGGTAAAAGAAGGTAAAGATGATTTCGGATACAATGCACGAACAGAAACGTATGAAAACTTATACGCTGCTGGAGTTATTGATCCAACTAAAGTAACACGTATTGCAATTGAAAATGCAGCGTCTATTGCTTCTATGTTATTGACTACAGAATGTGTTATTGCAGATGAACCAGTAGATGAATCAGCGGCAATGCATGGTGGTATGCCAGGTGGTGGAATGCCAGGAATGATGTAGCTTCGACAGACTCAGCTACCAATTCGACAGGCATAAGCTTATTCGGCTAGTAAAGTTCGAGCATAAAGAGCATAAAGAGTTGGCAAATTCCAACTCTTTTCCTCGTTTCTTACTTCCCGATAATTCTCGGATAGCTGGAAACGTTTATATATAGAACTCCTTGCTTCGGTGAGGAGTTTTTTTTGCATAAAAAAAGTGGCTCAAAAATTTGAGACACTTTTTTAAAATTACATATAATTTATCGAATCACTGACACGTGTCCAGTTTTCATTATACGTTTATCTGTTTCAGATGATTTAAATTCAATCTTCCAAGTATATGTTCCATCTTGAACAAGATAACCACCATACATTCCGTCCCATCCTACTGAAGCATCATGCGACTCCCAAACAATTTCTCCCCATCGATTAAAAATCAATAAGGTAAAATCAAACGGGTCAAATCCAGAAGTAAATATTGGTTTGAAATATTCGTTATAATTATCTCCATCTGGAGTAAAAGTATTAGGAACATAAAAAATCAATTCTTCTTCTATTCTAATCGTAACCCAAGCTGTATCTGAACAACCTAAAGTTCCATATGCAATGAGTTCAACAACATATGAACCAGATTCATCATTTGGATAAGTATGAATTGGATTAACAACCACTGAATTCGTATTATCTCCAAAATCCCAAGAATAACTCGTCGCTCCTGAAGAATTATTTGTAAAGTAAACAACGGTGTTCGTCGTTGTAGTGTTATTTGGAGTTGCAATAAATTCTGCATTTGGCATCGGTACTATACAAATTAATGAAGGTGAAATAATTGAATTTGAACAACCATTCGCTGGATTTGTAACAGTCAGCGAAACATCAAAACAACCAGTTTGTGTGTAAAAATTAGAAACTGACGCTCCACCATTCGCCGAGTTTTGATCACCAAAATCCCATTGATAATTCATTCCTGCTTGACCTGAAGTTTCTTCGAAATTAACTAGTAATTCATCGCAACCAATTATTGTGTCAGGATCAAAATTAACACTTGGAACGGTAATATCTTGAGTAACATTCACATTCGCCGTGTTCGTACATCCATTTGTCGGATTTGTAACAGTTAACACATAATTACCTGGTTGATTAACCGTTGGTGCTGCCGTTGCTCCTCCTGAAACAATTCCAGGACCTGACCATGAAAATGAAACACCACCTGTTGATGATGAACCATTCAATTGAACTGTTGTCGCTATGCAATTCAATACTTGCGCTGCACCTGCATTTGCATTCGGTAACGTTGTATTCATAGTAACATTAACGCTTGATGCAGCAGAACAACCATTTGATGGGTCGTTAACCGTTAACGTATAACTCCCATTTAAATTTACTATAGGAGTGGCTGTGTTTCCACCTGACACTATTCCAGGTCCTGCCCACGAAAATGTTACTCCTCCTGTCGAGGACGAACCATTTAAAACGGCAGTCGGATTCGTACATGTAATTACTTGTGGCTGTCCAGCATTTACATTAGGAGCTCCTGCGTCACCTGCCACGTTCACGTTTGAAGTTGCAGTACAACCATTTGAAGGGTCAGTTACCGTTAATACATAATTTCCCATTTGATCCACTGTTGGAGTGGTTGTATTTCCACCTGAAACAATTCCAGGGCCGACCCATGAAAATGTCGTTCCCGCTGTAGAAGAAGAACCGGCAAGTTGAACTGAGGTGGAAGCACAAGAAATTACTTGTCCAGGTCCAGCATTTGCGTTTGGCGCAGTTGTGTTTTGAGTGACATTAACATTCGCTGTTGCGATACATCCATTCGCTGGATTCGCAATAGTTAAGGTGTAAGCTCCTGGTTGGTTCACTGTTGGTGTTGCAGTCGCCCCACCTGAAGTAATTCCTGGTCCTGACCAGGAGAATGTTACTCCGCCCGTTAAAGAAGAGCCATTTAATTGAACAGAAGTAACAGTACAATTTAGAAGTTGTGGTGCACCTGCATTCGCATTCGGAGGCGTAATATTCTGTGTCACATTTACATTTGCCGTGTTCGTACATCCATTTGTCGGATTTGTAATAGTTAACACATAATTACCTGGTTGATTAACCGTTGGTGCTGCCGTTGCTCCTCCTGAAACAATTCCAGGACCTGACCACGAAAATGAAACACCACCTGTTGATGATGAACCATTGAATTGAACTGTTGTCGCTGTGCAATTCAATACTTGCGCTGCACCTGCACTTGCATTAGGTAACGTTGTATTTAATGTTACACTAACATTTGCATTGGCACTACAACCATTTGAACCATCATAGACAGTTAAGGTATAAGCCCCATTTAGGTTGACGGTTGGGGTTGCTGTATTTCCTCCCGAGACAATTCCAGGACCAACCCATGAAAACGTAACTCCAGCCGTTGAAGAAGATCCATTGAGAACAACATTAGGGTTTGTACAAGTAATTACTTGCGGTCCACCGGCATTCACAGTTGGAATACCAACGTCATTCGTAACATTCACAGTTGAAGTTGAAGTACACCCATTTACTGGGTTTGTAACCGTAAGCGTGTAAGCTCCCGCTAAATTAACAGTAGGCGTTGCAGTATTTCCACCTGAAACAATTCCAGGGCCTACCCATGAAAATGTCGTCCCAGCTGTAGAAGAAGAACCAGCAAGTTGAGCTGAGGTGGAAGCACAAGAAATTACTTGTCCAAGTCCAGCATTTGAGTTTGGCGCAGTTGTGTTTTGAGTGACATTAACATTCGCTGTTGCGATACATCCATTCGCTGGATTCGCAACAGTTAAGGTGTAAGCTCCTGGTTGGTTCACTGTTGGTGTTGCAGTCGCCCCACCTGAAGTAATTCCTGGTCCTGACCAGGAGAATGTTACTCCGCCCGTTGAAGAAGAGCCATTTAATTGAACAGAAGTAACAGTACAATTTAGAAGTTGTGGTGAACCTGCATTCGCATTCGGAGGCGTAATATTCTGTGTCACATTTACATTTGCCGTACTTGAGCATGCTCCTCCACCATCTGTAATTGTAAGTACATAATTACCCTGTTGATTTACTGTTGGTGTAGCTGTGTTCCCTCCTGATACTATTCCTGGGCCTGTCCATGAAAATGATACACCCGCAGTTGAGGATGAACCGTTCAATTGAGCATTGGTATTTGTACAATTGAGAACCTGCGCTCCTCCTGCATTTGCATTCGGAAGAACTCCAACCTGAGAGATATTAACTGGTAGAACGACATTTGATCCACAAAGCGCATTACTAATTGTTACAGTATAAGCTCCAGGACACAAACCGGTTACCGAATTTGTAGTTTCACCGGCATTGCTCCATAAGTAAGTATAAACCCCATCACCACCTGAAACAGAAGTTACAGTAGCCGTTCCATCGCATGTTGAAGAACATTGAGCATCGGTAGAATTCACTGTGCCAAATAATGGCGCGTACAATTCAACAAACTCAGTGTGATATGTTGGACAACTTCCTCCTATTGTTTCTGTAATAGCATACACACCTGGTGTAGTATACGTTTGATTTGGTGGATTAGTGCCAACATACGTGTTTCCATTACCAAAATCCCAATTTTGAGGTCCGCCAACACTGCTATTTGTAATAGCTACGCTAACACTTGCACCGCAAGTATAGGTAGCTGGATTTATCGTAAAGTTCGACACTGGTGCTATCAAAGCTGTTGTTCCCGGCAGAAAACCGAAATTCATTGATCCAGTAGCGCCTCCAGTAAAATAATCGACCATAATGGCATATGTTTGTCCAGCGACAACATTTGCAGGAGCACAATATTCAGCGCATGCGGCGGCAAAACCACTCGTTGGACATCCAATGCACGAAGTATTGCTCATACCTGCACTTGCCCCTGTAGCACTTGCATAATTATAATTACACGCAACCAAAGACCCTGGACAACCTGAAGTAACATTATACATTGCCCAATCTAATTCCACACCCGCTATTGCTCCTGTTGGAGTTGCGGCCCATTGTATAGTTCCACTTTGTGTTACAGTAAATGTGAACCAAACATCCTGGTTTACTGATGCCAAAAAACAGGAGGGGAAAGTTCCAGAAGAACTTAACGTGGACATATTTATTGATAAAACATCATTTACATCACAAATTGGAATTGCACCAGAGCAAGCGTTTCCGCCGGTTGGCGCAGGTTGGTTTGAATTAACACACAATTGAAAACCTCCTTGAGTTCCTCCATTTGACATCACACCAATCCAAACTTGAGTACCTGCAGAGATTCCCCAAGAAGAATTTAAAGTTGTTGTTCCTGTAACTGCATTGCATAACTCAAGTTGACCAGTACACCCACCTGTATATACAACGATTTCAGCATTTGTCATTCCATTAGAGGTAACGCTAAATGAATTACTTGCACCATTCGAGACGTAGGTATACCAAACTTCATTATTTGGGGCGGCATTGCATGCGCCATACATTGTGTTTGCGCTTGTTGCCCCGATTGTCGTTCCATTTACACATGCTGTTCCAGTGGATAAATCTATTATCGTTGCAGTAGCACAGTTATCACTTTGAGCTAAACCTAAAGAAGAGCAAAAAGAAATAATTACGAGTGAAAAAATTGATTTAAATTTCATAATTCCTCACCATTTATATGAATGACTCTTTCAACCCAAACAAAATTAGAAGCATTGATAACT
>CAWUSK010000012.1:0-152933 GCA_963925035.1 uncultured Flavobacteriales bacterium
TAGATTAAAGTCGATCGATAGGGTAATCGATGCAAATATGGATTTGTGATTGTTGCACAACGGCGACTTTAAGTTATTTGTAAAAAATGACAAAATCAAGTCTTTTCAGATTTTTATCCAAAGATTCTCTCGTATTTAACGCTACCATATCCGAAGATATAATACATAAAATACTCGACCAAGGTATGTAATTGTAGGGCAAGGGAAAGTCGCTTCACTAGTATTTATTTTTTGTACATTAGTCTAAAAATAAATCGCAATAACATTGTGTAAAAGCCATAAAAACGGCTTTTACACTTAACGTTGTATGCAGCTGAAAATTAGAATTGTTACCGTCTACTTTTTAAGTATCAAAAAATATTACTCTTTGGAGTAATTGTTCTTACTTTAATTACTTTTGGGAAGAGTAAGAAAGCTCGAATTTCGTAATAGACTACTACATGAAACAATTAACTGCTTTTCTTTTTGTATTCCAACTGTGTTCAACACCTGTTTTTGGTCAAACTGTACTTTTATCAGAGGATTTCGCACTCGGAACGCTTCCTGTTGGATGGAGTCAATCAACCAACGCAACCGATGGTGGTTGGCTACTTGGAACCAACACTTCGCTTCAAAGTACATATTGGTCAATTTCGTCACATGGAAATTTTATTGCAACGAATGATGATGCCTGTGATTGCGACAAATCAGAAGACTACCTAATTACACCGCCTTTGGACTTAACTGGGCTGAGTTCGGTAGCACTTCAATTTCAGAATTATTTTGACGGCGGCACTCTATTCGGTGGTACTGAGGTAGCGACTGTAGAGTATTCACTAGACAATGGAACGACATGGACGATTTTACAAACAATCGTTGGAGTTGCTAGCGATCAGTGGGACGCTCAAACGATAAGTCTTAATTCTCTGGCAGGAAATTCCAACGTGATGCTTGGCTTTCATTATTTCGATGATTTCAATTGGCTATTTGGCTGGGCCATTGACGACGTTAAGGTCATAGAAGTTACCGGGATGGATCTGGCCTTAAGCTCAATAACCGTCCCTTCTACTCAGTCGACAGGTTCAACGAGTCCAATAACGGGAGTTGTAACAAATGTTGGCGTAGAAATGATTCAATCATTCGATTTGTCATGGACGATTGACGGATCGGTTTATACCAATAATATTTCCGGTTTGTCTATTCCCTCTTTAGGCACCTTCAACTTTTCTCATACGGATCAAATGCAAATTACCAATAGTGGGATGTATAGTTTGGATGTATCCATAAGTAATGTAAATGGACAGCCAGTAGATTCGAATGCAACGAATGACATTCTATCAATGAATCTTATAGCTTTAGAATACGGGACTATAGTTAGCGGCGCATTTAGCCGTGACTATATTTACTATCATGCAAGTACAGCAGCCGCAAATTGTCCATTGGTTATGGTTTTTCATGGCTATGGAGGAAATGCCGAAGACATCATGAATTACAGCCAATTTAATGCGCTTGCCGAAGAGTTCGGATTTGCCGTTTGTTACCCACAAGGAACGGAAGATTTCGATAATAACACTTTCTGGAACGTAGGTTATGATTTTCAACCTGGTGAAACCGTCAATGATGTAGTTTTTGTTGATGATCTCATTGATTTGCTGAGTGCAGAGAATTCTTTGAGTAATGAAGAAATTTTTTCCACGGGAATGTCCAATGGAGGAGATTTTTCCTACTTACTTGCCTGTGCATCTTCTGAAACGTTCAAAGCGATTGCACCTGTTGCTGGGATGATGCTTCAACACATTATAGATACGTGTAATCAAGTGAGGGAAGTATCAATTCTTGAAATCCATGGTACGAATGACAATGTTACACCCATGAATGGTGATCCAATGAATAATGATGGATGGGGAGCGTATCCAAGCATTCCAAATACAATCGATTACTGGGTCAACCTTTACGGGCTAACAAGTCTAGCATCAAGTAATTTCCCGAACATCGATCCAACGGATGGCAGTACGGTCAGTTCAGACAAATACACCGAAAATACTTCGTGCACTCAAGTGTGGCTGTATACTGTAGATGGAGGCGGGCATGATTGGCCAGGAGCATCGGGAAATATGGATCTTTCAGCGAGTAGACAAGCATGGCTGTTTTTTGAGCAATTATGTGCGAATCCTTTAGGAATTGTAGAAGTCAATCCTAACATTGAGCGTCAATTACTAAGAATTACCGATTTGATAGGGCGAGAAACTGAATTCGAAAAAGGGGTTGTCCTGATCTATCAATATTCTGATGGCTCCGTAGAGAAAAAGTTAGTACTCGATTAATGAACCGCTTTTTAACACTTTTTCATATAGTATATAGCACAACATACCAAAAGCAAGTCTTTTGCCAAGACACCTACACCTTAATTTCATCTTTTATGTGTCGTCATGGAACAAGGGGGCGTTTAAAGACAATAAAAATTAGTCCTTCAGGAATGAGTTTTTTTTGATGAATATAACAATCGCTAAAAAAATCATATCTTGACGAAGCAAGAAACGGCTTTTACACTTAACGTTACTTGCAAGATTAAGACGGCACGACCCGAAGTAACACACAGTGACTTTTGTTACAAAAAAAACAGATAATTAAATAGACATTTGCTTTAAAAATCAATGACAGACAAAATAAAACTCGGGCTTAAAGAAAATTGGAAGCAGTTTACCATTTTGGTAATTGTAAACGCCTTTGTTGGAGGAATGATAGGCATGGAAAGGACTATTTTTCCTCAGTTTGCCGAGTTGGAATTTGGAGTTTCTTCAAAGACCGCCATTCTTTCATTCATTGCGGTATTTGGCACTACCAAAGCCATTGCTAATTATTTCACAGGACGACTTGCCAATAAATTCGGACGGAAAAATTTACTTCTATTTGGTTGGTTAATGGCAATTCCAGTTCCTTTTATACTCATTTACGCACCTAGTTGGAGTTGGGTGATTTTTGCCAATGTGCTTTTAGGTGTTAGTCAAGGACTGACCTGGAGTAGTACGGTAGTAATGAAAATTGACCTTGTTGGCGAAAAGGATCGTGGATTTGCAATGGGTTTAAACGAATTTGCAGGGTATTTTGCGGTTGGAGTAGTTGCATTCTTAACAGGTTATATTGCCAATGCTTATGGTATTACACCTTATCCATTCTACATTGGAATTTTCATTTCCATTGTTGGATTCATTTTAACCGCTTTATGGGTAAAAGACACGAGGGTATTTGTTCATAAAGAAAGTACAACTGACAACACAGCACAACTGGACAATATATTTTTAGAAACCACCTTTAAGAATAAAACGCTAAGTTCAGTAACACAGGCAGGACTTGTAAACAATCTGAATGACGGAATGATTTGGGGCTTACTTCCAATATTACTGTTGTCGCTAAACTTTGACAATGCAAATATTGGAGTCATAACAGCTATTTATCCAACTGTTTGGGGTATCGGACAACTTTTTACAGGAAAAATGTCTGACCATTACTCTAAAAAAGCAATGTTGTTTTGGGGAATGCTTTTACAGGGATTAGCAATTTTACTTATTCCGTTTAGTAGCGACTTTTATGTTTTGGTTTCTATTTCTGCAATATTGGGTTTAGGAACAGCATTGGTTTATCCAACATTCTTGTCAACCATTGCACAAGTAACAAGCCCAAAACAACGAGCCGAAAGTATTGGTACATTTCGTCTTTGGAGAGATTTAGGTTACGCTTTTGGTGCCGTAATTTCAGGTGTTACAGCTGACCTATTCGGTATTGAGTATGCTATTTTTCTAATTGGTGGTCTTACTATTATTTCTTCACTCATAATCAAATTCCGTATGCCCGAACAAATAAAAATGACTGAAGGAATAATTAAAGCACACAAGTATGAATAACAAATCATAGTCGCCTAACGGCAGGCTACTTGTTTTACTAAAAGTATGTTAGTATAAGGTCCCAATTCATCCAAATAGGCCGTTAGAAATAAAACCATGCCATCAAAAAGAGTTCTTACTGCTTGCTCAAGACTATAACCTTTTAACTTTTGGGCAAAGTTTAGTGTAGTTCGTTATTTATGCTATTCTTTATACCCGCTAAAATCAAATTCTTGAATAGCAATCTGTGGCATTTGGCCGTCAATTCCACGCCTACCAGGCCGTCCATTTCTTCCATTTCTTCCAACTAAACCTGCAGCTTGTCCTTCGATCGATTTTCCAGGTTGCCCCGGCTTTCCTTTTGTTCCAGCTTGTCCACCTGCGCCACCAGAAACGTTAAATGAAATTTTCAATTCAAGCCCTGCGGCATTGCTGTGTAAAAAACAAATCACAGACCCAGCTCTTCCGCCGTTTGCTCCATCGCCTCCAAAACCTGCATCTCCGCCATTTCCAGGCGTTTTAAACTTGCCTCCTTCTTGTTTTCCGTCTTTTCCGGTTCCACCATCGCCACCATTTCCACCATTTCCACCATCACCACCAGAAACATCAATTGAAATCATGCCTGGTTCAATGCTTTTGTAACGCCATGCTAGTTTGGTTTGAATGTTTTGGACATAAATGAAATATGCTGATCCTTCTTTCCAAATATAGGCGGTATAATCACCTGCGTCTTGCCCAGTAGTTCCTTGTGTGCCGTGTTCACCATTGTTTCCGTCTCTAAAGAAAAGTGGCGTACTCTTGTTTCTCTGATCGATTCCGTCAGTGCCATTCAATGCTTTCGCATCCACTTTTAAATCACCACGTAAATTCAAACGGATAGAATCTGTATAGAAAACGGTTTCGTCCTTTTCTGTAATGCTGTATTGAGCAAAAGCGATGTTATCGTCGAATGAAACAGGATGTTTTACAATCTTGTACTTCTTTCCTAATTGCTTTTCTAAATCGTTGGATATGAAAGATAAATTGCGATTATTTGTAACGTCAACTTCTTCACCATCTTTAAGTTGTGCAATAATTTTTCCTTCAATTGTCCCTCCAAATTGAGTCGGTTCAACGGGATTCCGCTCTAAGTAAACAGTTTTTATATTCGAAATTTCAAGCTTTTTCGTTGAGCCACACGCTGATATTACTGCGATTAAGGAGCAAAGAAGAGTGAATTTTTGCATAGCAAATAGTTTTAAGTGACACATAAATGTAAGCGTAATTTACTTTTTTGAAACATTCATCAACAGTTCCCAGACTTTTTCGGCGCTTTTGTCCCACGAGAATAAGAGACTGCGTTCCAATCCTTTTTTAGTCAATTCCGCCTTTAACTTCTCGTTATTTGCAATCAATGAAAGTTTCGCAGCAATGTCTTCAATGTTCATTGGATCACAATACAATACTGCATCGCCTCCAACTTCAGGTAAAGAGGTTAAGTTACCAGCCAAAACAGGTGTGCCACTTTGCATTGCTTCAACCATTGGAATTCCAAAGCCTTCAAAATATGGAACAAAGGTAAAAACAGCTGCGGATGCCATTACTAGCGCTAGATCTTCTATAGAAAGATGTCCTGTAAAATGGATGTCGTCCTTTAACGTATCTGAAATATTAATAGCTCCAAATGAATTCGAAAACAACGCTTCTCCTACAATGAGCAATTGATGTTCATCGTTAGGGTTTTGTTTTTTAAACTGTTCAAAAGCGGGAACCAAACGACTTAAATTTTTACGTGGATGCAGCGCTCCTACAAATAAAAAGTAGGGCTTATCGTTCGAATAATTTGTTTGAATTACACTTCTTTGTTGTTCATCTACGGGTTTAAAAACAGTTGAAGCAGCATTCCAGATGGCTGTTACTTTCTCTTCTGGAACAGAATAAGATTTACAAATATCTTGTTTTGAATAATCAGAAACAGTAATAATGTGATTTGCCTTTTGCGCGAATTGCGGAAAGTATTTGCATAAATATTTTCGAATAGCGCTTGGAACATCTTGAGGATTGTGCTCAAAATTTATATCGTGAATAATATTTACTTGCTTCACTTTTGTCTTCAATGAAAGGTAACCATCAGGCGAGAAGTATATATCAGCCTTGTATTTTTTTAGTGCTCGCGTCACAGCAATTTCATTCCAGATATAAAATAAAATTGGATGTCGTGCTGGAGGATTTAATACAACTGGCGTTACATTTCCACCAAAAATGAATTTCGGGTCAAATTTGCGGTCGAAAAAGAATATAAATTGGTGTTCTGGGTGATTCTGCACCAATCGCTTTACAATTTCAAACGTATACCAGCCGTAACCTTCCATTTTGTGGGAAAGTAAAAAACGAGTATTTACAGCAATCCGCATGATTTAAAATTGTAGAATGTAGTTGGTTTGTTTTTCTTGACCTATAGTTGTTTCACCGCCATGACCGCAATACACGAGTGTTTCTTCTGGCAAAGCGAACATTTTATTAAAGATCGTATCTTTTAAAACAGTAATATCACCACCTGGTAAATCAACACGACCAAAACTTCCAGCAAATAACACGTCGCCATTAATAACAAAACCTTGTGCGGCATTGTAAAAAACAACATGTCCAACGGAATGTCCTGGTGTAAAAATTACGTCGAATTCTATTCCATTGAAATTCAATTTTTCGCCACCGTTCAATAAATGTGTTGGCTCTTTTGGCTCAGTATAGTTGGGGAAACCATAGACATGTGCATAGTTTGGAACAGCATTTAAAGTAAAAACATCTTCCTTATGAATGTAAAAATCAATGTCGTATTTAGAAAGAATAAACGCACAACCTAACACATGATCTATATGTGCATGGGTCAAAAGTAACGCTTCAGCTTTTAATTTATTCGATTCAATAAAGCCGATAATTTCTTCTTTCTCCTGCGATTCATAACAACCGGGATCGATGATTACACAACTTTTTTCGTTGTAAACAACATAGGTGTTTTCTTGGAATCCATTAAACGTAAATTTCTTTATTTGAAGCGCCATTCTTAACAATCTTTAGCACAAAAATAGGATGTTTTTACCAATCGAGGTGTTTAGGCATTGTTTTTGAGTAATTCAAATCACTATATTTGACAAAAAATTGAATTATGAAGTACGTATTAATAGCATTCGTGGGAATCATTTTAGCAAGTTGCGGAACGCGTGTTCCATATACTAACGAGGTTAGAGATGAATTTGGTTTGGATACAGAACAAACAATTCGTAAAGTTCAATTCATTACATCTGCAACAATTATTTTCGAAAAAAATAAAATTTCTGGAGGTCAAGGAACCAATTCTGATGGAACTTTGGTGACTTCATCAAGTAGAGAGCAAGACCGAGTTATTATTCCTGTTGGAACGAAATGTGTTTTTGACAGCTATGGTAACGCGGGTGAATTAATTGTTCGTTTTGAAGTTGGAGTAGGAAGAACAATAACATTTGCAATGAGAGATAATTCTCAAAGTGGAAAATTTTACTTAGTTGCTGACTGGAACAATGGTGCTGCAAGAGGTGCTGTTTCTTACGGTAATGAAATGTACACAGCAACATCTTCGAGCGCAACAGCATTTTTGCAAGTTGTGAAAAAGAAATTACAAAAAACGAAACGTAAAGATCGCGTTGTTAAAGGACTGAAAGTTTAGAAACAACAATAGAATAAAATGTAAAAGCGCTGAAATTAGTTTCAGCGCTTTTTTATTTTTCAATCGTTACATGAACTCTGTCGATGCTTTCAATTGTGTCAATGTCTGCTGTTTTCTTGTTGTTTTGGGAGAAAAAAATGTAGAGTAAACCAGTCAATAGTACAATGTAAAAAATAATACGCGCTAAATACCATTTAGATACTGGCGCAGAAACATACTTTTTAAAATCGACTTTCCGTTCGTCTTCCATGCCTTAAATTTAATTCATTTCATGTATCTTTGAAATTATGAATGATGTTAAATACATACTCGTTACTGGAGGAGCTGGATATATTGGTTCTCACACGGTTGTCAAATTGTATAACAATGGCTATTGCCCAGTAATAGTCGATGATTTTCGCAACTCACATGTTTCTGTAATTGAAGGACTCGAGAAAATTACGGGAGAAAAAATCATTTACAGAAAAATAGATGTGTGTGATTACACTTCTTTTGAAAAAGTATTCATTGAATTTTCATTCGTCGGAATTATTCACTTTGCAGCGTACAAAGCTGTCGGAGAATCTGTTCAATCGCCTTTAAAGTATTACAAAAACAACTTAACTGCACTGATTAATTGTCTTGAATTGGCGGAACAATACCACGTAGAAAATATTGTCTTTTCATCGTCATGCACAGTTTACGGTGAACCAAAAGGAGTTAAAATTGTCACGGAACAATCAGAGATTCAAAAGGCTAGTTCGCCATATGGAAACACGAAACAAATCGGAGAAGAAATCATTGACGATTTAATCAAAAGTGGCTCCTCTTTAAAAATATTAAAATTACGTTATTTCAATCCTGTCGGCGCACATGAAACCGGATTAATAGGTGAGTTACCAATAGGAAAACCAAATAACCTTTTACCTTTCGTTACACAAACAGGCATTGGAAAATTAGAAGGTTTGACAGTATTTGGAAACGATTACAGCACACCAGACGGAACATGCGTGCGCGATTTCATTCACGTGTGTGACTTGGCAGATGCGCATGTAAAAAGTATCGATTGGTTGGAAAAACAAGAGGAGAGCCTCACGGAAGCTGTAAATATTGGAACGGGAAAAGGCACAAGTGTTCTAGAAATAATTCATACTTTCGAAAAAGTTTCCGAACTGACCTTGAATTGGAAGTTTGGAAGTAGAAGAGAAGGTGATGTTCAAGAAATAATCGCGGATGCAGATAAATCTTCAAAATTATTGAATTGGAAACCAACTAAAACAGTAAAAGACGCCATTTTTGACGCTTGGAACTGGGAGTTAAAATTAAACAATGACTAAATATCTTTTAGGATTTCTTGCATGCTGTTTTGCGCTTAATGCAAGTGCGCAATACGACGGAAAAGGAGCCGACGAAATTTCACGATACAGACCTGGTGTTTTTTGGTTTTTTACTGGAATGCGCCCTGCCAAATCAACAAATCTGAATAAGTACGACCGTTTAATTATGGATGTCACCTACAACGATTGGTTGGGAGACCGAGCTTTGTTTAAAAATCATTGGGCATCATTTGGATTAAACACCAATTTTATTTTTGACATTCCATTGGTCAAAGGAAATAAGGTTTCACTTGGAATTGGTGTTTCTCATCAATATACTTCCATTCGTCACAACAACCATTTGATGGTAGATCCTATTGCAAAAACAACGGTATTTATGCCAAAAGATTCTCTCGATGTATTTTCGAGGTGTTCCTTGGTAGGAAATAGTTTTTCTATTCCCATAGAACTGCGTTTTAGAAATGAAAATTGGAAACACTTTAAAGTACACATTGGTGGGAAAATTGGTTACCAAGCACAATTGGCATCTAAATACGTTTCAAAAATCGACGGTCACAAACGCGTAGTGCGCGACAATGGATTTTACGACGCAAATAAATTGATTTATTCTGCACATGTGAGAATTGGAATGCGCAATTGGGCACTTTTTGCGAGCTATAACTTCAACAAATTATTCTCTAACAAAAACAGTACACAGTTAAACGCTGTTCAGATGGGTTTAAGTATTTCTTTGTTTTAAACTCAGCGCTATGTTCATCGATACTCACACACATCTCTTTTCTGACGCTTTTGATGAAGATCGAAATGAAATTGTTCAGCAAGCAATCAATGCTGGTGTAGAGATTTGTTTACTGCCCAATATTGACATCGACACGATTGGTGCAATGAATGAATTGGCGAAGAAATTTCCGCAAAACTG
The DNA here is from genome assembly GCA_963925035.1 of uncultured Flavobacteriales bacterium. GTDB lineage: Bacteria > Bacteroidota > Bacteroidia > Flavobacteriales_D > Crocinitomicaceae > UBA4466. Next base: position 9,778 of record CAWUSK010000012.1, read on the forward strand.
TTTTCCAATGATGGGCTTACATCCTGGATCTGTGGACGAAAATTGGAAAAAAAAACTAGAGATTATTAAGTCACATTTATTTTCTGAAAAATACATTGCCGTTGGAGAAATAGGAATGGATTTGTATTGGGACAAAACTTTTATTGATGCACAACGACAAGCATTTAGAACGCAAGTAGAATGGGCAAAAGAACTCGGTTTACCAATAGCAATTCACGCAAGAGAAGCATTTCAAGAAATATATGAAGTGTTGGACGAAATCAACGACGAGCGGTTAACAGGTGTTTTTCACTGTTTTACAGGAACTGAAACTGATGCGAATAAGATTCTTTCGTACGGTGGATTTAAATTGGGAATTGGTGGCGTTTTGACCTACAAAAATGGTAAAGTTGATGAGGCATTGAAAAATATTTCGTTGGACCATTTGATTTTGGAAACAGATTCTCCATACCTTTCTCCAGTTCCTCACCGTGGTAAAAGAAATGAAAGCGCGTATTTGTTGCATATTGCTGAAAAATTGGCAGATGTTTACAATGTATCATTAAGGGAAATCGAACAACAAACAACGGTTAACGCAAAAGCTTTGTTTAACATCAATTGAGTATGAAAACGAAAATTTTAGTCATCTATACTGGTGGAACAATTGGAATGATCAAAGATCCAGAAACAGCACAATTGAGAAGTGTTGATTTCAACTTGATTTACGACCACGTGCCTGAGTTAAAGCGATTGAATGTGGAGCTAACGACGAAAAGCTTCGAGAAACCAATCGATTCTTCAGAGATCAATATTGAAAACTGGAAGTCAATGGCTTCAATGATTGAGAAGAATTACAATTCATTTGATGGGTTTGTAATTTTACACGGTTCTGATACCATGGCCTATTCTTCGTCTGCATTGAGTTTCATGTTTGATGGATTAAAGAAACCAATCATTTTTACTGGTTCGCAGTTGCCAATTGGAACAATTAGAACCGACGGAAAAGAAAATTTAATTACAGCCATTGAAATTGCAGCCGCTAAAAACGAGTACAATGAAGCTTTGATCCAAGAAGTAGCCGTTTATTTCGATTATAAATTATTCAGAGGAAACCGTTGTACAAAAGTTTCTGCTGAGCACTTTGAAGCGTTTAAATCACCTAATTATGCTGAATTGGCATCGGCAGGAGTTCATATTATTTATAACAACCAAATGTTTTATCGCTCTTCTAAAAGCGATCTATCCGTCAATTATGATTTAAATACCAATGTTGCCTTATTAAAACTTTACCCTGGAATTGATTTCAATTTGTACAAAGGTTTATTTGATTTTAATCAATGCAAAGCTGTTATTATTGAATCTTTTGGCGCGGGAAATTCACCAAGTTCTGAGACGTTTAAAACGCTATTGGAAAATTACATCACTGCTGGTGGAATTGTTTTCAATATTACACAATGTAATTCTGGAAGTGTAAAACAAGGAATGTATGCTACAAGTTCAATGTTTGAAAAATTAGGAGTAATAAGTGGTATTGACATGACGACAGAAGCAGCTGTTACAAAAATGATGGCGGTAATAAATTCAAAGAACTCTAAATTTGAATTAAGGGAAAATCTACGCGGGGAATTAACAACATAGCGCGATATTTTATGGGATACTTGAATGATTCCGTATTAAATTACTAAAAAGAAATAAACCAATCTATTTTTCAATGTCGATTGAATTTGTAGTTTTGTAGGCGCTTTAGATAAAAGCAATTGGAGAGGTGGCAGAGTGGCTGAACGCGCACGCTTGGAAAGCGTGTTTACGGAAACGTAACGGGGGTTCGAATCCCCCTCTCTCCGCTTAGAAAGTCAAGCACGACGTGCCTGGCTTTTTTGCTGTCATCCAGTGAAGCTCACTTCAAAACTGGACGAAGTGAAAAAGGCAGTAAAACCGTTGATTTCCTATTGACCAAACAAGCCGATGCGCCCCAGAAGTATCAGGGCCTTCATGCGAGGGTCAGCACAATTATTTCTGCGCAAAGCTATTGGTAATAACGGAAAACCAAGAGTGGTAAATATCGATAAAAGTGGAGCAAACAAATCAGGCATCATGATAATCAATCGGGACCTCTTAACTGAGCGAAAAATCAGGATTCGACAATGTAAATACTTAAACAATATAGTAGAACAAGATCACCGTTTTATCAAATGGCGAATTCAGCAAGGTTTGGGATTTAAAGAATTTGAATCTGCTAGAGGAACCTTATCAGGAATTTAAATTGTCAGAATGATTAAGAAAAATCAGTTGATTGGTCAAGATAAAACTATGTTTAAATCGGTCATGTCATTGGCCGCTTAGAATTAAAAAATAATTGTACTTTTAAATTCTTGTCTAACAGATGCGACAGAACCAATAGCTGATTCGAGAAAAACAACGTTCAAAATATTTTGTTCTTTAGCTGCCTAATTCATGCCTCAATCAGTAAATTTCAGATTGAGATATGGTTAATGCGACAGAGCCTTATTAAATTTCAGTAGGTTTATAGCAAAATAGAATATGGTCGCGGCGCTTTTTCATCGCAGAAGCCTGCTAAATTTAAAATTCAAAATAAACTATGTCATTTATAACATCTGTTTTTGAAGGTATAAAAGCTACATCATTAATTGAATGGTTGGCTGTTGTTTCTTCAATCATTTATGTCATTCTAGTCGTTAAAAGATTAATTATCTGCTGGCTTTTTGCCTTTGTGGGTTCTGCACTTTTCGTTTACCTCTGCTATGAAGGCAAGCTGTATATCGAATCTTTATTGCAACTTTTTTATGTTATTATGGCAGTTGTCGGTTGGCTCAGTTGGAAAAAATCAGAATTTAAAGATAATACGATTGTAAAATGGAAAATGAATAGTCATCTACTTAACATTGCTATAAGCGGTGTGTTGGCATTTATCTTGGGCTATCTTTTCGAGAACTATACCAATCAAGCAAATCCTTACATAGATGCTTTCACAACTCTGTATAGCTTATCAGCAACTTATATGGTCACGAAAAAAATATTGGGGAATTGGATCTATTGGATTATAATTGATTTGGTATCCATTTACTTATATGCGCAACGCGATTATAATTTGACGGCCGTTCAATACGGACTTTTTACAATTTTAGCTGTTTTTGGATTTTTCGCTTGGCGAAAGGAATATAAAACACAAAAAGCATGATCCGTATCGCTATAACAGGACCTGAATCTTCCGGAAAGACAACTTTAAGTCGGGCGCTTTCCGAACATTATAAAGTGAAATATATTCCTGAATACGCTAGGGAATATCTGGAAAATACGAATGGTAAATACCAGAAATCGGACTTAGACGAAATTGCTAGAGGCCAATTAAAAGGTATAAATGATTCAACAAACTCGATCACAATTTCCGATTCCGATTTTTCCGTTATGGAAATATGGTCTGAATACAAATATGGAATAGTATCCGAATTGATTCAAGAATTGGTAATTAAAGACCTATTTGATTTGCACATCCTCTGTAAGCCAGATATTCCTTGGGAAGAAGATCCACTTAGAGAAAATTCAGATAACCGAGATTTACTTTTCAACTTGTACGAGAGATCTCTCACTAAGCACAACAAGCATTTTATTACCGTTTCAGGGAGTCACAAAGACAGATTAGAAAAAAGTTTACAAAATATAGACCTCCTTCTAAAAATTTGATTTAGATTTGTCGAAGTCTCTAAGGGGTGCTGCTTAATTTTGCGGCTGAGATTATACCCATTTAACCTGCTCAGGATAATGCCTGCGAAGGGAAGTGATTAAAAAGCTAACTATTAACATAATAGAATTGGCCCCTTGTTCTTTATTTATATTTAAATAATATGAAGAAAGGAATTTTGTCTCAAATGATTGGTCTAGCAATGTTTATTCCATTGATTTCATTTTCACAAAACAGTATTAAAGGAACAGTAAAAAGCAACGATGGAAATACCATTCCAGGAGTTAAAGTAGAAATTGAAGCGTCTTATAACAAGGTGCTAACCAATGCCGATGGTCAATTTCTATTCACCAAATTAAAGGACGGGGAATATACGCTGCATTTTACCATTACAGGTTTTGCCCCTCTCAATGAAATTGTGAAAATTGAAGGAAAGGCCAAGGTCTTAGACGTTAAATTAACTGAAAACTTCAAATTAATTGAAGAAATGTCTGTTTCGGCAATACGTGCAGACGCTAAAACACCAACGACCCATTCAGAAATAAACAAAGAAGAAATTGAATCCAAAAATTTTGGCCAAGATTTACCTTACTTATTGAACACGATGCCATCAACAGTTGTCACATCGGATGCAGGTGCAGGAGTCGGGTACACTGGAATTCGAATTAGAGGCGTTGATCCTACTAGAACAAATGTTACCATCAATGGAATTCCAATTAATGATTCTGAATCTCACAGTGTATATTGGGTAAACACACCTGATTTGGCATCTTCTCTTCAGAACATTCAGGTTCAACGAGGTGTCGGAACATCCTCCAACGGAGCATCAGCATTCGGAGCAAGTATCAATATTAAAACCAATGATATACAGCGAAAAGCATACGGCGTGTTAGATAACTCCTTCGGCTCTTTTAATACATGGAAAAATACCGTAAAAGCGGGAACAGGATTGATAAACGAAAAGTTTACATTTGATACCCGATTATCACACATTACTTCGCAAGGATATATTGATAGAGCAAAAACAAATCTTCAATCATATTACGTTTCTGGTGCTTGGGTGGGTAAAAAATCATTGCTTAGAGCGACCTTTTTTAGCGGGAAAGAGAAAACATATCAAGCTTGGTATGGAACACCCGAATCAATAATCGATCAAAATCAAGATGATATCAATGCGTATGCAGATCGCAATTATATTTTCGGCGCAGATAGAGACAATCTATTGGTGTCAGGTAGAACTTACAACTTCTATACCTACGACAACGAAGTTGATAACTATCAACAAGACCACTACCAATTGCATTTCAATCATTGGTTCAAAAACAATCTTAAATTAACAAGTGCATTGCATTATACAAGGGGAAAAGGATATTTTGAACAATATAAACCCAACCAAGATTTTAACGATTACGGTTTTGCTCCCATCATTTTATCAAATGATACAATAACATCAACAGACTTAATACGAAGAAGATGGCTAGACAATCACTTTTTTGGAGGTGTTTTCTCTCTTACTTACGATAAAGGACCTCTTAATGTCGTTTTTGGCGGTGGTGCTAATCAGTACTTAGGCAAACATTACGGAGAAGTTATCTGGGCTCAATTTTCTGCAGATAGCAAAATTAGAGATCGATATTATGACAATGATGCTTCTAAATTTGAAGCGCATTCCTACTTAAAAGGAACATATAAAATAAAGAAACTTACCATTTATGGAGATCTTCAATACAGACATATTGATTATCAGTTTTTAGGTATTGACGATGTTAGTGGCACCATTAAGGACGTTGAACAAACCTTATCTTTTGATTTTTTCAATCCTAAAGTTGGTTTTATGTATGATTACAATGATCATAATAACACCTATATTTCTCTAGCCGTAGCTAATCGTGAACCTATTAGAAGAGATTTCAGAGAAAGTACACCAGCAAATCAACCAATGCCAGAAAACCTTTTAAACCTGGAACTTGGTTATCGTTATAAGGGAAGAAAACTAATGGTTAATGCAAATGCCTATTACATGTATTACAGAAATCAGTTGGTTTTAACGGGACAAATTAACGATGTTGGAGATTACACAAGAACGAACGTAGACAAAAGTTACCGAGCAGGAATTGAATTGGAAGCAGGCTATCGAATAACTAAAAAGTTAAGTTTCACGGCAAATTTAAACCTAAGCAGTAATAAAATAAAACAGTTCAATGAGTATATCACAAACTATGACACCGGAGGACAGGATACAATAGCGCACAGCAACTCAGACCTTGCATTTTCACCAAATATAATAGCCGTTGCTAGCTTGAAGTATGTGCCCATAAAAAACTTAAACATCAGTCTTATGGGAAAACACGTTGGTAACCAATACTTAGACAATACTTCTGCAGCATCTCGTAAAATGAATGCTTACTCTACCTTCAATTTTCAACTGGACTATACTTTCGAAGACGTGTTTTTTAAAGAAATAACAATAGGTGTATTGGTCAATAACATTTTTAATGAAATGTATGAAAACAATGGATATACGTGGGGATACATCGCCGGCGGACAGAGAACTGACGAGAATTTTTACTATCCCCAAGCAGGAACAAACTTTTTAGCAAGATTAGTGTTCAAACTTTAAACATTCAGACTGTAACTGAATTGTTAGTCCTTTGGATTTTTTGATTTTATATCCTTATCATTGCATGGTAAGATTATCATGCAAGAATAAATTAAATGAACAGAATTAGTGCTACATCAGGAAAGGCTAAGGAAGCCGCACGAATGCTTTCAATGATGCAATTGCATTTCGTGAATATTTTAGAGACAATTAATACTAATGCGGGGTATAGCGGAAGTTTTAAGTCAATAGAATGGTATAGAAATGCTGGTAAATTGGGAGGAGGAACAAGATATATTTCTCCAGAAAAGGGATTCTTTAATTCCGGGTCGGTTAATTTTTCTCAGATTCAATACGAAAAAGAGAGCGATAAGTCACTTCGTTCAGCAACAGCACTTTCAATTATCGTTCATCCAAAAAATCCCAAAGCTCCTTCTTTCCATATGCACGTTAGCTTTACCGAGATGAAAGAAGGTGATTCATATTGGAGAATTATGGCTGATTTAAATCCAGCAATAAGTAACCCCGACGATAAATCATTTTTTATTTCCTCTTTGAAAGAGGCAGCATGTGAGTATTATGAAGAAGGAAGTGAACAGGGAGACCGATACTTTTTCATCCCTCTTCTAGAAAGACATAGAGGCGTATGCCATTTTTATTTAGAAAAATTTCTCGATGATTCCATTGCAGCGCCTTTTACCACAATAATTCAAAATTGCTACGGCAAGATATTAAACAATTACATAAATAAAAATGACGAGACAAAGGAAGACCGTCAATTACAATTAGACTACCATACATTGTATTTTTATCAAGTTTTAACATTGGATAGAGGGACAACTTCAGGACTTTTGGTTCACGATGAAAACGATATTGGCATTCTTGCCTCACTGCCTTCACACATTAACAGAGACTTACTGTTGTCCTGGAGAGACAAAATGGTATTGCCTCAAAGAGAATTGCTTGATAAGTTAGTAAATGTGTTCCCTGAAGAAAATATATGCAGAATTACGGACAAAATAAAAACTCAATTAGCAAAACAAGTTCGTGAGCACTATAAAAAGTATCCTAATGCAGTGATGCTTCAATCTTCCGGAAATTCAATACCAACAACGGTTCGGAATCATCAATAAACCTATTTAATTCTAAGTTGAGTTCAGGCCAATCTAAAGGAGATTAAGCAATTAACTAATAGATATTCAGCTTTGTTATTGTGGCAAGTTTGTCAGAATTTCGCGTAAAAAGTGTTGAGGCGCAATAGAACTAATCATCAAATTAGCTGTCTAAAAAGGGAATAAAAAAAATCATCAAAATCCAATACATTTTACTCGAACAAATTGGCGAACAAACGATTTTTATAAATCAGTAAAATATTGATTATTAATAATTTTAGATGGATTTAATTCCGGTCGTATTTACAGCAAGAATGCAAACCGTTGTATGCTTTTTCTGCGGCCTTATGGTTCTCCGTATCATATCCGACTTTGGCAAGGCCTAATTGCAATTCATCCAAACTAACTACCAATGAATTAAATCTGACGTCAATTGACTGCTTTTCTAAATCATAATTAGCAACAGAAACACCCTTTATTTCCATTAAAGATTGTTCTATTGTCGTTTTACACATTCCGCAATTGCCCCAAACTTTAAAGCTTTCTTCTCGGAATAATGCAGGTTCAGAAATTGGTGCAGCAACTTCTTTTCTTTTCTTTACAAAAAAGCGATAGGACAAGCCCATTGTAATTTGATGTTGGTTCGCGACCTGAGATCCTCGCATATATTGATACATTGGGATGTCTGCTGTAGCAAATAAGGTGATATTTGGTTTGCTAAAAGTGTACATGATTTGAGGGACAATGGATACCATATAGCTTCCAGTTGATTCTTTTTCAATGCTGTAAGCTCCTAATATGTCAATTGATTCCGTAGATTTTAGTCTTCCAACCCATTCACCTTTCAATTGAGCTAATAGACCTATTTTTTTGAAAAATGTTGCTCCTGCTGAAATTCCAACGGAGGCATAATCTCCGAATTTAAGACCCAATGAATTCCATCCTTTTCTAACATATAAGGCATTTGCAAAAAAGCGAAAGTTTTTTCCTGGATAATTTTTTAAATAAAAGCCATAGAATATAAAATCATGGGATCCTGTTGTAGTTTGAACAGTTGGTGGGGAGGTTTGCCATATTTCAATTGAATCAATTTTTGGAGGTTCGTTGTCAAAATCAATAAATTTTGAATATCCAACGAAATTTGAATCGTTGTGCGAGCCAATTGGAATTTTCCAGCCTAAGCCAATTGAAAGTTCAGAATTACTTTTCGGTTTTGTAGTTGTGAAAACATTGTACCTAGGAAAGACAATTAAATCACCCCAGCCAGAAGATTTTACCTTTTTTTGATCAATTATCATTTCTGAGCCAACAAGAGTGGTGTCAGCAAATTCTGTAATAGTTCTGTTTAAATAATGTCCTGCTGCGACAGACATTGTCAACTTATTTGTGATGCCGTAATCAACTTTAAAGAACAGATAATTACTGGTTAAATTATCAAAATAGGATGTCGAACGATGGTCCTTTGTTAGGAAAAAATCAGAGCGAGAGTATTTATAACTACTTGCAATTTCAAATTGTCCATCTTGCAAAACTCCAGTTGCAGCTCCAGCTGCCATCGGATTCCCTCCTCCACCAGAACAGCAGCCTTGGGATTGCGCGTTGCTATAAAGTAATAAGGCAAAAGTCAATAAAAAAAAAGGTTTCATATTAATTACTTTTAGCGCTTAATCTGAAATTTTTGAGTTTCTGATAGTTCTCCGTTTGAAGCTTTTAAAAAGTAAATTCCTTCCGACAAGTCTTTTACACTCATTTGAATTTCATTCGCATTGCTTCCAAAATGGTCAATCACAATATCCTGCATTAAAACACCGCTTGTACTGTAAATACCTAATGTGAAATCATCCTTAATTTCTGTGGAAAGCGAAATATTGATAATTGAGTTAGTAGGATTTGGATAACATGAAAGTCCAAGTTTATTCTCGCTTAGTTCATTTATGCCTGCCACTTGACAGCCTGCTGTCATATCAGAAAAGGCGCTATTAATGGCTGTTGTGACGTCAGATTCAGTAACTGGATTAATAGTGTTAAAATAAACCTTATGGCTTGAACATCCAATTACTACGACTTTCGGCATACCTTCAGAACCATAGTCTCTCATATCTAGTTGAGTAGTAGAGAAAAAAGTGGAATTATTCATCCCATTAGTTGTTCCCCAACTTTCAACACTGGCACAATTAGTATTGGCATAATCATCAGCTAACCAAAACTCTACTAAACCTGGATTGCTGATAGCAAAATTCAATACTGCATTGTGAGCATTAAGTAAACTTGGTGCGCAAGAAGAACATGGCATCGTCCAGCCGATTACTATTATTTTTCCTGCATCTAAGTTTGAAAAGATATTATGAGAGGCTCCTTGACAATCAATAGGAGTAGTATTTACTGCGTACGTTTGAGCCGTAGATGTGTGCCCTAAGAAAAGAGCAGTTGCAATAGATAAAATTATTTTCATTTCTAGTTAGTAATAATATATGTTGACTAATTTAAATCAATTTTTCATAAAAAAAATCTCATTATTGGCATTAACATTGAACTCCTAAATACTATTTTTTAGTGGTGAAGTGTTTTAGTCCCCTTTTTAATGAAAAATATTGAAAGGTAGGTTATTAGATGTTTTTTGTATTCTTTGCACCACGCTAAGCAACTAGATAAAGAAATTTAAGACAAGCCACATATGGCTGTGTCGAATAGAAGCCACTATGATGTATCACCGCCAAAGGCAGAATGGAAGCTAATATTTAAGAGGTTTTATTGTTTATTTAAATTCCCTAATCGTAGAATATTTATTAAGCATATCTCATTTTTTTACTACATTTGAAAATGGAATTTAAGAAATCGATCATATCATTTCTAATGTTATTCACCTATACTATCGGGTTTGCGCATGATTTCATACCACATTATCACATAGAAGATATACACGTTGGTATTGTTAGTGATGAACACCATTCACACGTTGACTCAGCATCAAAGGCAGTTGAGAATGTAGCGCATGGAGACCATATCGATAGTGGGATTTACGATTATTTGGTGTGCATTTTCAGTGAAGCAAATCATTCCAATCATGACATTAAAACCGTTGTTCTTCAAGGTTCGATTAATTCAATTGTTCATCAAAATGATTTAATCTTTTATGAAGATCAATTCGTTTATGTTTTAAATGATGTTTTAAGAAAAAAGAACGTCAAGGTTTGTTCAAAACCAATCAACCACAATGCCAGTTACCTTTCTTCTCGCTCTAACAGGCGAGGACCTCCTGTATTTTCTTGAGTATTTAAATTCCAACATCGGAATTACACGAATTCTGTTTGGTTGTAAACCATTCAGTCTTTCATTTAATGACAAGAAAATATTAAATCATGATAGATAAGCTTATTAAGTTTTCCATTAACAATAAATTGGTTATTGGATTATTTGTACTTGGATTAATTGCTTGGGGAAGTTATTCCTTAAAGCATCTTCCAATTGATGCAGTGCCTGACATCACAAACAACCAGGTTCAAATTATAACTATTGCGCCTTCAATTGCAGCTCAGGAGGTCGAACGATTAATATCATTTCCAATCGAAACGACAATGGCAACAATTCCAGATATTGAGGAAATTCGTTCCTTTTCTAGATTTGGATTGTCCGCTGTAACAATTGTTTTTAAAGATGAAGTGGATGTTTATTGGGCGCGACAACAAGTGAGCGAACGTTTAGTTGAGGCCAAAAGTAAAATTCCAGCTAACATTGGATCTCCTGAGATGGCGCCAGTCACAACAGGACTTGGTGAAATATACCAATACGTTGTGCACACAGAACCTGGGTATGAAGATAAGTACAGTCCGATGGAGCTTCGTACAATTCAAGACTGGATAATTAAACGCCAATTATTAGGAACTCCAGGTGTTGCCGATGTAAGTAGTTTCGGAGGCTATCTGAAACAATATCAAATTTCCGTTGCGCCAAATCAGTTGAAAGCAATGGACGTTAGTATTGGAGAAATTTATGTTGCATTAGAACAAAATAACCAGAATACGGGTGGTGCGTACATCGATAAAAAACCAAATGCCTATTTTATTCGAAGTGAAGGAATGATCTCTTCGCTTGAGGACATTGAAAAAATTGTAGTCAAAAACACGATTGACGGAAGTCCAATACTTATTCGTGACCTAGCGAAAGTTGAGTTTGGTAAAGCCACACGCTATGGTGCAACAGTCCGAAATGGTGAGGGAGAAGTGGTTAGTTCCATCGTTATGATGTTGAAGGGAGAAAACTCAAACCAAGTCATTTCGAACATAAAAGAACGCATTGAGCAAATTAAGAAAACGCTTCCCGAGGGAGTTTCCATTGAACCATTTCTCGACAGGTCAAAATTGGTAGACACTGCCATTGGTACTGTAACAACGAATCTCATTGAAGGAGCTTTGATTGTAATTTTCATTCTAATTCTTTTCCTCGGTAACTTAAGAGCAGGACTTATTGTCGCTTCTGTTATTCCGCTGGCAATGTTGTTTGCAATTAGTATGATGCATCTTTTCGGTGTTTCAGGAAACTTAATGAGTTTGGGTGCAATTGACTTTGGTTTAATCGTAGACGGTGCGGTTATTATTGTCGAAAGTATTTTACACCGAATTGTGATGAATAAAAAGAAGCTGAGTCATATAAAAGTACTCTCACAAACACAAATGAATGATGAAGTGTATGAAGCATCTTCTAAAATTCGAAGTACCGCAGCGTTTGGAGAAATCATTATTCTAATTGTTTATTTACCAATTCTTGTGCTTGTCGGAATCGAAGGAAAAATGTTCGCTCCAATGGCACAAACAGTATCGTTTGCAATTTTAGGTGCGTTTTTATTATCACTAACATATGTGCCAATGATGTCTGCTTTGGTGTTGAGTAAAAAAACAACGCATAAAGAGAATTTTTCAGACAAGATGATGCAGTTTTTTCAAAAACTATATGCTCCAATCATTGAGTTTGCATTGAAAAGAAAATTGATTTTACTTGCTTCAACAGTCGTTCTTTTCTTTTTCTCACTTTTCTTGTTTAGTGGTTTAGGTGGAGAGTTTATTCCAAGTTTAGACGAGGGTGATTTTGCAGTTGAAACCAGAGTGATGTCTGGTAGTTCATTAACGGAAACAATTGATGCAGCGAACAAAGCTTCCAAGCTACTCATAGAAAGATTCCCAGAAGTCGAACAGGTTGTCGGCAAAATTGGTTCGGGAGAAATTCCAACAGACCCAATGCCAGTTGAAGCCTGTGACCTGATGATTATTCTAAAGGATAAAAGTGAATGGACAAGTGCCGAGACAAAAGACGGATTGGCGGAAAAAATGAGTCACGCTCTAGAGGATATTCCAGGTGTTACTTTTGGTTTTCAGCAACCTATTCAAATGCGTTTTAACGAATTAATGACTGGAGCGCGTCAAGATGTTGTGATAAAGGTATTTGGGGATGATTTAGATCTACTTACTGATTACGCGAAACAAATTGGAAAACTGGTAAAAACAGTTGACGGTGCTGAAGACTTGTATGTGGAAGAGATGACTGGTTTACCTCAGATTCAAATTATTTTTAACCGAGATGAAATTGCGAAGTACGGACTTAGCATTGCTGAAATCAATCAAACCATTGAAACCGCATTTGCTGGTAAAACTGCGGGTATTGTGTACGAAGGAGAACGAAGGTTTGACTTGGTAGTGAGATTGGAAGAGCAACACCGATCTGAAATAACAGATGTTGCCAATCTATTTGTGCTTACAGCTAAAGGTGATCAAATTCCGCTGAATCAATTGGCGGAGATTTCCTTCAAAGAAGGACCGAGTCAAATACAGCGCGATGATGCGAAAAGAAGAATTACAGTCGGATTTAATGTGAGAAATCGAGATGTAGAGAGCATCGTAAAGGAGATTCAAGAAAAAGTAGATCAGAAAATAAACTTCGCAAGTGGATATTATCCAACTTATGGTGGGCAATTTAAAAATTTAATTGAAGCGAGATCCAGATTAATGGTAGCTGTGCCAATTGCGCTTTTATTGATATTCATTTTGTTGTTTTTTACATTTAGATCAATCAAACAGTCCTTGCTTATTTTTACGGCTATTCCTTTGTCTGCGATAGGTGGGATTTTCGCACTTTATATACGTGATATGCCATTTAGCATTTCTGCAGGTGTTGGGTTTATTGCCCTTTTCGGTGTTGCCGTATTGAATGGAATTGTACTAATTGGGGAATTTAATCGGTTAAAAGAAGAGGGGATAGCAATACGTGACCGTATAATTCAGGGCACTACTCTTAGATTGAGGCCGGTTTTGATGACAGCGCTTGTTGCATCTTGCGGTTTCTTGCCAATGGCCATTTCGAGTTCGTCTGGTGCAGAAGTGCAAAGACCTTTAGCAACAGTGGTAATTGGTGGATTGATAACGGCAACATTCTTAACATTGATTGTCTTGCCAATTCTTTATTACTATTTCGAAAACAACAAATTCAAATTAAAGAAAATGAAAAATAGCACGCTTTTATTAATTCTTTTGGTTGTTCCAAATTTACTTTCAGCGCAGGAGGAAATAGTTGTTCTAAACTCTGTTGATGACGCCATCAAAATTGCCAATGAAAGAAGTATTTGGTTGAAGGCTGGAGAAACTCAACGAGCAATCAATCAAGAATTCAAAAAAACATCTTTTGATATTGGGAACACACAATTTGGATGGCAACACGGGCAGTACAATAGCCTTAACAAGAACGATAATTACTTTAATGTAAGTCAAAGTTTTGCTTTTCCTACGGTTTACACCAATCAAAATAAAGTGTCCAAAAGTCTAATCATCTCTGGTGACATTAAATTTGAACAACAGAAAGTACAGCTTCAATCGGAAATAAAAACCATGTATGTGCAGTATTTATTTTTGAGAGAAAAAGTCATCCTATTTCGTGAGTTGGATAGCAATTACGTTCATTTGAGTGAAGCGGCTAGGGCTAATTTTGAAGCAGGTAATTCTGCCGCGATTGACAATTTAATGATGGAAACGAGCGCACTTGAAATTTCAAACAAGTTGCGTTCTAGTTTATCAGAGTTGACTATTGTTGAGACCAATTTAAAAACGATGTTGAACTTGGATGCCAACGCTCAAGTCGAAATAAATGATCCAAGTTTCAACACGGTTTCAGCTGTATTTATGGACAGTCTTTCTATTGAAAATAATGCCGTTTTGAAAGGGTATTTAAACGATGTTAAAACGAAAGGAAGTCAAGCCAAATTAGAACGTTCAAAATTGTACCCAGATTTATCAGTAGGTTACTTTAACCAATCTATGATTGGCACACAAACAGTAAATAATGCCAATCAATCTTTTGGACCGAGTGATCGATTCCAAGGCTTTTCGGTTGGAGTTGGAATACCGATTTGGATTCGACCTCAATTGGCAAAAGTCAACATGGCCGATTTACAAATACAGATGTCATCACAGAATGCAGCCTTAGTGGAAACACAAATAAACGCTGATTTATTGAACGCGAAAGCGCATTATGTTCAAGCGCAAAACACAATTCAATATTACCAGGAAAGTGGCTTGTATCAGGTAGAACTCTTACTTGACAATGCCAATAAATCACTTCAATCGGGAGACATCAGCACAATGGAGCATTCACAAATAATGAATCAAACAATTTACCTCAAATTGAATTATTTACAGGCGCTGCTGGATTACAAAATCTCAATTATTCATATCGAGTACTTAACAGGTATTTAATAATAAAAAAATCATGAAAAGAAATAGATTCTTATTAACAGTTGTGCTTCTGGCTTTTACAATTAGTAGCTGCAGTGAACAACAAGCGCTCGATGCACAAGATTATCGCGCATCCGATCATCAAGAAAATAGTATTGAAATGACTCAAGCTCAATTCGATAATGCTGAAATCCAAATTTCCCAAATTGAAAAGCGAAATATCAGTGATGCCTTATTGATTAATGGGTTAGTTGATGCTCCACCTCAAAATTTAATATCTGTCTCAGCTCCGCTTGGTGGATATGTCGTAAGTACAGATTTAGTGGCTGGAATGTATGTGAATAAAGGACAGAAATTGTTAACGATTGAGCACCAGGACTACATTCAACTTCAACAGGATTATTTAGATAAAAAAAGTCAATTAGAATACCTTGAGAAGGATTTTCAACGACAAGAAAAGTTGAGAAATGAAAATGTGAATTCCGAAAAAAACTTTCAACAAATTACTTCGCAGTATAAAAGTATGAAAGCCCAAGTAACAGGATTAAAAGAAAAGTTAGCTTACATAGGTATTAATTCGTCCTCTCTTAACGAGAATAACATTAGTAGAAGAGTTACAATTAAAGCACCCTCAAGTGGTTTTGTTTCTGCAATGAACGTTAATATTGGAAAGTATTGCAACCCAACGGATGTATTAATAGAACTAATTGACACCAAGCACTTACATGCAGAATTGACTGTTTTTGAAAAAGATCTTGGAAAAATAAAAATCGGACAAAAAGTGCATCTAAGTATTCCTGGAGCTTCTGGCGAAGATTTTGTCGCTTCAGTATACTTAATAGGGAAGGCAATAGGGAAGGACAGGTCCGTGAAAATACATGCTCATTTTGACAAAGAGAATGAAAATTTAGTGCCCGGAATGTACATCAATGGATCTATTTCGATAGAAAACAATGATGTTTATGCTATTAATACACAGTCCGTACTGACATTTGACGGACGCGATTACATTGTTCTGTCGGAAGGTGTTCAAGGGAAAGCAAAAACCAATCATTTTCAATTGCATGAGGTAATTAAAGGTGTAACAGAATCATCTCTTACCGAGATTAGTTTTGTGGAAAATATTGACGCGTCAAAAGTTAACTACGTGTCAAATGGTGCATTTTCTATTTTAGCGATGCTTAAAAATAGAGATGATGAAGACGGACACGGCCATTAATATTCCTTATATTTAAAATGTACCTTGATTTTTTATCTTTCAATTTAATACAAGAAGTGATATGGAAAACGAAATCGAAGAATACTTAGCCAAGCATTATATTCACAAAAGTAATTGGCTGCGAGCAGCGGTGCTAGGAGCAAACGATGGAATCTTATCCATTTCAAGTTTAGCAATTGGAATTGCAGCGGCAAGTGAATTTCGAGCACCAATTGTTTTAGCAAGTGTTGCTGGATTGGTCGGTGGAGCATTATCAATGGCTGCGGGAGAATATGTTTCTGTTAGTTCTCAAACAGATGTCGAACATGCAGATATTGAGAGGGAAAGACAAGAGTTAATTGACATGCCGGAAATTGAATTACAGCGATTGGCTCAAATCTACGAAGAACGCGGTTTGAAAAAAGACACAGCATTTATTGTTGCAAAAGAGCTTACGGAACACGACGCCTTGGGTGCGCATGTCCGCGATGAATTAGGTATTAACGATGTGAGCCAAGCGAAACCTATGCAAGCTGCATTGGCTTCTGGTTCTGCCTTTATTGTGGGAGGCGCTTTACCAACCTTGACAACCATTTTTCTTCCTTTAGAAAGACTTGAATTTTACCTCTATGGCTTCGCGATTCTCTTTTTGATTTTATTAGGCGTAATGGCAGCAAAAACAGGAGGCTCAAGTATAACAAAAGCCATTGCCCGAATCACACTTTGGGGAACAATCTCCATGGGAATGAGCGCAATGGTAGGACATTTCTTTGGTGTGAATCTCTAAAAAAGATAGGTATCAATGAAAACAATTTTGTTCATATTTCTCATCGCATTAACGACTCAGTTGGCAATTGCACAGTCTGTTGTTACAATTAACAAAACAAAGAAAAATGCTGCCCTATTTGAAGACTCAACGCCGAATAGTTTGTTTGGTATGCTTAAGTCTTCTTATGAGAATTTAGGTTATTTTGATGTAAAAGGAATGTCAGATAGCTTGGTGAACAGTTTGTCCTTGATTGATCGAAGTAAATTGTATGCTTCTACCACAAATGAGATTGAAGTGATGTACAATGAAAATGGAGAAGAGCAAGTTTTTTTTGATTCACTTTCTGGCATGTATGAGTTAATTTACAGATACCCGGATACAGTTTACACAAGTTTAGACAATATTGAATGCATCGTTTTGAATATTGAAGAGGGAAAAGAATCAAAATTCAGTCGAATTAATACGATTGAGTTTTGGAAAAATTACAACGGAACGATGAGCCGCGTAATGACGATATCAGCAGATGTACTTTCAATGATAGGTTTCAAATATATCGAGGAGGTAAACGAAAATATTCAAGCAGCTTGGTTGGATAAAAGCAACTCTCATTCCTTGTGGAATAAAATGAAGATAGCCGCTTTGGAAAGGTTCGAAAGACAAAAAATAATGGATGGAGGAAGAGAAGAAAAGGATTTTTACATGTCGTTTTTTCCGTCAAATTACGATTTTCCATTTTATTTTTTCCTTATGTCAGTACCAACTAATTTGGATAAAAACCCGGAAGAAATCTCCTATCTTCAAGCACGAAATTATTATAAAACAGAGCGTATGCCTTTTCAGTTTTCTTATGGAGATGCATTAATTGCTGATTCAAATTCACGTTTAGCAATAGAAAGTCATTTTACCAACGTAAAACGATATTGGTTTCTCCCTTTAACTGAGCGGTATGATGAAGATCCTGATTCTCCTAACTATGGAGAGCAGTTGGTAATTGAAACTGAAGATGGTTCACTTGATTATGCGCATGAAAATCCAGAATTAATATATGTTTGGTTAGAATATAAAGATGTCAAACTCTACGCTGTGAAAGAATTTTTACCAGCAAAAAATGACAAAGAAAGAATGTCTAAAATTGTTGGGTTGATTTTTACACAGAAAACTGGAAATGGGAAACCAGAAATTGTTTCTTATTCGCCAACCGAAGGAGTTTTTGAATCAGATTTTGGAGCTTATCCCATCACTAAACTTTACAAGTTACCGTGGTATTCCCTTTTAATAAAGGAGACGAAAAGAAAGAGAAATACAAATTAAATGAAAACAGCAATTATTATCGGAGCAACAGGTCTCACAGGAAGTCTCGTCTTAGAGCAATTATTAGCAAATAGTGATTACGAAAAAATCAAACTGTTTTCGCGAACTTCTTCTGGAGTCAATCACCCTAAAGTGGAGGAGTATATTGTTGACTTAATGAAATTAGAAAACTCAAAGTCGGATTTTACTGCCGATGAGGTTTATTGCTGTATTGGCACAACAAAGAAAAAAACACCAGATCAAGAAAAGTACAAAGCTATAGATTTTGGAATTCCAGCCGCAGCTGCAAAGTTGTGTTCAGAAAACGGAATTGAAGTCATGGCCGTTGTTTCTGCAATTGGAGCTAATCCAAAAAGCAAAATTTTCTACAACCGAACAAAAGGCGAAATGGAAGAAGCAGTAAAGAGCGCTGGAATTCCAAGAACGTACATTCTTCGACCGAGTTTTATCGGCGGAAACCGTAAAGAAAAGCGAGCAGGTGAGAAGGTAGCCTTGGCAATATTCAACTTCTTAAAACCATTGTTTTTTGGTGGGTTAAAAAAATATGCAGTCATCGAAGCTAGTGCAATTGCAAAACGCCTGATTCAATTAGCGAATTCAAAAGAACCTTCAAGAGCGCTGGAATCGAATGAAATTTGAGTAGCCTTGAATTTTACTTTCAATCGAAATTACTTCCGCAACACTTTAACGTCACCATTCACCCCAATCTTAATAATCTGAGAAGGAGTGATCATTTTTTCTATTAAGCGCTCTTTAAGAATAAATTCAGCGTTATTTTTTATCGACGCATCTATATTGTCATAACAAGTCGGAGAAGCTTGACCAGAAAGATTTGCCGAAGTACTCACTAACGGCTTTCTCATTCCACGAATTAATTTCAAGCAATTCGCATCTTGAGTGATTCGAATTCCAACTGTGCCATCTTGTGCAATTACTGAAGGAGCTAATCCTTTTGCGTTTGGATAAATTATCGTCAGTGGCTTTACAGCTAAATCAGCCAAGTCGTAACAGATTTCGTGGTATTCAGGAATGTAGCGATCAATCATTTGAAAACTGTCTACCAACAAGATGAAACTCTTTTCCTCAGGACGATTTTTTAATTCAAGTAGCTTCTGACAAGCATCTTCATTCGTTGCGTCACAGCCCAATCCCCAAATTGTATCGGACGGATATAAAACCGTACCACCATTCTTTAATCCTTCAATTATATTTTGCATATTAATCTTCTAATAAATCTGGTCTTCTTGCTACTGTGCGTTCCATCGCCTTTTCGTCGCGCCATTTTTCAATCTTCCCAAAATCACCAGACAATAAAACTTCAGGAACTTTCCATCCCTTGAAATCTTCTGGACGCGTATACACTGGAGGTGAAAGCAAATTATCTTGAAAGCTGTCTGTTAATGCCGAAGTTTCATCGTTCAGAACGCCAGGAATTAATCGTACAATACTATCAACTAAAACAGCTGCGCCTAATTCTCCACCAGACAAAACGTAAGAACCGATAGAAATTTCTTTCGTGATGTAATGCTCACGAATACGCTCATCGATACCTTTGTAATGCCCACAAAGGATGATTAAGTTTCCTTTTAGACTTAAATCGTTGCAAATAGATTGTTCCAATAATTCACCATCGGGTGTCATAAAAATGATTTCGTCGTATTCGCGTTCTGCCATTAATTTTTCAATCAAAACAGAAATTGGTTCAATAGACATTACCATTCCAGCGCCACCACCGTATTGGTAATCGTCAACTTTGTTGTGTTTGTCCCTTGAATAATCGCGGATGTTATGTAAAACCAATTCTAAATGTCCCTTTGTCTGCGCACGTTTCATGATAGAATCTGAAAACGGGCTGATCAATAAATCAGGCAAAATAGTTAGTATATCTATTCTCATAGGGCAAATTTAACTATTTTAGACAAGCATTAAATCAAAGTAATGAAGCAAATTATTGGAATCCTCTTTCTGAGTTTATCGTTTGTCACTTTCGGACAACAAAGTTCAAACCAAACCTTAAATTATTCAGACTTAATAAAGGTATACAAGGAACTGGCGAAACAGCACTCTGAGATTGAACTTTATGCCATGGGAGAATCTGATTATGGTTTACCAATCTATTTGTGTATTGTGAATGGCGCACAAGATTCTATTAAGTCGTTTGAAAAAGCAAGGAATAGCACAACACTATTTATTAATAACGCTATTCATCCAGGAGAACCAGACGGAGTAAACGCATGTCTTGGTATTTTGAATGATTGGATAACTAACGGGAAACAGACGGCAGCAGCACCTGTTTTAGCAATAATCCCTGCATACAATGTTGGAGGAATGCTGGTGCGTTCTGGAACGAGCAGAGCAAATCAAAATGGACCTGAAGAATACGGGTTTCGTGGAAATGCTCAAAACCTAGATTTGAATCGTGATTTTGTGAAAATGGATTCTAAGAACATGTTCACCTTTGCTAAAATTTATCACGCGCTTGAGCCTGATATTTTTATTGATACGCATGTGTCTAATGGTGCAGATTATCAATATGTTGTATCTTATATTGCAAGTGTAAAGGAAAGAATGGCGCCTGGACTTTCCGAGTTAATGCATCAAAAAATGTTGCCGTTTTTGAAAAGTCAATTTAAAACAAAGGAAATTGATTTAATTCCTTATGTTGATTTAAAAGATGAAACACCAGAGTCAGGAATTCAAGTATTCAATGACTTACCACGATATTCTATGGGATATGCAGCTATGATGAACTCTATAAGCTTTACGATAGAAACACACATGTTGAAGCCATTTGATGAGCGAGTAGCCGCAACAAAGGAGTTTATTATTCAGACGATACAATGGGCGACTGCAAATTCTGTTGAAATTGAAAAAGAAAGGGAAAATGCATTGAAATGGGAGAGAGATTTAAAGGAATTTGAGTTCAATTTTCAGCTTACAGAAAAGAAGGATTCAATTTTGTTTAAAGGGTTTGAGTTTTCTCGACCAATAAGCGAGGTAACAGGACTTCCTCGCTTAAAGTACCACCAAGACCGCCCGTATGAAAAATATGTGCCGTATTACAAAACATATGTAACAAAAAGTAAATCGCACATTCCTGATTTCTTTATTCTTGGCGGACAAAATGAAGAAGTAGTCAAACGCCTAAAAGCAAATCAATTCAAATTTGAAGTACTGACGAAAGATACTGTGATACAATTGGGGAGAGTGCGAATTGATAATTATGAAACGGTTAAAAAGCCGTATGAAGGACATTATTTACACTCAGATGTGTCGTCTAATATTTCACTGTCTGCTGTTAAATTTAAGAAAGGAGATATATTGATACCAGCACAACAACGGAACAAACGTTTTCTAGTTTCGCTAATGGAATCCAAATCAGAGGATAGTTATTTTAATTGGAATTTCTTTGACAGTTATATTCAGCAAAAAGAATATTTCTCACCTTACGTTTTCGAAGATCAGGCAGTTGAGATTCTTAAAAATAATTTACCTCTAAAAGAAGAGTTTGAAGCAAAAAAGAAGCGTGATCCAGAATTCGCTAAATCGGAATGGAATCAGTTGTATTTTATTTATTCTCGCAGTAAATACTTTGAACCATCACTCAATCTTCTGCCAATTTTTGAAGGAATGTATAAAGGGGGTGAATAGTTTTATCACAAATCAAATTACAAAAAACTCAAACAGGATTCGAAATTTATTGGATTCCTAAAATTAATTTTTGGAGGTTAGAATTTAAATAAACACATAAGAATCAGTTAATAAATATAACTGTAATATTACTTTTGAAGTACTAAACGATTTACTATGAAAAATTACATTTTTACTTTTGTATTTGCTTTAATTTCAATTGGTGCATTTTCCCAAGACACTACGTTGGTCCAAACATTTACATTCGATTCAATTTCAGCACGAAGAGCGAATTTTATTTTCCCTCAAGAATTGAATTCAAAGCGTTTTGAAAAAGTATTGATGTATTACAAGCTAAAATGCGATCCAGCAACACCATGGGATAGTTACAATTGTGGTGAATGGGATTATTTAGCGTATACTCGAATTTTTGATCACACTGGAGTTTATGATTCAGTGCAAGTTGATTCCGTGCGTTATTTAAATAACTTTAATAGTCCGCCAGTCTATAATTATGTAAATTATCCAACAGTTGAAGACCAACGTGTTTTTGCAGAAAGTAGCATGTCTCCCTATGTCAATTCACTCAGCAATATTGGAATGACAACTACAGGTTCAAGTAATTTCCCATTTAATGTAACAAGCAACGGAAATAGAATGCAAGTGTTAATTACAGCGGGGGAATTGATTGCCGCAGGTGTCATTCCTGGAGATTTACAGTCAATTTCTCTTGATATTCAAAATATAGTTGGAAATGGATATGTGTTACATCCTACCATTTCGATCAAAGGAACATCGTTAACTGAACTGACAAATTTTGAGAAAATAGGATTCACAGAGGTTTATCACCGGTCAAGAATTACTGGATCTGCAAATGAACTAGCCATAGGACAAAATGATTTCCTGTTTCACGTTCCTTACACATGGAATGGAACGGACAATATAATTGTTGAATTTGTTTATGAGGCGTCTGTTGTTGCTGCAAATGACATTCAGTTTTCCACTGAATCGACTGTTGGAAATATGGCTGTTGGTTATCCAAATAGAAATGGAGTTTTATCACTCGATGGTACAAATGAAGCGATGTTAGAATTGTCTGAGTATGATTTCGGTGGAGAAATGACCGTTTCGTTTTGGTCTAAAGGAACAGGCAACAATGGCATTAATACACATTTCATGGAAGGAATCGATACATTGAACAACCGCATATTTAACATACATTTTCCTTGGAGTAATAACAATTTATATTTTGATGCAGGCGCTGGTTCTGGTTATGATAGAATCAATAAAGTAATGACAGCTGCGGAAATCGATAATGAGTGGCACCATTGGGCGTTCATCAAAAACCAAGCTACAGGTTCAATGAAAGTAATGAAAGATGGTATTTTATGGCACTCTGGCACTGGATTCTCGAGACCAATTGGGGAGATTCATCGTTTTATTTTAGGTGCATCAAAAGCATTGAACACAAATTGGAAAGGAAAGGTGGATGAATTCCAAGTATTTAATGCTGCGCTTTCAGAGGCAACGGTGGCAGCTTGGTTTAATAAAAGAGCAGATGCAGCGCATCCTAACTGGTCTAATTTAGTAAGTTACTATACATTTGACGATCAGGAATATGCAGAAGATATGTCATTAAATGATTACTTATTGATGCCTTCGGATTATGGAATGTTTGACTTTTCAGAATACCCAGTTGCTGGGGTTGAAATTACAGATAGGCCTATAATTGAATTTGGAACTGGTGGAATAGTTGGAGCGACAACAACTGAATATGAAAACTACTTTACTGTAAAAGAACCTGAAGTTGTTTTTGAGTTTGCAACACTGGACAATCACAAGGAAATAGTAAACGCGTTTGTTGCAATTCCTGAAGGAAATAGCTTTACCTATGATGAAAATAATTCTATCATTACAACAACTCCATTTGCAGGTACAACTACTTTAACAAACGAAATAGTGACGCACTACAACGCACCGTACGAATTAGTAAATGACGTTGAAATAGGTCGTTTTATTACTCCTTATGGTATCAACTTTAATCTTACAGCAAATGGCTCGAATGGATTTACTTGGATATACGATGTGACGGATTATCAAATGTATTTGAAGGACACGGTGGATTTAGAAGCTCATAATACACAGGAATTACTTGACCTTCAATTTGTATTCATTGAAGGGACTCCTCCGCGTGATGTGCACAAAAGAGAACCGATTTGGAATGATTGGAAATCATATTCATACAAGAATTTGGATGATGATGTTAGCCTTTCAGCTGTTTCAATTTCATTATCGGATTCTTCTGAAATGTTTAAAATTAAAACACGAATCACCGGTCACGGACAAGTCGGAAATACCTCTTGTTGTGAATGGAAAAATAACACACACAAGTTACTTTTGGATGGCGTGCAAAGATTTGATTGGAGTATTTATAGACAAACGGCTTGCGGAGATAGTCCAAACCCTGGTCAAGGAGGAACATGGCCGTATGCGCGAGAAGGCTGGTGTCCTGGAGACTTAGTAGAAGAATACGGGCATGATATTACGCCATTTGTTACACCTGGACAATCAGTTCAAATTGATTACGATATTACTCCTGTCAACGCCGGAGATCCAGCAGAAGGTGGAGGGAATTACATAATGGCAATGGATTTGATTTCATATTCTGCTCCAAACTTTCAAAACGATGCGGGCATTGTAGATATTCTAAATCCAAATAACTACGAGTATTATAGAAAATGGAATCCATCATGTTCAACTCCACGTGTAATAATTCAAAATACAGGTGAACAAATGTTAACTAGCTGTGTGATTAGAATCTCATTGGCTTCAGGACAGTTTATTGATCATAGTTGGTCAGGAAATTTATCCTTTTTGCAAAAAGAAATTGTTGAAATTCCAGTTCCGGATGTGTACTGGTGGCAAACAGGCGGTGGTGCAAGTGAATTTACTGCTGAAATTAGAGATGTGCAAGGAACGGACGCTGATGAGTACGTGAAGAATAATAAGAAAATGGTTAAATATAACATTCCAGAATTGATTCCAGGACAGTTCTTAGTTTGGTTTAACACTAATAATAGGGCAAACGAGAACAAGTGGAGATTGACTGATGAAGCTGGAAATATCATATTTGAACGAACCAGTTTAACCAATACAACAGATTACAAAGACACTTTTGATTTAGATGCTGGGTGCTATAGTTTAATTATTGAGGATTCGGATAGTGATGGATTGGGATACTGGTACTCAAACCAAGTAGAAGGTGAAACAAACGGGTCTTTTCGTGTGAAAGTAGTTGGTGGAAGTATTGTAGAGACTTTTCCTAGAGATTTTGGAAACTATCACCAATATAACTTCACTGTCGGAGCATACCTTGGTGTAGACGAAAACACGATCAGTCGTGAGGTAAATGTTTATCCAAATCCGAATAATGGTTTATTCTATGTTGAAATGGAAGGCGATTTAGGTGGTCAGGCTTATGTTGAAGTTTTAGATTTAATGGGACGAGTAGTAAAAAATCAGGAAATGAAATCAACGGCAAATTATTCAATTGCAACGATTGAAATGGAAGATGCTCCTGCGGGTAATTATTTCATTAAAATTCAAACGAATAATGCTGTATTTTCTAAGAAGTTTATTAAAAAGTAATAATAGTTGTATTTGTTACTTGAATTTAAGCGTTAATAAAGGGGGGAGGGATTTGTTTCTCTCCCTTTTTTTTGGAATATTTCAATCGAATTACCTCAATGCAATAGGGAATCATTAATTTTACACCATAATTCAAAGAATTAAAAGATATGACATTTGATATTGCCATTGTTGGAGGAGGAATCGTTGGTGCAGCTACCTTTTATAAATTACAAACGAAATATCCTTCATTGAAGATTATTTTGATTGAGAAGGAAGGAGAGTTGGCAGATCATCAAACGGGGCATAATTCAGGCGTTATTCACTCTGGATTGTACTACAAACCAGGTTCATTGAAAGCGCGGAATTGCATTCAAGGAAGACATGAACTGGTTGCTTTTGCAAAAGAGCATGGAATCGATCACGATGTCTGTGGAAAGATTGTTGTTGCAGTCGATGAGTCTGAACTGGCAAACATGGAGAAGATATATCAAACTGGTTTAGAAAATGAGATTGAAGGGTTGAAGAAGTTAACCGGTGAGGAATTAAAAATATACGAACCAGAAGTTGAAGGAATCGCTGGATTATTGGTTCCATGTACTGGAATTATAGATTTCAGAGGAGCGACTAAAAAGATGATAGAGTTGGCATTGGCAATTCAATCCGAAAGTCGTTTGTACTTAAATGAAGAAGTAACAGAGATTATTAAAAACGGGGAAATATCCATACTTGTAACTCCGAAGCAAAAGATAGAATCAAGGTACTTGGTTTTCTGTGCTGGACTTCAAGCCGACAGAATGGCGAAGAAAGATGGTGTCAAATTGAAAGAAAAGGTAGTTGGCTTTAGAGGTGATTACTATGAATTGACGGAGCAAGGGAAACACAAAGTGAAAAACTTAATCTACCCAGTTCCAAACCCAGATTTTCCTTTCTTAGGAGTTCACTTTACGCGAATGACAGATGGAGAAATTGAATGTGGACCAAACGCCGTGTTTACATTCAAGCGCGAAGGATATGGAAAAACAGACTTCTCCTTCAGAGATACATGGGATGCATTGACATACCAAGGTACATGGAAATTGTTCTTCAAAAACATGCGCTTTGGAATCAATGAGTATCGAAGAGCGTTTTCTAAAAAATTGTTTTTGAAAACCTTACAACGAATGATTCCTTCCTTAACCATGGACGATTTAAAACCTGGTAGATCAGGAGTTAGAGCGTTGCTATTACGCCAAGACGGTGATACTAGAGACGATTTTAGGATCGAATACCACGGAAATGCTATTCACGTATTGAACGCACCTTCACCGGCAGCAACAGCGTCATTAGCAATTGGTGGGTACATCACAGAAGAAGTAGAAAAACATTTTAAATTGTAGAGATTAGTTTCACATTCTAAAAAAATGTGAATATTCTATCAATTGCCCATCTTAAATTGAAAAAGTGCATTGAACGACAAAGTGGGTACCGTGAAGAAGTTCGCAACGGAGTGGAGAAATCAGTGAAACGGTCACGTTTTCGGAATGGAACGTATTTCGATTTGAGCGGGGATAGACTTTTTTTGTTTCTTTTTTTTGGTAATGAAAAAAAAGAAAAATTACACTTGCTTCTTAATAATTAATATCAAATCAATAACATCCTTTCCATTGGAAACGGATTCTAAGCGAAGCGTCTTAAGTAAAAATAAACCTGCCTCTTTAGCTGCTTGCGCTAAGTATTCCAGTTCGTGGTAATGAATGAATAGTTCATGTTCTCCGGAACTCGATTTTGTCAGTTCAGAAGAAGAATACAAACCTTCCATCGTACTGATATACAAAATGCCTTCTGGTTCTAGCAAATCAGCAGCATCGTGAATGAGTTGAATGGCTTCTTCTTTTTTCAAATAGGGCAGAACAAACCCGCACATGATTCCGTCAAACGTTCCGTTCAAGTTGCTAATAGTTCTGCTGTCCATTTCTACAAAAGAAACGCTCGGTACATTCTTACGCGCTAACTTAAGCATATTGGAAGATACATCGGTTGAAACAATTGAATAATGAGGATGCTGTTCAGCCAAGTAACGCGTAATATTTCCTGGTCCACAACCCAATTCAAATATATTGGCTCTGTCCTTTTTAATCGATGCGCAAAAGAGATTAATCGAGGGCATGTAAAGGCTGATGCCCATGTATTTTTTCTCGTATTCCTTCGAACAACTGTCGAATACTTGAATTACTTTATTAATATTATTCATAAGCTATTTTAAACCTTTCCTTTTTCCGAAAGCAGTATTGCTATCGATCGTGTGCTTGGGAATTGAGAGAAAACTATAATCATTGCTACTGTAATTGGAACACTTAACAGCATCCCAATAATACCCCAAATACTTCCCCAAAGTGCTAACGAAAAGATTGCTACCAGTGGACTGATATTTAAGGTATTTCCCATTAGTTTTGGCTCTACTAAACTTCCAACCAATACAGAAACTCCTCCAACACCGAAAAGCACAATTAAGGCTGGAGCAAAAGTTCCAAACTGAATTAAACAGAACATCGCTGGAAGTAAGGTTCCTAAAATTGGTCCGATGGAAGGAATAAAGTTAAATATGAAAATCAGAAATGCCCAAAATAGAGGCGAATCAATTCCAATAGCAAGCATAATGAAATAACTTAAAGTGGTTGTTAAAAAACTTACCAAAGATTTCAAACTGATGTAACTAGACATTGATTTATCAATTTTACTCAGTATTCCACTTACCTTGTCGTAGCGGTTATTCGACTCAAAAATCAACTTGAATTTATTTTGAAAAAGCGACTCTTCAACGAATAGAAAGACAACGTAAAATATAATCATCACCATGTTTCCAAGAATCTCTGATAGCGAATTGAAAAGAGATTGAAGGTAACTTGAAAAATTGAAATTGCCTACAAAGTTATTTAACTCTTTCGTTAAGTTGATGTTGAATACCTCGTTAATTTTGATAGCGATTTGTTCAATGTTGGAGATATATTCGTTATAGGAATCAACCAAACTTTGAATGTTGGCAGTTAACATTTGTCCAATGAAAAAGATGCCTCCGAAAATTACAAAAGATGCCAATCCAGTTTTCAACCAACTTGGAATGTACTTCTGAATAAAGAGTGATTTATCCAAAATATTACGCATTTTCTTTACAATAAACCAAATCAATAGTGCAATAACAAACGGAACAATAATCGGCTCGCCATACACTAATAAAAAGAGGATTAGGAGCGCAATTACCATCCAAGATACAGCTGAATAAACTTTCATTCTCTAAAAATAAGAAATGTTTTTCGGAAACCTATTTCCATTTTTTGTGGTGAAAAACTAAAGTTTTGTTTTGGCTTCGTTGAAAGAAGATATAAGCATTGAATTTAAAATTGTCCAAAAATGGAAAAAAAAACAACTCAAATTATTCGGAATCAAATCAAACTATCCGATTTTAATGAGCATTCAGCACCGTTGTATTTAACAAGTAGTTATGTATTTGAAGACCCTGAAGACATGAAGCCACAATTCTCAGATGAAAAAGAGGGCCTGATTTATTCGCGGTATGGAATGCCAATTGTCATCGGACTTTCAACGGTTTATGGATTAAGTGGAATTCCTCAATCACTCATCGATATAGTTGAAATTGTAACAGGTCCGGCTTCCACTTTGTATGGAAGTGAAGCGGTTGGAGGACTCATCAACGTCATCAAAAAAAACCGAACAATGCACCATTTATTTCTGAGCATGTATTTGCAACCAGCTGGGGGGTAGGTAAATGCAGATATCGCTGGAAAGTTTAAAGCAGGAAAGAAGGCGCAATCACTTCTCGGTGTCAATTATTACAATTTCTCTATTTCAACGGTAAAGCAATGGCTACAACAGATAATCCTTACGGTTTAACGTTTGATCCAACCTATGTTTACGGTCCAAGCCAAGGTATTAGAGCCTTTTTGGGAATACGCTACTCTTTTAATTGACAATGGATAATTAATAATTGTCAATTGTCAATTCTCAATTGTCAATTATTATTTGTCCTCCATTTTATTTGTCATCCTATGAGAAAGATTATCTTTGCCTAAAAAAAAAATAAAGATGTCAGAAGAATTAAAAGCGGTTAGTTATTGTGTAGGAATGAGTTTAGGTGGAAGTTTGAAAGAGCAAAACCTTACTGATATTGATTTAAATGCAATGACAGAGGCGATTAAAAATACCTTTGAAGGAACAGAATTAAAGTACACACCAGAAGAAGCAAACGGAATTATTCAAAAATTCATGCAAGCTGAAAGCGAAAAAGCATTTGGTGCAAATAAGGAAGTTGGAGATAAGTTTTTAGCAGAAAACGCTAAGAAAGATAGTGTGACAACTACTCCTTCAGGATTACAATTTGAAGTGATTGAAGCAGGAAATGGTGATAAACCAGCTGCAACAAGTAATGTAACGGTACATTACCACGGAACACTTATCGACGGGACAGTTTTTGACAGTTCAGTTGAGAGAGGACAGCCAGCATCATTTGGCGTAAATCAAGTAATTCCAGGTTGGACAGAAGCATTGCAATTAATGCCA
Source organism: uncultured Flavobacteriales bacterium (assembly GCA_963925035.1). Classification (GTDB taxonomy): domain Bacteria; phylum Bacteroidota; class Bacteroidia; order Flavobacteriales_D; family Crocinitomicaceae; genus UBA4466. The sequence continues at coordinate 39,975 of CAWUSK010000012.1, forward strand.
CAAGGAGCGAAGTACAGACTGTACATTCCTCAAAATTTAGCATATGGAGCTCAACCACATCCGGGAGGACCTATTGAACCTTATATGGCTTTAGTATTTGATGTTGAATTATTAGAAATTGCTTAATGAAAAAGTTATTGTTTATCGTTCCTTTGGGACTTTTATTTGCTTGTGGAGATAGTACTCAAGCAGAAACGCCAGTTGTTTTAAATACAGCTGAAGACAAAATCGGATACGTTTTGGGTGCACTTAATGCAGAATCTATTTTGCAAAGTGGAGACAAAATGAAGGATTTGGACAAAGATGAATTAATCGCTGGATTCAATGAAAACTTGAATAAAAAGGATTGTTCTGAATGTGACGATGAATTGAAAAAATTGTTCGGACCATATTACCAAGACTTCGATACAACGTATCTGAAATCAGGTTCTAAATGTCTAGGACGAAAAACAGGATTTTCATTTTACTCAGATATGTTGCGCATGGGAGGTGATAAAAAAATCAACCTTGACATGGTAAAAGCTGGATTCAAACATGGTTTGTATGAAACTGATACGCTAATCGCTGACCAAGATCGTCAGACATTGGTTCAAAACTTCATCATGGACTTGAATGTAATCAACAGTGATAAAATGATGGCAAATGCCAAAAAAATCAATGGAGTTCAAGTTTTTGATAACGGTATTGTTTTGCAAACTATCAAAGAAGGAACAGGGAAAAACCCAAATGAAAAAGACGACGTTATCGTTGAGTATATTTTGACAAATGCATTAGGTGATACTGTTCAAAGTTCTTACCAAATGAAAAAAATGTCTGGATCTACAGAACCTGTAGCGTTAAGCCTAGACGGTGGAGTAATTCCAGGATGGTCGTTCGTTTTACCTAAAATGAAAAAAGGTGGTAAATATAGAACTTACATTCCTTGGCAATTGGCTTACGGTGAACAAGCGGGTAAAGAGTCATTGTGCTTCGTTATCGAATTGGTTGAAATTGGACCTGGTGGAACATTAGTGAAGCCTCAAGCTCCAATGCCACAGCAACAACAACAAGGATTCTAATAAAGAATTATGGATAATGTGAAACGTCAATTTACTTCGGTAGGTTGACGTTTTTTTTATGAACTAAAATTCGTGGTTGAAAATTATCAATTATCAATTATCAATTATCAATTATCCATTGTCAATTCTCCATTATAAACTATCCAAGCGGAATAAAAATCGCAATACGATAAATGATAGGAATGAATCTCGGAGTCCCGTCTGCTGCTGAAATCCTTTTGTATGAATTTCTAAATGGACTTTTCTTAGAATTAATTACATCATACATAATTCCTGCATTCAAACGAATTTTCTCCTTAAATTCCATTGAAAAACCACCTCCCAGAAATAAGGTGGGCACCCAAGTTGGAGTGGTTGACAAAGCTCCAGTTTCTGTAAAAGGCGAACGCAAGTATTCAAATTCAGCTCCTACAAATAGGGCGTTATAAAAACGGCCGTGAATATACGCTCCACCTCCGTAAATGTTGTATTTCCCATTTTGACCATTCTCTGTTCCAATTTGAGTTTTAATCCAAGTCAAATCATAACGAACAGAAGGTCCAGCAATAATATACTTCCCAAACTTTGCGCCGTATTTCAAGCCTAGACCAACATTTCCTCCATTAGATCCCGCTGAAAAGGCAATGTCTGCACCAATCTCTGATCCTTGAAAAACACCTGGATATTCTCTCTTGTTGTCTTCTTCAGGTTCGTCATAGAATTCGTCGTCTTGAGCATAAAAAGAACTGGAGATTAGTAACGAAGTACAAAGGATATAGGATTTCATTTCAATTAGTTTTCCTCAAAGTTAACAGATTTAAACTATTTTAAAATTTATTTATTTCTATAATGAAGATTAAGACATCTGTGTTATCTTAGCCAAAAAACACATCAAAATGCAAATCTTAGACGGAAAGGCTACTGCTGCACAAATTCGATTAGAATTAAAAGAGGCCGTAGAAAAACGAAAGTCAAACGGTGAAAAAACACCTCATTTAGCTGCTATTTTAGTTGGTAGTGATGGTGGCTCATTAACGTATGTAAACGCTAAGGTTAAAGCATGTGAACAAATTGGTTTTGACAGTTCATTGATCAAATACGATGATATTTCCGAAGCTGATTTGTTGGCAAAAGTGAATGAATTGAACAACGACGACACCATTGATGGCTTTATCGTTCAACTGCCACTTCCAAGTCATATCGATGAATTAAAGATTACAATGGCAATTGATCCGTTGAAAGATGTGGATGGGTTTCATCCTGAAAATCTAGGGAAAATGGTGTTGAATTTACCTTGCTTTTTACCTGCAACTCCGGCTGGAATTTTAGAGTTATTAAAACGAAATAAGATTGAAACAGCTGGAAAAGATTGCATTGTTATAGGGCGAAGTAATATTGTTGGAATGCCGTTAAGTATTATGTTGGCTCAAAATTCAAGCCCTGGAAATTGCACAGTAACACTTGCACACAGCCGAACGAAAGATTTAAAAGAAAAGGTGGCTAAGGCAGATATTATTATCGCTGCAATTGGAAAACCAAACTTTGTAACAGCAGACATGGTGAAAGATGGAGCTGTAGTTGTTGACGTTGGTACGACGCGCGTAGAAGACTCTTCTAAGAAAAATGGATGGGCGCTTAAAGGCGACGTGGATTTTGAAAACGTTGCACCGAAATGTTCGTTTATTACGCCAGTTCCTGGTGGTGTTGGTCCAATGACTATCGCTTCGCTGATGATTAATACCTTGCGTTCAATGGAATTACGTGGGAAGTAATTACGATTTTTTGATTAATTAATTCCGAATTCGCAATCCCTAATCCAGAATCTTCAAAGTCTCTCCAACGGAGTTTTTACACCATCCACCAGAGAATAACACGCCAATTTATCTTTGAAAACAGACGATTTAAAAATCGATTTATTCAACAACATTCTCACACATTCTTGAATTCCTTCCACGATCGAAGGATGAGGGTGAACCAATTCCGAAAGTACTTCAATCGGCGCCTTCATTTTGATCAACAGTCCAATTGCTTGAATTGCAGACGAGGCATGCTCTCCAACGGCACGCATTCCTAAAACACGCATTTCTTTATCGTTGGTAACAATTATTTTAAAGAATCCTTCCGTCTTTCTCATAGCAATCGCTCTTGCAATTACAGAGAAATCAACTTTTACGACTTTAACAGGAATATTTTGTTCAAAACATTGCTTTTCATTCAGACCAACTGCAGCAATCTCAGGTTTCAAGAACATAATCGTACATACATTATCGTATGATACGCGCTCCGTTTGTCCTCCAAATGCCTTTTCAACCGCATGTCTCGCTTCGATTTCCCCCATGTTTACGAGGCAAAGTCGACCAGAAACATCGCCTACCGCATAAATATGTGGAATATTAGTTCTTGTATCATCATCGCCGATGTGAAATCCTCTTTTCGACATTGCAATTCCTGCGTTTTCAAGTCCTAAATGTTCGATGTTTGGAATACGTCCAATAGAAAGCAACGCTTTTTCAACTTGAATCATTTCTTTTCTTCCGTCTGGATATTCAATTTCGTATTCAACTCCGTCGCCTTTTCGTTCCAAACGCAATAAACTTGCACTGTGGTGAATTGTAACTCCGTGGTTTTCTAAATTTCGACCTGCCAATTTACTAATGTCCTCATCCTCAAAAGGCAAAATAGTGTCTTGACGATCTATCAAGTAAACTTTTGTTTGACCAAAATTCGAAAAAATAGTAGCGTATTCACAACCAATAACTCCGGCTCCAACGATTACTAAACTTTTTGGGTAATCTGTTAAGTGGTCAATACCATTGCTTGATAAAATGTATTCTTCATCAACATGAATATTGGGAATGTTTCTTGGTCGACTACCTGTTGCAATAACGATGTTTTTTCCGCGAATAGTTTTTTCTTTTCCGTCATGAGAAATTAAAACTTCATGCGTAGAAAGTAGTTTTCCCAATCCTCTTTCGTAAAAAAGTAGTCGCTTTGACGTTTCGTTTTGAAGTAATTTGATGTGACATGTGTACTGGAATTTGCGCTCAAAAATCGCTTCGTCGTGGATTTGTTTTACTTCTTCCCAAGTCAACGTATAAGGAGAACGTCCTTTAAGCGTAAGGGATTCATTGATATGAGAAACTTTATTTGCCAACTCCCATAATGTCTTCGAAGAAAGTGCCCCATTGAAGATTCCTGCACCTCCAATCTTATCCATTTCGATAAGGCAAACCTTTTTTCCAAAATCAATCCCGCGCATGGCTGCAGCATAACCTGCCGGACCTCCACCAATAACAATTAAGTCAAATTCCTCCATGTTTTTGTATTTTCGCTGTAAATATAGAAAAAGTGGAGGTAGAAATCCTTCATTACAAGACATCGTTTTATGGAATATCAGAATTATATTGATGACGCAGAGGAGAATAAGCCGGAAATCAAAAAACTTTTTCAACGCTTAAAGAAAAAGAAGCCGAAAGAGCTAGATGGTCAATTCCTTGAAGCACACGAAGAAGCTTTTCAAGAAATTGATTGTTTGAAGTGCGCGAATTGCTGTAAAACGACAAGTCCCATCTTTAGAGACATTGATATCAAACGAATTTCTAAAAAAATGAAGATGGGCGTTTCTGAATTTGAACGCAAATATTTGAAATTTGATGAAGATGATTTTTGGGTCTTAAAAACATCTCCGTGTGCCTTTTTAGCTGAAGATAATTCATGTAGCATTTATGATTTCCGTCCGCAAGCATGCAGTGAATACCCACATACCGACCAACGAAAAGTAGTGCAGGTGTTAGATTTAACTTTAGTGAACATGGAAATATGCCCTGCCGCAGCTCGAATTACAAATCAAATACTGAACAAAATAGGCAGATAACCAACTTTTTTTGATTATTTTCGTTTGTTAAAGTATAAGACTAAAACTAAAGTAAACGAACTCCTTAGATGAAATTTTTTAAAACGATATTTCTTTCCCTTTTTGCACTACTTATTACTTTTCAAAGTCAAGCACAACGTGCGAAAGAAGGGAACGCGACCATTTCTACGCTAAATAATGTAGTCAATACCTATACAAGCTTAACAGCAAATGCTACTGCTGGAACAAATTCAATTACAGTTGCAAACAGTACAATGGCTGGTGGTGCGTTTGGTGGTAACCTAGCTTCAGGTGATTTAGTATTGATCATTCAAATGCAAGGTGCGGCTTTTAATAATAGCACGATTGCTTGTCCGGGATATTCGACGCCAAATGGATATGATTGGTCTTGGGATTGGTTCAATCATGCTGAAATTTGGGGGAGTATCGGCACTGATTTCGGTGCAAATGGATACGGATCTTACAATAACGCAGGGAAATTTGAACGATTAGAAGTTCGAGCGGCTCCAAACGGTACCACAATTCAATTTGAATGTAATTTAAAAAATAATTACACAGCTGCAGGACATGTGCAAATTGTACGTATACCAAGGTATAATAACTTAACTGTGAACACAAGTTCATCTATTGTTCCAACAACGTGGAATGGAACAACTGGAGGAATTGTTGCCTTAGAAGTTGACGGAGCATTAACGGTGAATGCGGGCGGATTGATACATGCAAATGGTTTAGGATTTAGAGGTGGAGCATTAGATGCAACTGGACTGTCAGGAGGAACTTCACCTGCAATGCAAGTTCGTTTTTTAGGCACAAGTAATCCTGCAGAAGGTTCGGAGAAAGGTGAAGGAATTGGCGGATTTACAGCGGAGTATACGGCTATTTGTTCAAGGTATGGAATTGCTGGTGCTGCGAATGCCGGTGGTGGAGGCGGTTACCAAAATGCCGGAGGAGGCGGCGGTGCCAATGTCAGTAACAGTGCATTGCGCTATACAGGAATTGGAGTGCCAAATCAAAATGGTGGAACATATACTCCAGCATGGAATTTAGACATTTCTTGGCCGCCAGTAGGTGGAAGTACAGGTACTTCTGCCCAGCCTCATCATATTGACTTTATTCCAGTCGGTACAAATACCAGTCCAGGAGGTGGAAGAGGTGGTTATGCGTTAGCGCAAACAAATCAAAATGAATTATCAGTAGGACCTGATAATGCCGCTTGGGGAGGAGATTCTAGAAAAACGAATGGAGGTCTTGGAGGACATCCTTTGGCATACGATGCAACGCGTCTCTACTTCGGTGGAGGTGGTGGAGCTGGTGACCAAGATGGTGGACAAGGTGGAGCTGGCGGAAACGGCGGTGGATTGGTGTACATCATTTCTTATGGAACGGTTACTGGGAATGGAAACATTGAAGCGAATGGCGCGGCTGGACAGAATTCAAACCCATCAAATCTAAATGCATCTAGTGGAAGTCCGCGACGCGGAAACGACGGAGCAGGCGGCGGCGGTGCTGGTGGCGCTATTTTCATTGAAAATGCTGCCGCTATTCCTGCAACATTAAACTTTAATGCACGTGGTGGAAACGGTGGAAATCAAAATATTCGTTTGTTCTACCTTGGTTTTGGAGGGCTCCCGGCAGATGAAGCAGGTGGTCCTGGAGGTTCAGGAGCAGGAGGAAGCATCGCTTATTCTTCTGGTGCACCAACTCAAAATGTTATTGCCGGAATTAATGGTGTTGTTAACAGTGAAACTGGTAGTTCAAGCGGATATACGCCAAGAGCAAATCCATTTGTAGAGTTTTTTCCTCCAAACGGCGCGACAAACGGATCTTCCGGTATGAGCGGTTTAAGCGCACCTTACTATGATTTGCAAATCAGTGATATTACTTCATGCACAACACCAGTAACTCTTGCAGTAACAGTACTAGGAACTTTACCTGTCGGTGGAACCATAGAATGGTTCACGTCACCGAATCAATTTGCTGCATCCGCAGCTGCGTTTGCAACGGGTGCATCAGTATCTGTTTCTCCAGCTTCAACAACAACTTATTACGTCGGAGTTTGTGGTGGTGGTTCTTTCAGAGTTCCCGTAACGGTTACCATTTCTTCACCGACATTAGCCATTACAAATCCTGCAGCAATTTGTGCTCCTGCATCAGCCGATCTTACGGCAGCAGCGGTAACAGCAGGTTCGGATGCAGGCATCTTAACCTATTGGACGAATGCAGTTGCTACAGTGCCATATGGAACGCCAACAACAGCAAGTGCAGGAACATATTATATTCAATTAAACGTTACAGGTTGTACAGTGATTCAACCAGTGGTCGTTTCAAATACAGCAGCACCAACATTAATAATTACAAACCCAGCAGCTGTTTGTACGCCAAATACTGTAAATCTAACGGCGGCAGCGGTAACAGCTGGTTCGGATGCAGGTACTTTAACGTATTGGACCAATACAGGTGCAACTGTGCCTTATGGAACACCTGGTGCAGCAACCGCAGGAACATATTATATTCAATTAGACGCAGGTGGATGTACAACTATTCAACCAGTTACAGCAACAGTTAATCCATTGGATAATGCAGGCTTTACCATGACACCAACATGTGACGGTGGTACAGCTACAGTTACTGGCTTAGCTGGTGGAACTTTTTCATTCAATGTCACACCAATAGATGCAGCAGCAATTAATTCCTCTACTGGACTTGTGACTGGTGGAACAACGGGTAATTCATACAGTATTTTATATACAACTGCAGGAGCTTGTCCAAACAGTTCAGTCGTTTCAGTTACTGCAGCAACAGATTTATCTTATACCGTTGTATTGTCTCCAGAAAATTGTGGATCAGCGGATGGTTCAATCGTATTAACAGCAGCAAACGGAGATGGTGGACCTTACCAATATTCAATTACCGGTGCAGCGCCATATAGCCCTTCAGGTTCTTTTACAGGACTGATAGGTGGAAATTATTCAATTTCAATCTTAGATAACTCAGGTTGTGAAGTGACAGGTAGCTCAAGTGTAACGAGTGTCGGTGGACCTTCAATTGATAATGTGGTAGTAACGCAACCAAGTTGTGCAGGAGCATGCGACGGTTCGGTTACTTTAACGGTAACTGGAGGTACAGCGCCATACACGTATGCGTGGACTGATAACTTAGGGAATGCAATCGGAACGAATTCAGCAACGCTTTCTGGACAATGTGCAGGAGTATATAATGTTGAAGTGACAGACGCAGCGGGTGGAACAACCGTGTTGTATTCGGAAGATTTTAATTCAGGTGCTGGTGGATGGACGTTAAATATCCCAACAGGAGCTGAAGGAGCAGATCCAAACTTTTTTGTTGTCAATGACAATGAAGGGGGAGTTCTTCCTCCTGGATGTGGCGTAGCGACAAACGGAGATGCAACTTTACATATTACAAGTGTGTTTTTCCCTGCGGGAGGAGCGGCTTATGATGCAGGAGGATTGTGTGGATTTTTATTCTGTCCACAAACAGATCGTAGATCAGAATCTCCAACAATTTCAACAGTCGGTCAAACTGGTTTAACATTAACATTTGATTTTATTGCAAATGGTTCTGGAGCAAATGACCAAGGTACAGTTTGGTACAATGACGGTTTAGGTTGGACGCAACTTGGAGCAGCATTAGCTTCGCCAGTCTGTGGAAGTGTTCAAGGACAATGGACGGCATACTCAGCAACCTTGCCAGCATCGTGTGAAAATATTGCTAATCTTCAAATTGCTATCCGTTGGGTAAACAATGATGATGGAGTAGGAACTGATCCTTCAATTGCGGTCAATAATATCGCTGTAACGGCAGCATCGGCAGCAGGTTGTCCAGCTTTTGCAAACGCAACATTGACGGACCCAGCAGCATTGAATCTTGCAATTACAAATCCAGCAGCAGTTTGTGCTCCAGGAACGGTAGATCTTACAGCAGCCGCAGTTACAGCAGGCTCTGACGCAGGGACATTAACCTATTGGACAGATGCAGGTGCTACACTTGCGTATGGAACACCAGCAACAGCAACGGCTGGAACTTATTATATTCAATTGACATCAGGTGCTTGTTCGGTTGTTCAACCAGTGGCAGCAACAGTGATAGCTGCACCTGCAACACCAACAATTACTGCAGGAGGTCCTACAGTATTCTGTTTTGGTGGTTCTGTTACCTTGACTTCAAGTTCAGCAACTGGTAATCAGTGGTCGTTGAATGGAACGCCAATCGGAGGAGCAACAAATCAAACGTATGTTGCTTCGGCAGCAGGAAATTATACGGTAGTTTACACCTCAGGTGGATGTTCATCATTGGCTTCAGTAGCAACAACAGTGACGATTAATCCAACTCCAACAACTCCAACAATTACAGCTAGTGGCGCGACAATATTCTGTACTGGAGGTTCTGTAACGCTTACGTCAAGTTCTGCAACAGGAAATCAATGGTCATTAAATGGAACTCCAATTGGTGGAGCAATAGCACAAACTTATTCAGCTACCGCAAGTGGTGATTATACTGTAATAACGACTTCAGGTGGTTGCCCATCATTAGCATCGGCAGTGACTACGGTAACGGTTAATCCAATTCCTGCTACACCAACAATTACAGCAGGAGGGCCAGTTGCATTTTGTACTGGAGGTTCTGTAACCTTAACATCAAGTTCAGCAACGGGTAATCAATGGTATTTAGATGGTAATCCAATTGGTGCAGCTACCGGTCAAACGCATGTTGCATCAACGGCGGGAGATTATACAGTGATTGTAACAACAAGTGGATGTCCATCAGCGGCATCGGCAGCAACAACAGTTACGGTGAATCCATTACCTGCAACACCTTCAATTACAGCGGGTGGCGCAACAACATTCTGTTCAGGAGGCTCTGTAACATTAACATCGAGTTCAGCAACTGGAAATCAATGGTATTTAGATGGGAATCCAATTGTTACTGCAACAGCACAAACGTATTCTGCAATAGCTTCGGGAGATTATACCGTAGTTGTTACGACAGCCGGATGTCCATCAGCGGCATCAGCAGCAACAACAGTAATAGTAATCCCTGCACCAGTTATCGCAGTGGGAACAGTGATAAATCCAACTTCGTGTGGAACGTCAACAGGTTCAATTCAGGTGACTGGAGCGGCTACAGGTACTGTTTCTTGGAATGGAACGGCAACGGGTAACTCAGGAGTCGTAACATTGCCTTATGTAATTACAGGCTTAGCAGCTGGAACGTATAATATAGTATTAACTGTTGCAACGTGTACATCAAATACATTGGTGCAAGGCTTATCAGATCCTTTGGCTCCAGCAACACCAACTATCTCTGCTGGCGGTCCAACTACATTTTGTTCTCCAGGTTCTGTGACGTTAACTTCTAGTTCAGCTAGTGGGAATCAATGGTCATTAAATGGAACGCCGATTGGAGGAGCGACATCGCAAACATATGCCGCAACAGCTAGTGGAGATTATACAGTCGTTGTTGTATCTGGAGGTTGTACTTCTGCAGCATCATTACCAACGACAGTAACGGTTAATCCAACGCCTGCAACGCCGACTATTGCAGCCGGTGGACCAACTACTTTTTGCTCTGGAGGTTCTGTAACATTAACTTCAAGTTCAGCAACAGGAAATCAATGGTCATTAAATGGAACTCCAATTGGTGGAGCGACTGCACAAACGTATTCAGCAACAGCTTCAGGGAATTATACAGTGATGATTACGACTGGTGGATGTCCTTCTGCTGCTTCGGCACCAACAACTGTTACAGTAACTCCAACGCCAGTTATTACAGTTGGAACGGTTGCGAATCCATCGGTATGTGCAGCTTCTGACGGTTCAATACAGGTGAATGGATCAACTACAGGAATTGTATCTTGGACAGGAACAGCAACAGGAAATTCAGGTTCTGTTACTTTACCTTATGTGATTACTGGTTTAGCTGCAGGAACCTATAATATTATTATTACAGTTGGAGGATGTCCATCAAATACATTGGTACAAGGCTTATCAGATCCTTTGGCTCCTGCAATTCCAACTATCGCTGCTGGCGGTCCAACAACATTTTGTGCTCCTGGCTCTGTGACGTTAACTTCTAGTTCAGCTATTGGAAATCAATGGTCATTAAATGGAACGCCAATTGGTGGAGCGACGGCACAAACGTATGCAGCAACTGCTAGTGGAGATTATACAGTCGTTGTTGTATCTGGAGGTTGTACTTCTGCGGCTTCTGCAGTGACAACGGTTACTGTGAATTCTGTACCAGCAGTTTCGCCAACGAACGACGGACCGATTTGTATCGGAGGAACATTTAATCTAGACGAGGTCGGTGGAAATGCTGTATCATGGACATGGAGCACGTCAGGTGGCGCAACAATCACAAGCAATACGGATCAATCACCTTCGGTTACAGGTGCTGTTGATGGAGAAGTGTTTACAGTTGTTGTTACAAGTGCCAATACATGCACAAGTACTGCAAATACAACAGTTTCGGTGATACAATCACCCGTTTTAAATTCTATTGCGGATGTTATTAACTGTGGACCTTATATTTTACCAACAATTCAAGGAACAAACCTAACTGGTAGTGAAGCTTATTATGACAATTCAGTAATGAGTGGAGGAGCTCAAATAACAGGTCCAATCACTTCAACTCAAACAGTTTGGGTGTACGATGGAATCGCAACGTGTGAAGATGAAGTTAGCTTTCAAGTAACTATAAACCCATTGCCAACAGTCGTAAGCTTCACAGGAGGTGCAAACTACTGTGATGGAGATGTTGTTTCCGATTTATTGGTCGATGTTACTGGTACAGCTGATTGGTCAATTGATTATACACTAAACGGAGTTGCTCAAAATATCGTTTCTTCAACTACGCCTATTTCATTAGGAAATGCTGAAGGTTTGTATGTGCTGACTGGTATTTCGGATGTCAATTGTGCTAATTCGGCAAGTCAAACTCAAACTATAATTGCAACTACTACTCCCGCTCAGCCAATAGCAAGCTCAGATATGGTTTATTGTACAGGTGATGTCACAGGTTTATTGACAGTTTCTGGAGCTGGTGGAACATTTACATGGTATACAGATAATACGCTCAGCTCGATTTTAGGAACAGGCAGTATCATTAGTCCATTGACAACTGCGCAAGTTTATTATGTGACAGAATCGTTAAATGGATGCGAAAGTACTCCAGATGATGTCTTAATTTCATTTGAAAATTGTGAGGTGATTTATCCAACAGCATTTACCCCAGATAATGATGGGACGAATGATACATGGGAGATATTAGGATTGGATGAAAAGTATCCAGATAATACAGTTCGAATTTATAACCGTTGGGGGAATTTGATTTTTGAACATGAGTCGTCTAATACAAACCCGTATAACAATAATCGTTGGGATGGAACATACAAAGGAGCGTTACTACCTGTCGGATCCTTTTATTACATCATTGATTTAAATCGTGGCTCAGACGATAAAGCAACTGGCACAGTTTCTATTATATTGAATTAATTAGTACAAGGAGATTCTATTTATGGTACACAATGAAATTCGTGAGATTTTTCAAAATCAACATGATGACATAGCGCGCTCGAAAGAAGAGAAGGTGTTGATTTCGCATTGTGGAACTTTTTCAACGGAGCTTATTCGAGAACTATCCGAAAGTTTGATAAAGATTGCAATAAGTCATGGATCAAAACAGGAACAGAATAAATGTTTATTCTCTATTCTTTTAGAAGGATTGAAGAACATAAAGTTTTATGCTGAGCCGGACGAGAATAATACTAAAGTTGGTTTTCTTATTGTTTCAAGGAGTAAAGAGGCATATTTAATTCATATTTCTAACATTGTGAGTATCAAAAACTACAAGCAAGTTGAAAAGTACTTGCATCAAATTAATTCTTTTAGCCATGAAGAACTAGAGCAAACATATCTTGAAATATTGAGGAATGAATTGCTTGACTTGAATGGAAAAAAAGGACGAGGCTTTATAAATGCACGTTTAAAATCCAACAACAAAATTGAACACACTGTAAATGAACTGAGTGGAGATTTATTGCTGTTAAATTGCTTTTTAGTTGTAAATAATTAAACCCTATTTAGAATTAAGATAAAGAAAGTAAGTATATTTGTTTAGAATTAATCTAAATAGATGAAGTTTATACTAGAAGTTCGGCAAGAAGTATTGGAGGGAAAAGCCGCCGAGTATTCGTTTGACTGCAAAAAAAAGAAGTGCTGTAAGAAGTACAAAAAAGCTGGTATTAACTGTAAAAAGTGTCCCAAGATTTAAAGAGTTCAAACCGTTTATTAACTCAGTGATTTCATTGTCAATTTTCAATTGCCAATCGTTCAATTGCCATTAATTCAAATTCATAATGGGAAAAAATAAGCAAAAAGGATTTTATTCAACCAATCCAGACTTTCAATTTAACGGCGATTCTTCAGAGGAAAAGGAGACCTTGTCTAATTCAGAACAGAACTTATACGTTTCTATCGATCGCAAACAACGCGGCGGAAAAGAAGTGACTTTAATAGAAGGGTTTGTAGGTTCTGACGATGATTTGAAAGACCTTGGAAAAACATTAAAAAGTAAATGCGGCGTTGGTGGGTCTGCCAAAGATAGAGAAATATTAATTCAAGGAAAATTCAAGGATAAAGTATTTGATTTACTAGTAGCAGAGGGTTATTCTGTGAAAAAGAAAGGTGGAAATTAGTTGAAGGTTATAAAAAAGGACTGCCTGATTTTACACGAAATTATCTGACGGATAAAAGTAGGAGTGTAAAATCAGGCGACCTAAACCAAAAACAATCGAGACTGTGAGTTCTCAATTTTTTAACCTAACCATGTTTAAATTTAGGGGTTTAATTTCGGTTAATTTTATCAAACTACTAAGCAGTATTAGTTATTGATTAAAAAGGCGTTAATTCTATTTTAAAGGAAAATTAAGATTGGTTAATAATTCGTTGAAAAAAACAAAATGTTTTTTCGTTCTTAGAATCAATCAAGCTAAAATACTTTTATCTTTGTCTTAATGGAAAAACAAGTCATTCTAAATTCAAGACACTTTGAACTGACGATTAATCGACTTTGTTACCAACTCATTGAAATTCACAACGACTTCTCGGATACTGTTTTAATTGGTCTTCAACCAAGAGGGATAAATGTATTAGCACGTATCAAAAGTCGCTTAGAAGAGATTATTGGAAAAGAAGTTGTTTGTGGAGATTTGGACATTACCTTTTACCGCGATGATTTTAGAAGAAGAGAAACCCCATTAATTCCGAGTGCAACAAACATCGATTTTGATATTGAAAACAAAAATGTTGTTTTGATGGACGATGTATTGTACACTGGAAGAACAATTCGAGCGGGACTGGATGCTTTATTGGCTTTTGGTCGTCCTAAGAAAGTGGAGTTACTCACAATGATAGACAGACGATTTAGAAGAGATTTACCAATTTCTGCAGATTATGTAGGGAAAACAGTCGACACACTGATTTCCGAACGTGTTTCTGTAGAATGGATAGAAATAGAAGGAGAAGATAAAGTTGTACTTTTTACCCCAGATGCAAATGGATAATTTAAGTGTAGATCATTTAATTGGAATCAAAGATTTAACGAAAAACGACATTGAGTTAATCTTTAAAACAGCTGATGCTTTTAAACAAGTTATCAATCGACCAATCAAAAAAGTTCCTTCACTGCGAGATATTACCATTGCAAATATTTTCTTCGAAAACTCAACCCGTACACGCTTGTCCTTTGAACTTGCCGAAAAGCGACTTTCTTCGGATGTTATTAATTTTTCAGCTTCAAGTTCATCCGTAAAGAAAGGAGAAACACTAATTGATACAGTAAACAACATTCTTTCCATGAAAGTGGACATGGTGGTAATGCGACATTCAAGTCCTGGAGCTGCAAAGTTCTTGTCTGAACGAGTTGACGCATGTGTCATCAATGCTGGAGATGGAACGCACGAACACCCGACACAAGCCTTACTTGACGCTTATTCAATTCGAGAGAAACTTGGGAGAGTTGAAGGAAAAAAAGTGGTGATTGTTGGAGATATATTGCATTCACGAGTTGCGTTGTCAAATATTTATTGCCTACAAAAACTAGGCGCTGAAGTGATGGTCTGCGGACCAACGACATTGATTCCTAAATACATTTCTGAACTGGGTGTTCAAGTGGAGCATAACTTACAACGTGCATTAGAATGGTGCGATGTCGCAAATATGTTGCGTATTCAATTGGAAAGACAAGACATTAAGTACTTCCCTTCACTTAGAGAATACTCGATGCAATATGGGTTGACAAAAGAGATTTTAGACAATCTTTCGAAAGAAATAGTTGTAATGCATCCTGGACCAATCAATCGAGGAGTGGAGATTACAAGTGATGTTGCAGACTCTAAGCAATCAATTATTTTACAACAAGTAGAAAATGGAGTAGCGGTGAGAATGGCAGTTATTTATTTATTGGCTTCTAAGATAAAACGTCAATAATATTTTGCTAAATTTGAAATAAACAACCTATAATGGACTTTATCGTAAATCAACAAAACGGAACAGCAGTAGTTAAGACGAATGTCGAGAAATTAAATGCTGGAAATGCTTCAGAATTGAAAGCTGAATTGTTCCAGTTGAATAAAGGTAGTATCAACAATATTGTGATTGATATGTCTAAAACAAAGTATTGCGATTCCTCTGGATTAAGTGCGATACTTGTAGCGAATCGTTTGTGTAAAGATACCAATGGTAAGTTTGTATTGTGTGGTTTGAATGAAAACGTTAGTAAGCTAATTGGGATCGCTCAATTGGATAAAGTGTTTACAATTACTCTTTCAGAATCAGAAGCTTTAGAGGCGATTAAATAGTGAGTTTCACAATTCAAATTTTAGGCAGCGGATCAGCAATTCCAACTTCCTCTAGAGGCTTAACATCTCAATTCATTACCTGCGCAGGACGTCATTATTTAATTGATTGCGGTGAAGGTACTCAGACTCAAATGCGTCGTTTTGGTGTTAAATTTCAACGGATAGATGCTGTTTTTATTTCTCATTTACATGGCGATCATTATTTTGGATTGATTGGCTTATTGAGCACAATGAATTTATTAGGGAGAGTGAAGCCGATTCAAATTTTTGCACCCAAAGAATTGGAAACAATACTTGCATTGCAAATTGAGTACGATGGATCACGTATGTCCTACGAAATAGAATTTAATGCAACTGACACCTCAAAAGAGACTGTTTTAATTGAGGATGAGAAAGTGACTGTATCTTCATTTCCACTTTCACATAAAGTACCAACAACAGGATTTAAAATCACCCAAAAAGAAAAACAACGTCATTTGCTTATAGATAAAGCGGTAAGTCACGGAGTTAAAATTGAACATTACCATCAGTTGAAAGACGGAAATGATGTGACAAACGACGATGGGAAGGTATTTGCATCTAAAGATTATACATTTCCTGGCGAAAAGGAGAAAACCTTTGCTTTTTGTTCAGACACAAAATATTCTGAAGGAATTGTTCCGAGCATTACATCGGTTGATTTGTTGTACCATGAAGCAACGTTTACGGAAGAGTTTATCGACCGTGCAAAAGCAACAATGCATTCGACTGCTAGCCAAGCAGCGACGATTGCAAAAATGGCAAATGTGGGGAAATTGTTAATGGGACATTTAAGCGCTCGCTACGAAGACGGTTCTGAACACCTTCAAGAGGCACAATCTATTTTTAACAACTGTGAAGTTGTTGAGGATGGAAGTGTCTACTCTGTTTAATCCACAGGGCTCGGTGAATAAGTTCTTGTAAGTTTCTCAAATTCACCTTCCTTTCTTCCTTATATTTGATAGCTTTCCTATAATTAGTTTTAAATGGCAGAAAATCAATATACTGAAGATAATATCCGGTCCTTAGACTGGAAAGAGCATATAAGGCTAAGACCAGGTATGTATATTGGTAAGTTGGGCGATGGCTCTGCGGCCGACGACGGTATTTATATTCTTGTAAAAGAAGTGATTGACAATTGCATCGATGAGTTTGTGATGGGAAACGGTCGGAGAGTCGAATTGAGTGTTGTTGATGGGAAAGTAACTGTGCGTGATTACGGTCGCGGAATTCCTTTAGGAAAAGTAGTGGACGTTGTGTCAAAAATGAACACTGGTGGAAAGTACGATTCAAAAGCATTTAAGAAATCAGTTGGATTGAATGGAGTTGGTACGAAAGCAGTAAATGCGTTATCTTCTCATTTCATGGTGTATTCTGTCCGTGACGGAGAGAAAAAGCAAGCGACTTTTGTTCGTGGTGAATTGGTGGATGAAACAGGAGTAACAAAAACAACAGAAGAAAACGGAACGTACGTTGAGTTTATTCCAGACGAAACAATATTTAAAAAATACGCATACAGAACACCTTTCCTCAACAAGATGTTGTGGAATTATTGCTACTTGAATCGTGAATTGATTATCAAATTCAACAAAGAGAAATTTCAATCTAAATATGGATTGAAAGATTTGTTGGAGGACAATATGGATGGAGATCCACTTTACCCAATCATTCACTTGGAAGGCGAAGATATCGAAGTAGCGTTTACCCACGGAAAAACATACGGTGAAGATTACTATTCATTTGTGAATGGACAGCACACAACGCAAGGTGGAACACACCAAAGCGCATTTCGTGAATCGATGGCGAAAGTGATTCGTGACTTCTACGGAAAAAATTACGAAGCTTCAGATATCCGTCAATCCATTGTTGCAGCGGTTGCGGTTAAAGTGATGGAGCCGGTATTTGAGTCGCAAACGAAAACAAAGTTAGGGTCCAACGAAATTGAACCCGACGGAAAGTCAATGCGCGCGTTCATTAACGACTTTTTGAAAGAGCGTTTGGACAATTACTTACACAAGAATCCAAAGACCGCTGAGACATTAGAAAAGAAAATAAAGCAATCAGAGAAAGAACGAAAAGAACTTTCTGGAATTCGTAAAATTGCTCGAGACAGAGCGAAAAAAGCGAACATGCACAATAAGAAATTGCGTGATTGTCGTGTTCATTTAACAGATTTGAAACACGAATTGCGCGAACAAACGACTTTGTTTATCACCGAGGGAGATTCAGCGAGTGGATCGATTACAAAATCGAGAAACGTAAATACACAAGCGGTATTTTCATTGCGTGGAAAGCCTTTGAATTGTTACGGATTAACGAAGAAGGTTGTCTACGAAAATGAGGAGTTCAACCTTGTGCAAGCGGCGCTGAATATCGAAGACGACATGGACGATTTACGGTATAACAACATTGTAGTTGCAACGGATGCCGATGTCGACGGAATGCACATTCGAATGTTGTTATTGACGTTCTTTTTGCAATTTTTCCCTGATTTGATCAAACGAAATCACGTTTATATTCTGCAAACGCCACTGTTCCGTGTAAGAAACAAGAAGAAAACAATTTACTGCTATTCGGAGGAAGAACGAAGAAGTGCAGTCGCAGAACTGGGAAGAAATCCAGAAATTACTCGATTTAAAGGATTGGGTGAGATTTCACCGGATGAGTTCAAACATTTCATTGGAGACGACATTCGTTTGGAGCCAGTGATTTTGTCTAAGGACGCATCGATTGATTCCATTCTTTCTTATTTTATGGGGAAAAACACGCCAGAACGTCAAGAATTCATCATTGATAATTTGAAAGTTGAAGAGGATTTGGTGATAGAAGATGAAGAAACGTCAAACATTGAAAAAGCATCATAAACAATGGCTGAGGAAAACGAAGAATTGGAAAACGACGGGTTAGAGAGCGAAAATGATGGCTTAACTGACGCAGATGGTAATCCGTTTGAGAAAAGTGATACCACAGATAAAATCATTCCTGTTGGCGGTTTGTACGAGAACTGGTTTCTCGAATACGCGTCATATGTAATACTAGAAAGAGCTGTTCCTTCGTTGTACGATGGTTTTAAACCTGTACAACGTCGAATTATGCATTCCATGAAGGAAATGGACGATGGACGTTACAATAAAGTAGCGAATATCATTGGAAACACAATGAAATATCACCCGCACGGTGATGCTTCTATTGGAGATGCTTTGGTTCAATTGGGACAAAAAGATTTATTGATTGATTGCCAAGGAAACTGGGGAAATACCTTAACGGGTGATGGAGCAGCTGCTGCGCGTTACATTGAAGCACGTTTGTCAAAGTTTGCTTCTCATGTAGTGTTTAACCCTAAAACTACTAATTGGCTAAAAAGTTACGACGGTAGAAATAACGAGCCGGATCAATTACCTGTTAAGTTTCCATTGCTGTTGATGCAAGGAGCAGAAGGAATTGCAGTTGGTATGGCTTGTAAAATTATGCCCCACAATTTTATTGAGTTAATTGAGCAATCCATTAACCATTTGCGTGGTAAAAAAGTAACGATTCTTCCAGATTTCTTAAACGGTGGAATGGCAGATTTTTCCAATTATAACGATGGATTACGTGGTGGAAAAATTCGTTTAAGAGCTAAAATTCGAAAAGAGGACAACAAGACCTTAATCGTTCATGAAGTTCCTTACGGTACAACAACAACCTTAATTGATTCGATATTAAGAGCCAACGACAAGGGAAAGATTAAGGTGAAGAAAATTGAAGACAATACTGCTGCAGACGCGGAAGTAATAATTCACTTGGCACCTGGGGTTTCTCCTGATAAAACATTGGATGCATTGTATGCATTTACAGATTGTGAAGTTGCGATTTCTCCAAACTGCTCAGTAATTGATGGCAACAGACCTCGATTCATGGGAGTGACAGAAATTTTGAAGGTCAATACCGATAGAACGGTTGACTTGTTGAAATTGGAATTGGAAATTCGTTTAGCTGAACTTCAAAAACAATGGCATTTCTCAACTTTGGAAAAGATTTTCATTAATGAAGAAATGTACATCGACTTTAAGAAGTATAGCGATAAAGAAGCGCTGTACATTTATATGCGAGATGCATTCAAACCGTTTGCTAAAGTATTGATTCGTGAAATTGAGGACGAAGATTTACATAAGTTGACGCAAATACCAATGATTCGTATTACGCGTTTTGATGCGAGTAAAGCGGAAGATACAATTGCTAAGATCGAAGCGGAAATTGAAGAAGTGAAAGCTAATTTGGCAAATTTGATCGAGTATTCAATCGACTATTACAAAGATTTAAAAGCAAAATTCGGAGAAGGAAGAGAGCGAAAAACAGAAATTAAAACGTTTGACTCTATCAACGCGACAAAAGTAATTATTGCCAATAAAAAACTTTACGTCGATTACGAAGAAGGTTTTGTTGGTCATAGCTTGAAAAAAGCAGAATATATTGCGGATTGTTCGGACCTAGATGATGTCATTATTTTCTTTTCAACTGGAAAAATGATGGTCACGAAAATTGCGGATAAGAAGTTTGTTGGGAAGGACATTGTATTTGCCAACGTTTGGAAAAAAGGCGATAAGCGAACCGTTTACCACTTGATGTATCAAGATGGAGTGGGCGGTACAGCAATGATGAAGCGATTCAACGTCAATTCCATCACACGCGATACTGAATACGATTTAACGAAAGGAACTAAAGGTTCTAAAATGTTGTATTTCACTGTTCATCCAAATGGAGAGCGTGAAGTTGTTACAATTATTTTAAGAGCTCGTCCACACTTGAAACGATTGAAGTTCGATATTGATATGGGAGAACAATTGATCAAAGGTCGTGATGCTTCAGGAAATAGAGTTACAAAAGAAATTGTTTCTAAGATTGTACAAAAGGAAGTCGGTGGTTCAACACTTGCAGCGCGTAAAATATCTTACGACACAGTTGTCGGCCGATTGAATGACGAGCAAAGAGGGAAATTCCTGGGTGATTTTAAAGGAAACGATAAGATTTTAACCTTATACAGTTCTGGAGAATACCGCTTATCGACATTTGACCTTTCAACTCATTTTGACGATGACATGGTTCACATTGAAAAATGGCATCCAGAACGAGCAATAACAGCGATTTATTACGACGCTGAAAAAGACCTTCACTTCTGTAAACGTTTTGTTTGTGAAGTCACAATGGACAAAAAAGTATCGTTCATTTCTGAATCTGAAGGTTCAACGTTAGATGTAGTTTCAACGGCATATCAACCGAAAGCAAAAATTGTTTACAATAAATTATTGAAGGCTACGAAGAATTTACCGGATACTGAAGTCGATTTAGCTAATTTCATTGAGATAAAAGGAATGAAGTCGCAAGGAAATCAATTGACGAAATTGAAGGTGAAAGAAATCGTTTTAGCACATTCGATTGAAGGAGAAGAGCCTTGGCCAGAAATTGAAAAGCCTATTTCTACTTCTGAAGATTTAGAAGATGGGAATGATGATGACGATGAATCAACAACTGTCGAGTGGGATATAAAGAAGGATGATGATGACGTGCAGCCGAGGTTGTTTGAAGATGAGTGAGTTTGTTTAAATATTCCGAATACGGGTTGATAAATTTTTTATCGTTCATGAAGTACTGAATGGACAAACATAAAGTAACATATCATGATCAATTTGGAACGATAGTAGGAAGTATGAGCTATGTCAATAAGAAGCTTTACTTACAACTTTATGGGATTGATTTCCCCTCTATTTATATGTACGGTTTTAGTCCTGAAAATCATCAATAACTTGATGATCGATTTGAATTTGATGATCCGAATAATTTAACAAATTATTCTCTTCTTTTTCAACTTACTTTGAGGTTTTTGGTCAACGATAAAATTGAATTTTTAGGTCGATAATGTAATTTGACTGTTAAAAAAGATAAAGATAATTTTAGTCTCTCTTATCTTAAATGTAAATTTAATGATTTGGAAATTTATATTACAGCCGCTGGACCACTTGAATGTGCGATTATTCAATTAAATATTCAACTACCACCTACTATAAAATATAAAGGATGTTATAATTGCAAGTCCTCTGACTACAGTGTTTATGGATTGCAATTCTGGGGATCAATGCTCTGCTTTAAAAATATAAAAGACGCATATTCTCGAGTGAATAGTAAAGATGAATACATGGATTTAATGGACAATTTCAACGAGTTGGTGCCAGAAAGTTATTATTTTAGTACGTTTTAAGATCGTCCTGCAGTTTTTGCATGTTATGGCGGTTGATAAATTTAGTAATATCTGGATTTCTCAAACGGTTTAGAGGTGTTTTTGAAACTAATAATCCTCTAAAAACTTTCCTCATAATTTGGTCATTCCACAAACATTGTTATCCTTAGGGTAAACAATGATATTCTATGCTAAACGAAGAACAATTAAAGCATCTTAAAAGTATTCGAAATCAACTTCATGCGCACCCAGAAGTTTCGGAGCACGAATTTGAAACGCAAAAAACAATCCTAGATTTTTTAAAAAAAGAAACCAAAGCAAGTGTTAAATCAGTGACCAATACAGGCGTTTTGGCTATTTACATGGGCAATCAGCCGGGACCAACAGTAATGATTCGCGGTGATATTGATGCTTTGCCAATTCAAGAAGTCAATACATTCGATTACGCATCTATAACTGAAGGCGTTTCTCACAAATGCGGACACGATGGACATACGACCATTTTATTGGGTTTATCGATCTTGTTTTCAGAACAACCTATTAAGAAAGGGAAGTTGATCTTGCTTTTTCAACCTGCTGAGGAAAATGGAAAGGGTGCACAAGCTGTTTTGAATGATGCTGAATTCAAGAAAGAAAGAATTGATTACGCTTTTGCTTTGCATAATTTGCCCGGTTATCCAACGAACGAAATTGTTGTCAAAGAACAGGAGTTTACAGGAAATGTAAAAAGCATTATTCTTAAAATGACAGGTAAAACGGCGCATGCAGCTGAACCGGAGAAAGGATTTAACCCAAGTATGGCCATTTCAGAAATTTTCGTTTACGCAAATAGCATCACGTTTAACAAACCAGAAGAAAAGGAATTTTTCTTAATGACGCCAGTTTATAGCACTTTAGGAGATAATAGTTCGTACGGTATTTCTGCTGGTTATGGAGAAGTTCACTTTACTATCAGAAGCTGGTCGGTTCATATCATGAAGCAGCGCAGTGAAGAAATTGTCGCTTTTATGGAAGAAACTTGTGAAAATAACCATCTCTCGCCAGATATTTCGTGGACGGAAGTTTTTCACGCGAACGTCAATCACCCGGAAGCCGTTAACTTTATAATAAAAGCAAGCAAGGAAAACAAATTCAACTTAACAGAACGAGAATATCCATTTCCTTGGGGTGAAGATTTCGGCTTGTTTACGCAAAACTTCAAAGGCGCAATGTTTGGTTTGGGTTCAGGCGTTTCAACTCCAGCATTGCACAATCCAGATTACGATTTCCCAGATGAAATAACGGCAACGGGAATTCAAATGTTCAACTCAATCATCAATCAAATTCTATAAATTATGTTTCATACTTCTCATATTGAACTTTCAAAATCGGCAGTAAAAAAAAATATCGATTTCATTCAAAATTTTTTGAGGGAAGGAGTAACGTTTTCGTCTGTCGTGAAGGGAAATGCTTATGGACATGGAATTGATAGTTATTGTCCACTAGCCCATGAATGTGGTGTCCGCCATTTCAGTGTTTTCAGCGCACAAGAAGCATTGAATGTAACCCAAGTACTCAAGAACCGTGAGTTTAACGTAATGATTATGGGACAAATTGACAACGAAGAATTGGAGTGGGCGATTGACAACGAAATTGAATTTTATGTTTTTGAGCAAGATCGTTTGGAAGCAGCAATTGCGACAGCAAAGGAAATGGTCAAAAAAGCACGTATTCACGTTGAATTAGAGACAGGAATGAACAGAACAGGATTCAGTCCTGAAAAAATAACTGCAGTATTTGAACTGATAGAAGCCAACCTGGATTTCATTGATGTAAAAGGTATTTGTTCACATTTGGCTGGAGCAGAAAACATAGCTAACGAAGAACGTGTATTTGATCAATTTGACCGTTTTGAAGAATATTTATCCATTTTAGGCAAATACAAATGGCTGGATGCAAAACGACACATTGCCAGTTCAGCGGCAACTTTGCGTTATCCGAATATGCAATTGGATTTGGTGCGCATTGGAATTCTACAGTTTGGCTTTTTTCCAACAGAGGAAATTTATGTGCATTACAGCGCTCAAAATAAAACAGGTGTAATCAATCCGCTGAATCGAATTTTAAGCTGGAAATCAAAAGTCATGGATGTGGAAACCGTTAATGCTGGTGAATTTGTTGGTTACGGAGCATCATATATGACAAACCAAACGACAAAAGTAGCGCTACTGCCAGTTGGATATTCATTTGGTTATAGCCGATCGTTAAGTAACCAAGGAAAAGTGTTAATCAATGGAGCACGCTTTGATGTAATTGGAACTGTCAACATGAGTATGCTCGCAGTGGATATCACAACTGACGAAACGATAGGTAAAGGAGATGAAGCCGTTTTGATTGGTCACCAGGAAGAAAGTGAGATTACAGTTTCGTCGTTCAGTGATTTCAGCCATTTAATTAATTACGAGTTGTTGACGCGATTACCACATGATATTCCGAGGTTGATTAAAGAATAGTCATTTCCTCACACCAACATCTGGAATAAATCAGGATTGTCATTTAAATATTCATATTGAAATTTCAAAGCGTTCATTCTTTCTTTAAGTTCAGTTATCGGCACTTCACCTCCCAATTCAACGCCAATCACTGCTGGTCCAGTATTTCGATTGTGTTTTTTTGAGTATTCAAAGTGGGTAATATCATCATTTGGCCCCAAAACATCGTTTATAAATTCTTTTAATGCTCCAGCGCGCTGAGGAAAACGAACAATGAAATAATGTTTAATTCCGGAGTACAAAAGCGCACGCTCTTTTATTTCTTCAGTTCTGGTTATATCGTTATTGCTCCCGCTGATTAAACAAACAATGTTCTTCCCTTTGATTTCTTCTTTGAACTGATCCAAAGCTGAAACAGTCAAAGCGCCTGCAGGCTCAACAACAATTGCATCTTTATTATACAATTCCAATATAGTTTGACAAACTTTCCCTTCGTCTACAGTTATCATTTCATCTAAGTTTTCCTTGCAGAAATGAAAGTTGATATCGCCAACTTTTTGGACAGAAGCACCATCAATAAATTTATCGATATGCTGCAGTTCGGTATTGACTCCATTTTTTATAGACGCTGACATCGAAGGAGCTCCTGTGGGTTCAACTCCGATAATTTTAGTAGTTGGAGATAACAATTTAAAGACGCTTGAAACGCCTGAAGCTAAACCGCCACCACCAACAGGAAGGAATAAATAATCAATAGGTTGAGTTGTTTGTTCTATTAACTCCAGAGCAATTGTCGCTTGACCTTCAATTACCTTTATATCATCAAATGGATGGATAAAACTCATCCCACGATCTTCACAATACTTGATTGCTTGTTTCGAAGCATCATCAAAAGTGTCGCCAACGAGTATGGTTTCAATCCATTCTCCACCAAACATTTTGACTTGTTCAATTTTTTGTTTGGGAGTTGGAGTAGGCATAAATATGACGCCTTTTATCTTTTTCACAAAACAAGAGTAAGCAACTCCTTGCGCGTGATTTCCTGCACTTGCGCATACAACACCTTTGGCTAATTCGATATCGTTCAGCGATGAAATTTTGTTAAAAGCACCACGGATTTTATACGAACGCACTTGTTGTAAATCTTCTCGTTTAAAGTAAATGTTTGCATCAAATTCGCTCGACTTCTGAACATTCAGAATCAAGGGTGTTTTTGAAGCCACATCTCTCAAAAGTGACGCGGCTTGTTCTACATTTTTAAGATTAAAAAGCTCCATAATTATAGCGTTTTCATATTGGTCATTGCTGCACGCAACGATTCTCCAATTTTTTCTATTGGATGATTTTTGATGGAATGGTTCACAGCGATTAATTCTTTGTTGTCCACTTGATTGTTTTTTGTAAATGATTCACCAATGACATTTAAGTTGACTGTTTCCATGAAATCATTGAGTAAGGGTCTACAAGCATGATCGAATAAATAGCAGCCATATTCGGCAGTATCTGAGATGATACGGTTCATTTCATATAATTTCTTTCTAGCGATGGTATTTGCAATTAAAGGTGCTTCATGAAGTGATTCATAATAAGCTGATTCTGCTTTAATTCCAGATTTCACCATTGTTTCATAAGCAAGTTCAACTCCAGCCTTTGTAAACGCGACAAGTAAAGTTCCGTGATCAAAAAAATCTTGCTCATTGATTCCTTGTTCAGTCGCTGGCGTTTTCTCAAAATTAGTTTCACCTGTCAGTTTTCTCCATTGCAATAAATCATGATCATTATTCTCCCAATCTTTCATCATATTTGAAGAAAACTCACCGGACATAATATCATCCATATGTTTATTGAATAGTGGAGTCATTGTTTCTTTTAATGTTTCAGACAATCTGTTTGCTTCTATTTTTGCTGGATTTGACAATCGATCCATCATGTTTGTTAATCCACCATGTTTCAGTGCTTCTGTAATTGTTTCCCAGCCATATTGCACCAATTTCGCAGCGTAATTCGGATTAATTCCATTAGCTACCATTTTATCGAAAGCGAGTATAGATCCAGTTTGGAAAACACCGCATAGAATGGTTTGTTCTCCCATAAGGTCAGATTTAACTTCTGCCACAAATGAGGAGTTGAGAACTCCAGCTTTATGTCCTCCAGTCGCAACGGCGTATGCTTTTGCAAGTTCAAATCCCTGACCGGTTGGATCGTTCTCTGGATGCACGGCGATTAGTGTTGGCACTCCAAATCCTCTTTTGTATTCTTCTCGAACTTCTGAACCTGGAGATTTTGGTGCGACCATGATTACCGTAATGTCTTCTCGAATTTTCATACCTTCTTCTACAATGTTAAAACCGTGAGAGTAGGAGAGTATAGAGCCATGTTTCATTAAGGGCATAACTGAGTTAACGACATCTGTATGTTGCTTGTCCGGTGTTAAATTGATAACCAAATCTGCTGTCGGTATCATGTAATTGTAATTTCCTACGACAAATCCATTTTGGGTGGCATTTTCGAATGATGCACGCTTTTCGGTGATGGCTGAATCCCGCAAAGCGTAGGCAATATTTAAACCAGAGTCGCGCATGTTGAGGCCTTGATTCAATCCTTGTGCGCCGCATCCAACAATTACTATGTTTTTTCCTAAGAGAGCATTCACGCCTTTATCAAAAGCAGATGATTCTAATAAATCACATTTCCCTAATTGTTCTAATTGCTCTCTAAGAGACAATGCATTAAAGTAATTTTTCATTTTAATTTTGTTTGTTTTGATTTTCCATTTCATCCATTATAGATGTCAAGGTTCTCATTGGTTTTGTAATAGCGATTCTTCCAGATCTAACGAATTCCAAAATTCCGAAAGGCTCCAGTTCATTAAAAAGCGCTTGTGTTTCTTCTTTGTGTCCCGTTTTTTCCAATACAGTGAAATTTGATTCCACAGAAAGTACTCGGGCATAATGTGCACGAACGATTTTTTCGGCTTCTTTTCCTGCAGCCAAAACGTCCGTATGAACCTTGTAAAGCGCAATTTCTTGATACACGATTTCTTCATCCAAATGGTAAAAAGCACGTATTATTTCGACTTGTTTTTCCAATTGAAGCACAACCTTTTTGACTAGATCTTCATCTTCAGTAACTACTATGGTATAGCGGTGTATGTTTTCCACTTCGCTTTCTGAAGCAGTAATGCTTTCAATGTTGATCTTTCGTCTTGTAAAAATGATTGTCACTCTATTTAAAAGTCCAACGATGTCTTCTGTAAATACGGATATGGTATATCTATTTTTCATTGTCATTATTATTTAAGTCTGATTTCAGAAACGGAAGCACCAGTAGGTATCATAGGAAAAACATTGTTTTCTTTCCCCACTTTCACCTCTAAAAAGTAGGCACCTTCGTGATCTAACATTTCCCTTACTGCAGCATCCAAATCTTTTCTTTCGGTTACTTTTTTTGTCTCGATTCCATAACCTTTAACGATGGTTTGAAAATCAGGATTTATCATGGTGGTAGAAGCGTAGCGTTTGTCAAAAAACAGTTCTTGCCATTGACGAACCATTCCTAAAAATTCATTGTTTAAGACAACTATTTTTACAGGAGTTTTAGATTGAAATATGGTTCCTAATTCCTGAATGGTCATTTGAAAACCCCCATCACCAATAATTGCGACAACTTCCCTATTTGGCATTCCCATTTTTGCTCCAATAGCTGCAGGAAGACAAAAGCCCATTGTTCCTAGCCCACCAGAAGTGATCATGGATCTTGAATTTCTGAATTTAGCATATCGACAAGCGACCATTTGGTGTTGACCAACATCAGTTACGACAATTGCTTCTCCATTTGTTTTTTTATTGATGGCATGTATAACTTCGCCCATTGTTAATTCCTCAACCGTCGGGTTTAATTCATCATTTATTACAGTTTCTATTTCTTCCTGTTCCAGTATTCGAAATTCATTTAGCCAGCTCGTGTGTTCTCTTTTGTCGATTAAATCGGTCAATTTGCTTAAAGATTCTTTAGCATCGCCCATAACAGCAACCTCTGTTTTTACATTTTTGTCAACTTCAGCTGGATCGATTTCCAAATGAATTACTTTCGCCTGTTTTGCATAGCGCGATAAATCGCCAGTTACACGATCATCAAATCTCATTCCTACAGCTATAAGCACATCACATTCGTTCGTCATTTTATTTGGAGCATAATTTCCATGCATACCCAGCATTCCTACGTTCAAATAATGATCGGAATCTAAAGCAGATAATCCCATAATTGTCCAAGCCGAAGGGATTCCACTTTTTTCAATGAACGCCTTGAATTCTTTTTCAGCATTTGATAAAACAACTCCTTGCCCAAATAATATGAGAGGTTTTTTAGCTGAGTTGATTAATTTCGCTGCTTCTTGCACCTGATTTAAATCCACTGGATATTTTGGTGAATAGCTTCTCATACCTTCAAACGGCTTGTATTCGTAATCAAGCATATCAAATTGAGCATCTTTCGTTATATCTACCAAAACTGGTCCTGGTTTTCCCGAACGAGCAATGTAAAATGCTTTTGCTAGAGCCATTGGAATTTCTTCGGCTTTTGTTACTTGGTAGTTCCATTTTGTAACAGGCATAGAGATTCCGATTACATCTGTTTCTTGAAAAGCGTCTGTTCCTAATAAATGACTGTGCACTTGACCGGTTATACAAACGAGAGGGGTTGAATCTATTTGAGCATCGGCAATTCCTGTGATTAAATTTGTTGCTCCAGGTCCTGAAGTAGCCAGGCAAACTCCAACTTTCCCTGTGGCTCTTGCAAAGCCTTGTGCAGCATGAACCGCTCCTTGCTCGTGTCGGGTTAATATATGAGTCAATTGATTTTCGACATCATATAAAGCGTCGTAAACAGGCATAATTGCTCCACCAGGATATCCAAACATCAAGTTAGTCCCTTCATCTATAATAGATTGAACGACTGCTTGAGCACCAGACATTCTTCTTATGTTTTTTTTCGATTCCATTTTTACAACATTCAATAGTTCTGTATTTTCCATTTATTCAAATTTATCTGTTACACAGCCTTCCGATGCCGATGAAACTGTGCGTATATATTTGCTTAACACGCCGCGTTTAAACTTTAATTCTGGTGCTTTCCAATCCTTTTTCCGATCTTCCAATTCTACATCTGAGACAGTAAATGTTATAGAATTAAGCGTTGCATCGATAGTAATTAGATCACCGTCTCGTACAAATGCAATTGGTCCTCCTACTTGAGCTTCAGGAGATATATGCCCAACTACGAAACCATGCGTTCCACCAGAAAATCTTCCGTCTGTAATTAGAGCAACATCATTTCCTAATCCTGCTCCAATAATCGCTGCTGTTGGCTTTAGCATTTCAGGCATTCCTGGTCCGCCTTGAGGTCCTTCATATCGTATGACTACGACATCACCTTTGACTACTTTTCCATCTCTAATTCCATCGTTTGCTTCGTATTCTGAATTGAACACTCGAGCTGTTCCAGTGAAATTCAAGCCTTCCTTTCCTGTTATTTTAGCTACAGCTCCAGCCGGTGATAAATTTCCTTTCAAAATTCTCAAATGCCCCGTTGCTTTTATTGGATTGCTTAGTGGTTTTATTACATCTTGCCCTTCAGTTAATGGTTTCACTTCTGCTAAATTCTCAGCCAGCGTTTTCCCTGTAACAGTTAAACAGTCACCATGAAGTAATCCTTCTTCCAATAAATACTTCAATACTGCAGGAATCCCTCCAATTTTATGGACGTCTTCCATTAGGTATTTCCCACTTGGTTTAAGATCTGCAAGGAAAGGAGTTGTATCAGATATTCTCTGAAAGTCATCTAGCGTAAATTCAACTTCAGCAGTGCTGGCGATAGCCAAAAAGTGAAGTACAGCATTTGTCGAACCACCAAGTATCGTAATCAATCGTACGGCATTTTCAATTGATTTTTTGGTGACAATGTCTCTTGGTTTGATATCTCTCTCTAACAATAAGCGCATTGCTTCTCCTGCGCGAACGCTTTCCTGCTTTTTCTCATCAGATAAAGCAGGATTTGAAGAATTAAAGGGTAAAGACATTCCCAGCGCTTCGATTGCTGATGCCATTGTATTTGCAGTGTACATTCCACCGCACGCACCAGCGCCTGGACAAGCTTTTTCTATCACATTTTGATATTCGACATCATCTATTTTACCCGCATTTTTTTGTCCCCACGCTTCAAAAGCAGAAACAACATCCAATTTTTTACCTTCGTGACATCCAGACGCAATTGTTCCACCATACACAAGAACGCTTGGTTTGTTTACACGAATCATTGCCATTAATGCACCAGGCATATTTTTGTCACAACCGACAACTGTTACAAGTCCATCATATGACATTCCTTCAACGACAGTTTCCATAGAATCTGCAATGACATCTCTTGATGGCAAAGAATATCGCATTCCAGGAGTTCCCATCGAAATGCCGTCACTAACCCCAATCGTATTGAAAATTAATCCAACGAGGTTTTCGTTTAAAGTTCCTTCTTTTACCTTTTTAGCAAGGTCGTTCAGGTGCATGTTGCATGGATTTCCTTCGTAACCTGTGCTTGCTATTCCAACAAATGGTTTTGCGAAATCTTCTTTTGTTAAACCTATCGCATGAAGCATTGCTTTTGCTGCTGGTTGCGAATCGTCTTGCGTTACGCGACAACTGAATTTATTTAGTTTCATACTAATTCAAAATTTTTGTATTCTTTTTTTTGTACTCTATTCAAGTAAGCTGTAGAAAGCGTTGCTCCTAATGTGTCTTCCCACTTTAGGTTAAATTGTTTCCCATCTAAACTTTCGATTCCAGCTATTTCGGCTGCTGTGCCAGTAAAAAATGCTCCGTCCGCTTGATAAACATTTTCTGGAGTAAAATATTTTTCCACTACTTCAATACCAAGTTCTTGTGCTAATTCAAAAATTGTTTGTCTTGTGATGCCAGCGAGTATGTTACCTAAAGGAGCTGTGTATAATTTGTCATTTTTTTCATAAAAGAAATTAGCCCCAGGACCTTCGGCGACATTGCCATTCATATCAAGTAGTAAAGCCTCGTCAAAACCTTTCTTTTTTGCTTCTGTAGTAGCCAAAATAGAGTTGGTATAATGTCCAGTTACTTTTGCTTCCACAAAACACGATTTTGGATTTGGTCGTTGGAAAGAAGAAGTCATGAGTTTTAATTGCTGATCACCTAAATACCTTTCCCAACTCCAAGCGCATAACATTACATGCACTTCTTCCGTCGGCTGAAGTGACATGTTTTGTCCTAAATAAACCAATGGTCGGATATAGGCATTTTGAAGATTATTTTTCTTAAGTAGTTTGTAGGTCAGTGCAGTTAATTCTTCAACACTGTAATTTAGATTTATGTGCATTTTCTCCGCAGAATAATGCAAACGTTCGAAATGTTCTTTTGCCTTGAACACCAAAGGGCCATCTTCCGTTTCATAAGATCGAATACCTTCGAATACACCAGAACCGTAGTGTAATGTCTGGGAGAATAAATCTGTAGAAGCTTCATTCGCCTTTACCCATTTTCCATCTAAAAAGAGGATTGTTTTGTCATTGTAATACATATTGTTTGTTTTAATTAAGTTCAAAAAAAAGCCCTTCTCATTGTGAGAAGGGCTTAACGTTATATATAATATCGTCCCAGTCTCACACCTTGAGAGTGCAAATAATAATAATGACTACGATAATAATTGTGTTTCCTAACCGTTTCATGTTTAAAATTTTGTGTCAAAAAAAAAGCCATCCGTAAGGATGGCTTCAATCTATATTTTTTAAATATACCATCCTCAGTGCCCGCAGCTAATTGCTACGACCTCAATAATAGATGGAATAATATTCATGTTTCTCATTTCGAGGGCAAATGTATAACAAGTTTTTTGATTTGCAATTTTTTACAAAATATTTTCAATTTATATCGATTCAAGTTCATCTCATGAGATTTTGATTCTTAATAGAATATTACCACTGCAGATGTTTATAACTTCATTTAATCCATTAATTGTTGATAATTTGCACTGTAAGCCCTATTTTTGTAGAAACTGGATGATTTCTCTCCGCCAGAATGAGGAAAGGATTAGCGTTCTCCAGAATGAACGAATGACTCAATTCAACTAATATGATATCAGCAATGGAACAATTAACGTCGAAAGACTTAATCTCAATAGAAGATAGGCATGGTGCACACAATTACCATCCACTTGAAGTAGTACTTAAAAGAGGAGAAGGTGTACATGTTTGGGATGTAGAAGGAAAACAGTATTATGATTTTTTATCAGCGTATTCTGCAGTAAACCAAGGGCATTGTCACCCGAAAATTGTTGGAGCGATGATTGATCAAGCGAAACGTTTGACACTAACATCACGTGCATTTTATAACGATTCATTAGGACCTTACGAGAAATTCGTAACTGAATATTTTGGCTTTGATAAAGTGTTACCAATGAATACAGGAGCTGAAGCAGTTGAAACCGCGATTAAAATCTGTCGTAAATGGGCGTACGAAAAGAAAGGTATTCCCCATGATGCAGCTAAAATTATTGTTTGTGAAGGTAATTTTCATGGACGCACGACAACCATTGTTTCTTTTTCGAATGATCCAGTAGCAAGAAAAAATTTCGGTCCATTTACACCAGGTTTTATTAAAATACCATACAATGATTTGGATGCGTTGGCTGAAGCGTTAAAACAAGACAATATTGCTGGTTTCCTAGTTGAGCCAATTCAAGGTGAAGCTGGAGTTTTTGTTCCA
This sequence comes from uncultured Flavobacteriales bacterium, assembly GCA_963925035.1. Lineage (GTDB taxonomy): Bacteria > Bacteroidota > Bacteroidia > Flavobacteriales_D > Crocinitomicaceae > UBA4466. The sequence continues at coordinate 73,248 of CAWUSK010000012.1, forward strand.
AACGAGGACTACTTAGCCAAAGCAAAAGAATTATGCGCTGCAAATGGTACGTTGTTTATTGCGGATGAAGTACAAACAGGTATTGCTAGAACAGGCTCATTACTTGCCGTATGTGGAGATTGTAGCTGTTCAAATAAATGCGAAAAGGATCCAAGTACATATGTTCAACCAGACATTTTAATTTTAGGTAAAGCCCTTTCTGGGGGAGCTTATCCAGTTTCTGCTGTATTAGCGAATAATGAAGTAATGGAAGTTATTCACCCAGGGGAACATGGCTCTACGTTTGGTGGTAATCCAGTTGCCGCGAAAGTTGCAATAGCTGCATTGGAAGTCGTAACAGAAGAAAAATTAGCTGAAAATGCTAGGCGATTGGGTGAAATTTTCAGAAATGAAATGAATCGAATTATTAAAGGGACAGATTTAGTAAACGCAGTAAGAGGGAGAGGTTTGTTGAATGCAATTCTTATCAATGATACTGAAGACAGCTCTACAGCAATGGATATTTGTATTTCGTTAAAAGAAAATGGATTGTTAGCAAAACCAACTCATGGAAATATTATTCGATTTGCTCCTCCGTTAGTAATGACTGAAGAACAATTGATGGAATGTGTTTCCATCATCGAAAAAACGATAAGCGAGTTTAAAAAATAATAATGCCTCATGGAAACATGAGGCATTTTTTGTTTTGAAGTGAAAAAAGAAGCGATAAAAAAGAAAATTGATCAGCTTGAGAAGGAATTAAAACTTCTTAGGCAAGAGCTGCATTTGGACAAGATTGATCCTTTAACAATCGTTGTACCTGAAGATTTGAAAAGTGGATTTAAAAACATTGAAGATAAAATTAGAAATTATTTTAGTGATTTAAACATCGATCCTGAATCTGGCGAAATTACAGCTCAAGGTCAACGTTATATACTTTTGAGATCTGACTCTCTAAGTCATGAGTTTTTAGATTTTATTGTCGAACGATATGCAGAAAGACCTAGAAATGAAGCTATTAGCATAGGTAATAATTTCTTATACGACAATGCAAAGGTAATTGGTACAAAGGACGCGGTCGCTTTTCATGGAAAACTGGGATTGACTGCCCCTATTGAGAAGTTATCTGCTGGACCAATTCATTTTGCATTCACAGGTTGGGCAAATGTTGAGATTCTGGCTGAAAGTAGTCCAACTCCTGATGAAAACTACTTTTTAAAATTTAAACATCATAATTCATTTGAAGCTCAATCTTGGGTAAAAGCTAAAAAGAAGACAGAAATTCCAGTTTGTACAATGAATTGCGGTTATTCAGCAGGCTGGTGCGAAGAAAGTTTCGGTATATCATTAACTACTGTTGAATTGGAATGCGAGGCCAAAGGAGATGATGCATGTGTTTTTATTATGGCACCAAGTGATAAAATTGAAAAATACGTCGACGAACTGGTTGACTTGTCAAAAGTTCAAAATTTTGAAATCCCCGTATTTTTTAAGCGAAAGCATATTGAAGAACAGTTAAGAGAGTCTCTCGAGCATAAGGAATTATTGATAAAAGAAATTCATCATCGCGTAAAAAACAATCTTCAAGTTATTATCAGCTTATTGAGAGTTCAAATGTCTGAAATAGAAGATGATAAATTAAAGTTAGAGTTTGAATCAAGTATCAATAGAGTCAATACGATGGCTGCTGTGCACGAACTAATTTATCAGAACAAAGATTTTGATAAGGTTAATATGCGTTCGTATATGAACGATTTAGTAGCATCTCTTATTCAGTTATATTCTCTAAATCAAACTGCCGAGATAGATATTCAAATTGATATTCCAGAAGTTGAATTTACAATTGAACAGTCGTTGCCTCTTGCTTTAATTATGAATGAAATTATTTGTAACTCTCACAAGTATGCAATGTTAGATAAAGGTAAATTTTATCTCAGTCTTTCATGTGAAAACGATCAATACCAATTAACTATGGGTGATACAGGTCCAGGATATAAAGTAAACAAGAAACAAAAAGGTATTGGATTAATGCTAATTGACATCCTTATCGATCAAATAGATGGTAAAAAGACATTGAAAAACTCGTCTGAAGGCCTAGAGTATAAAATTAATTTCAAGTTAAAATAAGTTGAAGAAGAGTATTTTTTAACTTCGTAAATAAAATAAGAACAAATTGGGAAATAAAATAAAATTTGGAACCGACGGTTGGAGAGCAATTATTGCGGAAGAATATACAGTGGAAAATGTTGCAAGAGTATCAATGGCAACAGCAATTTGGGTTAAGAAAAACTTTGACAATCCGTCTGTCGTAATCGGTCACGATTGTCGTTTTGCGGGAGATTTATTTATGCGCACTGCAGCGAAAATATTTATTAGCCAAGGTGTGAGTGTTAAAATGGCAGAAGGGTTTGTGTCAACACCAATGGTTTCTTTGGCTGCTGTGAAGTTAGGTTGCTCTTTGGGAGTAGTAATTACAGCAAGTCATAATCCGCCATCGTATAATGGATTTAAGTTAAAATCTCATCATGGAGGTCCTCTTTCTCCAGGATTAGTTCAACAAATTGAAGATATTATTGAAGATTCAAATTCAGTTGATCTAGATTCAATTGATTTAGATTCAAATTTGGTCGAATGGATAGATTTAGAAACAATGTATGTTGACCATGCGAAAGCTAATTTCGACCTGAAAGCGATTGAAGACTCTGGTTTGGTATTAGCATATGACGCAATGTATGGATCTGGACAAAATGCTTTAAAACGGTTACTTCCTAATACGAAATTCTTACACTGTGATTATAATCCATCCTTTATGGGACAAGCTCCAGAGCCTATTGCAAAGAATTTACAGGAGCTGGAAGCTTTTATCAAAGCTGATGGTAATATAGATTGTGCTTTGGCAACTGATGGAGATGCGGATAGAATTGGTTTGTATAATGGGAAAGGGGAGTTTATCGACTCTCACCATATTATACTTCTGCTCGTTCATTATTTAGCAAAATACAAAGGAATGACAGGTAAAGTTGCAACTGCTTTCAGCACAACTCCTCGTGTTAAAGTAATGGCCGATCATTACAACCTTCCAAGCGAAGTTGTGAAGATTGGGTTTAAATATATCGCTGACATCATGGTTGCTGAAGATGTTTTAGTCGGAGGTGAAGAGTCTGGAGGTATCGCTACGAAAGGCCATATTCCGGAAAGAGATGGGATTTGGATGGGACTTATCATTTGGGAGTTCATGGCAAAGTCAGGTAAATCATTGGATGATTTAATTGATGAGGTATATGAAATTGTGGGAGCATTTAAGTTCGAACGTAATGATTTACATATTACGGAAGAATTGAAAAACAAAACAATCGAAAAATGCAAGAACGGTTCTTACAAGAACTTTGGAAAGTACACAGTGGATTCTGTCGGAACGATAGATGGATTCAAATTCTTTTTTGACGAAAATAGATGGTTAATGATTCGCCCTTCTGGAACGGAACCTGTTCTAAGAACTTATGCTGAAGCTCCAACTATGGAAGAGGTTCGAGAAATTCTTAGAATAACTGAAGACATGATTTGTAATTAATCGAAAATGGCAGGATCTTCATTTGGAACACTTTTTAAATTAACCACTTTTGGTGAATCACATGGTGTGGCCATAGGCGGCGTTATTGACGGAGTTCCGGCAAATCAACCAATAGATGTTGATGCAATTCAAGCTGAATTGGATCGCCGTAAACCAGGCCAGTCGACAATCGTTACGCAGCGAAAAGAATCGGATACAGTGGAAATATTATCTGGAATTTTTGAAGGAAAAACCACTGGGTCTCCTATTGGCTTTATGATTAAAAACGACAATCAGAAATCAAACGATTACGACCATATTAAAGAAGTTTTTCGACCTTCTCACGCCGATTTCACTTACAATTCGAAATACGGACACCGTGACCATAGAGGGGGAGGACGTTCTTCTGCTAGAGAAACCGCTTCGCGTGTTGTTGCAGGGGCAATCGCAAAACAATTATTAGGTTCGATTGGAATTGATATTGTCGCTTATGTAGACCAAGTTGGAGCGATTAAGCTGGGAAATGATATTGATTACAATGTAATTGATGATAATCCAGTACGTTGTCCTAACATGAAAGTTGCAGCTGAAATGGAAGCATTAATCAAGGATGTTAGAAAAGATGGTGATACAATAGGTGGAAGTATTCGTTGTGAAATCAATCATGTACCAGCAGGATTAGGAGAACCAGTTTTCGATAAACTGCATGCTGAATTGGGTAAGGCGATGTTATCCATCAATGCAGTGAAAGGATTTGAATTTGGAAGCGGATTTGAATGTATTTCAATGCGTGGTTCAGAGCACAATGATTTATTCAACGAAGACGGTTCAACGCAAACAAATCTCTCTGGTGGAATTCAAGGAGGAATTTCTAATGGAATGCCAATCACGATGCGAATTGCATTTAAACCTGTCGCAACGCTTATTCAAACACAGACAACACTCAATCAATCAGGTAAATTAGTCGATATGGATGGAAAAGGTCGCCACGATCCTTGCGTTGTTCCAAGAGCAGTTCCTATCGTTGAAGCAATGGCAGCAATTACCATTTTAGATTTCTATTTAAGAGATAAAGCGACAATTATATAATCGTGATTGGTTTTTTGAAGTTATTATGTCATGAATACTCTTAATTAATCCCCACCTTTGTACAAACCAATTGTATGGAATTTATTAGTGAAAAAATTGACGATTATGTGTGTGCTCACTCTGAAAAAGAGCCGGACTTATTGCATCAATTAAATAGAGAAACGCATATTAAGGTGTTACGCCCTAGAATGTTGAGTGGACATTTTCAAGGTCGTGTTTTGAGTATGCTATCACATATGATTCAACCCAAAAATGTATTAGAAATAGGAACATATACAGGATATTCAGCACTTTGTTTTGCTGAAGGATTAGCAGAAGGTGGAAAAATATTGACCTTAGACAAAAACGAAGAGCTGGAAGATTTGGTCAACGAGTATATTCAGAAATCAGAATATAAAAATGCAATTGATTGTCGCATTGGTGATGCCATGGAAATAATTCCTACACTTCAAGAGGAATATGACTTAGTGTTTATTGATGCGGACAAATCAAATTATATCAATTACTATAATTTGGTGTTTGATAAAGTAGCAAAAGGCGGTTACATCATTATAGACAACGTTCTTTGGTCGGGAAAGGTGGTTGAGGAGGTAGAGTCTGGAGATGTTGACACGAGGGTTTTAATTGATTTGAACAAGTTAATTCATGAAGATGATCGTGTACAAGAAGTGTTATTTCCTATTCGTGATGGCTTGATGATTGCACGAAAAAAATAATGGAGCTCGAAATTCTTTTTCAGGACGAACACTTAGTTGCGATAAATAAACCCCATGGTCTTTTGGTTCACCGATCCAAAATTGCAATGGACGCGGATGAATTTGCTATTCAAATATTGAGAGATCAAATTGGTCAACCCGTATATCCAGTTCATCGGTTAGACAGAAAAACATCTGGAATATTGGTGTTTGCCTTATCTCCAGAAATCAATTCCTTAATGCAGCAGCAGTTTATGGACCGTAAAGTAGATAAGAAATACGTTGCTTTTGTTCGCGGTTATGCTGAAAGTCATGGAACAATTGATTATCCTCTGAAGAAAGAAAATGGAATTGAACAAGATGCTATCACACATTTTAAAACATTAAAGCGAGGTGAATTGCCTTTTCCTTCGGGCAAATTTGCATCATCAAGATACTCTTTAGTTGAATTGACGCCAGAAACTGGCCGCATGCATCAATTACGTAAACACATGGCACATATATTTCATCCAATCATTGGTGATCGGCCACATGGATGCAACAAGCAAAACAAGCTTTTCTTAGAGCGATTAAACATGAATACGATGCTGCTTCATGCATTAGAACTAAGTTTTACACATCCTGTGACAAAGGATAAAATTGAACTTAAAGCTTCCATTTTTAATGAATTCAAGCGCATATTAGAATTGGAAGAATTGTCACTAACTGCAGTGTAATTACAAACAAGTTTTAGTAAATTCGTTGCGATTAAAAAAGATTCCAATGATTGATTTTAGAAGCGATACGGTGACCAAGCCATCGAAAGAAATGCGAGAAGCAATGTTTAATGCTCCTGTTGGTGACGATGTTTTTGTAGAAGATCCAACAGTGAATGAATTAGAACATTTCACGTCTGATTTATTTGGAATGGAAGCAGCTATTTACTGTGCTTCGGGAACTCAAACAAATCAAATCGCGATCAACGTGCATGTTCAACCTGGTGGGGAAGTAATTACCAATGAGGACAGTCACATTTATAAATACGAGGGTGGAGGAATTTCAAAAAACTCTGGTGCTTCTGTTCGTTTAATTCGTGGCAACCGAGGCCGTTTGACTTTGGAAGATGTAGAGCAGTGGATCAATCCAGATGACGTTCATTTTCCAATAACACAACTGGTTAGTTTGGAGGACACTTCAAATAGAGGTGGAGGAGCCATTTACGATTTTGAGGAAATAAAGAAAATTAGCGCATTTTGTCGCCAAAATAATTTGCCCCTGCATTTAGATGGTGCACGTTTAATGAATGCGATGGTTGTCAACAGTGTTGATATAAAAGAATACGCTTCGCAATTTGATTCTATTTCCCTTTGTTTATCGAAAGGACTTGGAGCACCTGTTGGTTCGCTGTTGATCGGTAAGAAAGATTTTATTAAGAAATCGAGACGTGTGCGAAAAGTGTTTGGTGGTGGTATGCGCCAAGCGGGAATTATTGCTGCTGGTGGATTATACGCTTTGAAAAACAACGTTGAACGATTAAAACTCGATCATTCCAATGCAAAAGCATTGGAAAGTACTTTAAATGAACTAACTTGGGTAAAAGAAGTTGTACCGGCAGATACAAATATTGTTGTTGCTATTTTAAATGACGCAAGTAAACGTGATGAAATCATTGCGCGGTTAGCAGAAAAAGATATCAGAGTAATGGCATTTGGACCGGGTATGATTCGTTTTGTAACACATTTAGATATATCGAATGCAGACATTGATCAAACAATTTCTGTTTTAAAACAATTGAATTTTTGAAAAAACTAATACCTATATTGCTTTCGGTTATCGTTTTATCTTCTTGTGGAGGTGAGGAGAATGAAACAGTTGATTTAAAGGATATTATTGCTGAATCCGAACGTTACAACGAGGATTCTATGAATGTCAAAAATGACATTGATCCTAAAGATACATTAGCCATTCAGTTGAAAGAATTCAATGAAAATGGTTTGGTATTTAGCGAAATTAGTGCATTTGCAGACAAATACTTTCCTGATCGTTTCGGACCAATTACTAGCGAGAAATATGAGCTACAAAGTGAAGGGAATACTTTTCGCTTTATAGAGTGGAAATACCAAGATTCTACAAAGGTGATGAATGCTTTTTTCAATTGGATGGACTGTTTCGGTGATAAATGTAAATCTATTTTTATTGGAGAAGAACGTTTGTTTCAAGCCAATCCATTTCAAATTTTAGTAAACGATAGTTCGCTTATTTTTATTGAGGGAATAGAATCATATGACTTTAAAATGTGGGAAAGTTACTTTGAGAATAAAGGATATCCGTTGGATTGGAATTATGTCATTGAACAACGAAAAAGAGGAAAAGCACATTGGTATAATTACATTGAGGAGAAAAAAACACCGTTCAAAAAATGAAAATAGTAAACAGAGGTTACATAATAATAAGTCCTAAACAACCATTTATAGATTGGGCAGTTTCTCAAGATGAAGAATACGAATTAGATGAATTCTCTGAGCCAAATGTGTATTTAATTGAGGAAGATTTCTTCGAAGATGAGCCAGTAATCAAGGCAAACTTTAAGAAAATCTTCAAGAATGAACTAAATTCCGTTTCTGGCGAAGAAGAAATTTTCCCTGAAATTACAATAGAGAATTTTGAATTATGGTTCAGCTATATTTTAGGAAATATGGTTTTCGACGCCGAAAAAGGGAAATTAGAAGGGGAGAAGATTTAAATCCCAATTTGTATTACTAACTAGTAAATTGGATAATAAACCTTAGCTTCATGAATTGCACAGAGGAATATTGAAAACCTCTTTATTTTATTATTATTCTATTGAAACATTAAAGAACACAATCACGCTATTTGCATTAATAAGCGCAATCGTATTTAGTTTTAATTCATTTGGACAAGATGATAAAGCGCTGAAGAAAAAAGATCGCTTAATGTCTAAAGCAATCAAACACAACAAAAAAATCCCTTGGTTAACTTATTTTGTCCATTCAGGAGATAGCCTAATTCAATTATTTAATGTTTCAGTCAAAAAGAAGCTTCAGGAGTGGAAATTATTGGTTTTGAAACAACGCTGGATAGCTTAAAATTAGAAGTTTACATCTCATAAGAGAAAGATCCGTATCTCAGATATAAGGAGGATAAGGATAAATTGAACGTAAATCAAATTCACTTGTTTGTGAATGGTTTTACATCTAATAATGGAAAAATAGTTATTCTTCAATCTAATACCTATAAATATCTTTTGTTTGAACAAAGTAGGATGAATCTGAAGCCTTGGGTTATAATCACGATTGCAACTGCTGGAGGTGTTGCAATTTTAACGTTTGTTATAGTTAAAATAATCGCGGCTTTGGATAATATCAGTTTGAGTTGATTATTTATTAAAGTCACTCGTTGCCATAACGCACTGCATCAGCACTTCTCAATCAACACCGCATTGTAATAGTTAGGGTCTTGCGAAACATTTTCTGTAACCCATTCTGGCAGTTCAAACTTTTCATTTTCAGACTTAACCTCCAATTCAGCTAGAATTAATCCATCCAATGGCCCTTCAAAAACGTCTACCTCCCAAGTGTGTTTTCCTAACGGAATTTCGTAGCGTATTTTGCGAATGTTCTTTTTCGTGAAGTTTGAAATAATTTCTTCGGCATCTTTCAATGGAATCTCATATTCAAATTCTTTACGTGTAATTCCAATTGTTTCCCCTTTTATCGTTAAGAAACCTTTTGCACCTTTTATTCGAATTCGAACAACACATTCTTTTGAGTTATGTATAAAACCTTGAACAATCAATTCGCCTTCAGGTTTGTTAATTGTTTCCCATCTCTTGGTGTCAACGAGGTATTTGTATTCAATTTCGTCCATTATCCCATTGAGCCGATAAAGCCAAATTTATTCTTTGTTTTCTTCAATAATAGCGATTTTAATAAATCATGTTCACCATCTCTTATTCTAAAGATGTACTCAAATAAACCGTCCCCTTGTTGCACAATTTCGGCGACTTCAACTTTTAAAATATTGGCATATAGTGTATTGACATATTCATTAGTCATCATATCAACTCCGCCAAATAGTTCGTTAATGAACTGCTCTTTTCTCACTTCTAGAAATTTTAGTTGTTCTTTTCGGTAGTCTTTATCAGTAAACTTAAGAGTAGCATTTTGATCATTTGACTCTATATAAGCAATAAATTGGTTTACAAAAGCGATTTGCTCCTTAGATATTTCTTGCGTGAATACACCTTTTGAAACCAGTGTAAGAGCAAAACTCATCACGAAGCGAATGTTTTTCATGTCACTAAGGTAAGTAATTCTCTTTTGACTTGATTCAAATCATAAATCAATTATCTTCGTAACTGTGAAGATTTATTTAACATTCGATTACGAACTATTTTTTGGAGAAAATTCAGGAACTGTTCTAAAATGCATGCTAGAACCAACAAATCTGTTGTTTGAATTAGCAGTAAACAAGAACGTTCATTACACTTTTTTTGTGGATGTAGGTTACCTCATTAATGCTGATAATTACAGTGAATTAAACTCGGAAGTAAATGATGTTAAAACGCAAATATTAAAGATGTTAGCATTAGGACACTCTGTTCAATTACATATTCACCCGCATTGGGAAAAGGCAACTTGGGCGAATGGGAAGTGGAAAATGAATGTTGATGGAAATTATAAATTAGCTGACTTTTCGGCTGAAGATAGAACATCAATAATTACGCGTTACTCAAGTTATTTGGAGAGGTTGATTGGTACAAAAGTGAACACTTTCCGAGCTGGTGGTTGGTGTATTCAACCCTTTTCAGAATTAATGGATAATTTCAAAAAGATTGGAATTGTAAATGATTCGAGTGTTATTGAAGGTGGATTTTTACAAACGAAGAACTATAACGTTGATTTTACAGATGCTCCAAAGAAGTCGAAATATTGTTTTTCTGAAGATGTGTGTATTGAAAATGAAAACGGAAGTTTTACAGAGTATCCAATTACTTCTTTCAGATATAGGCCTTCTTTTTATTGGTGGTTGTACGGTCTTGGAAAATTGTTCCCAAGTAAACATAAAATGATTGGAGATGGGACTTTTTTAAGTCAAGGAGGAAGAAAATGGTACGTGCTTTTCAATTATTCTAATCACCACATTTCTACCGACGGTTATTTTGCTAAAAAACTGAACGCCGGATTAGAAAAGTCGATTAATTTGAATCATGAAGAAATGGTGATTATTGGGCATCCAAAAGGAAATACAAACTATTCAATCGTGAAATTGAAAAAGTTTATCGATAAAAATGCTCTGAAACATGAATTCACATCATTTGTAAATACAAAGCCGTAATCTTACTACGCTTAATTCTTATATTTGTTTATGCTTTTGCCAAAATCAAATACCCATCGCTGGATAATCATTGTAATTGACATGTTAATGTCATTGGTGTCACTTACTTTCGCCTACTTAATTCGTTTTGATTTAAAGGCGGATGCGATGTTAATTCAAATGGAGTGGGAGATATTATCGAAATCAATTTTGGTGTATTTCGCGGTAAAATTCATAGTCTTTTTTCTGTTTAAAATCCACAAAGGGTTAGTCAGACATACTTCAACTGAAGATATGCGAAGAATTATTCTTGCATCAATGGTTAGTTCATTCGCATTCTTGGTTTTAGGAATGTTACGTTTCTATTTCTACGACGGTTACTTTTTATTCCCTATGTCAGTCTTGATGATTGAATTTCTTTCTTCCACTGTTTTAATGTTGGGTGGCAGATTTGCTATTAAATTGATGTATTTAGAGTCAATTAAATCGAAAGACATTGAGGAAAAGGTATTGATTTATGGAGCAGGAATTTCAGGGCTAATTACGAAAAGAACCATTGAAAAGGATATTAATAATGCTCAGAAAATAGTTGGATTTATAGATGACAATGCAAAACTAACAGGAAATAGGTTAGAAGGTATTACTATTTATCCAACAAGTGATTTAGAGAAAATTTTAAAGAAAGAAGGCGTCAACCTAGTTATTATCGCAATTCAATCTCCCGATAACGAGAGGAAGAACAAAGTGGTTGAAGAATGTTTGCGTTTAAAAATACAAGTTAAAAAGGTACCTACAACGAAGAGTTGGACCAATGGTGAGTTTTCTGCAAAGCAGATTTCTAAAATAAACATTAATGACCTTTTGGGACGAAAGACTATCGTGCTTGATGAAGACAAGATTCAAGAAGAATTAAAAGAAAGAGTTATTTTAATATCGGGAGCTGCGGGTTCTATTGGAAGCGGTTTAGTAAGACAGTTGGCTGTTTATAATCCAGTGAAGTTGATTATGCTCGACCAAGCTGAATCGCCCTTATATGATATTCATAACGAATTAAAAGATGACTTTCCGAATGTAGATTTTGAAGTCGTGATAGGTGATATCAGAAATTTTGAGCGAATGAAAAATTTGTTTGAGAAATTCAAACCAACATACGTATTTCATGCTGCTGCCTATAAGCACGTACCTTTAATGGAGGATAATCCTTCTGAAGCAATATTAACAAATGTTTTTGGAACGCGAAATTTAGTTGACTTAGCTGTCAGCAATAAAGTCGATAAGTTTGTTATGATTTCTACGGATAAGGCAGTGAATCCTACGAATGTGATGGGCGCTTCCAAAAGAATTGCAGAGATTTACGCACAACGTGCAAATTCAACTTCAGAAACTAAATTTATTACAACACGCTTTGGAAATGTATTAGGTTCAAACGGTTCGGTAATTCCATTGTTTCAGCGTCAAATAGATCAAGGTGGACCAATTACCGTAACAGACGAACGCATTACACGTTTTTTCATGACGATACCAGAAGCTTGCCAATTGGTTTTGGAAGCAGGGTCAATGGGAATTGGCGGGGAAATTTTCGTGTTTGACATGGGCAAATCGGTGAAGATTGTTGATTTGGCTAAGAAAATGATTCAATTGAGCGGTTTAGAACTGGAGAAAGACATTCAGATCAAATTTACAGGACTGCGTCCAGGAGAAAAGTTGTACGAGGAATTATTAGCGAAAGAAGAAAATACGATGACGACTCACCACCCTCAAATTCTTATTGCAAAAACACGAGAAGAGGATGAGATTCAAATTCAACGTGTACAAGAATTGGTTGACTTGTTTAATTCGCAAGACAATGATTCTATTGTTCAGAAAATGAAGGAAATTGTTCCAGAGTTTATTAGTAACAACTCACCCTACGAAAAATTGGATAAACGATGATAGAGCCAGTAAAAATTCAAGTTAGATTTTCAGATATTGACGTGATGGGTCATGTCAACAATGCTGTTTATTTAAATTATTTCGAAACTGCAAGAATGCATTATTTCCATCAATTACTTGGAGGAGATTGGAATTGGACAACAGACGGTATTATATTGTTACGCAATGAAATTGACTACGTCAAATCAGTTCTGTTGACGCATTCACCAATGATAAAAATAGCTGTAGAGAAAATTGGAGGTAAAAGTTTTGCATTGAGTTATGAGCTTACGGTTGATGATTTCGTTTATACTAGGGGTAAGTCGACAATGGTTTGCTTCAATTATAAACAACAATCAACAGTAGAAATTCCTGAAATACTTCGATCGAAATTGGAAGAACTGATTGTGGAATAATACTTGCATTGAAAAGAAAAAACTATAGAACTATGAAAGTTATCATGATATTCATTTTGAGCGTATTCGCATTTAGTGTTTCTGCTCAGATACCTGAAGTTAAAGAACAGAAAAAATGCTATTTAAAGTACGATGAAAACGGCAATGAAATTAAAGGAAAGCCTCGTTATTCAGCATGGGAATGTGGTAAGTTAGTTGGCGTTGTAGATTGTAATCAGCGTTTAGAGTTCGATGAAAGTTCAGATATGATTTATTTGAAAAACGACGACTTGGTAAATTCTGAAGGTGGAAACAAGCCTTTTACTGGAACCTGTGAAACTTGTCATATGAATGGAACCTTGGAGCGTCGTGTAAGTTTTGTGAACGGGAAACAAAACGGAATTGACACAACAACTTATAATTCAGGTTGCATGCAGGTTGTGCGCAATCATATTCAAGGAGTGGAATCTGGGCAGTGGTTGTATTATTATGACAGTACGCAAATGTTAGCCTGGGAAATGAATTACATGATGGGCGAATTACACGGGAGACAAATCTATTTCAAAGCAAACGGCGATACTACGAAATGGGAAAATTATGAGAACGGAATTTTGCACGGAATTAAGAGAACCTATTACCCATACTCCAAAATTAAAAATGAAATAACATACAATCACGGTGTTTTTGAAGGGAAGTTTAAGATTTTTAATCTTGAAGGTGTTGTGATTGAAGAGCTGAATTACACGCAAGGAAAAAAAGACGATGAGTGCAAGTATTTTTACGACGATGGTAAACCATTAAAAATTGAGCATTGGACAGTTGGTGTTAAAAATGGAGATTTTAAAATGTTTTACTATGACGGTTTCGTTCAGACCACAGAAAATTATAAAAAAGGCCTAAAAGAAGGTGCTTTTGAAGAGTTTTATCCTGATGGAAAATTAAAGCACAATCGAATATTCAAAAAAGACGAACTCCTTGAAGAATACAAATACGATCAACACGGAAGAGAAACGTACGCATTTCCAGTTCGTGTAAAAGAAGACGAAGAAGACGACGAAGCCCCAACAATGGATGGAAAGAAAAAGAAAAACAAATGATCTTGCTGGTATTTAAAAAACTGAAATTTAAAGATCACAAAAGTATAGTTGTACTTAATTCTCCGAAGGAGTTTTATTCGATTCTTTCCGAAGAAGGATTGAATAAGAAAAAGAATTAATTCTTCACCAAAATACCATTCAATTGAACATCATGTTCTTCTATTGGAACTTCAGCGACTTCTTGAAATGGATAGAAAACCCCTTGTTTAAACGCAGTTGGATGTTGTGCTAGAAATGTGTCGTAATATCCGCCACCATAACCTAAGCGATAATTATTAGAATCAAACGCCAAACCAGGAATGATAATGAAATCAAAATCTCCTTTGTATTCAATGTTCGTTGCAGGGTGACTTGTGCCAAACACACCTTTTTCAAGGTCGTCAAACGAAGAAAGCACAAGGTTTTCCATCATTGGTTTAGGTAATGTTTTCGGAGTGACTACTGTTATTCCTTTTTCAATTAATCTTACTAAAAGAGGTTTGATATTGATTTCAGCACCCATCGGAATGTATGCATGGATCTTTTTTGCGTTTATAGTTTCTACTTTCTTTTCTAAAGCATAACAAACCCACGCGTCATAGTTTTCTTTTTCGATTGAATCAAAATTCAATCGACGCTTTAACATGAATTCACGTAAAACTTTTTTTTGTTCTAGGATTGTCATTTACTTAAATATATCCAGCCATTGAATAGGAAATTTGGCCAACAATTTCCTTGAATAACTTGTTCCATAAAAATAGCACTTCTCCGTTGGGAATAAGGTATTGGTCCCAAAAATAATTCCCAGATTGGTTGGAGTAAAGATCAGTTGAAAATGGCGTGCAGCTAACCCCCTCTTTTTCAAAGCAGGCCAATGAACGTTTCATGTGAATGCCTGATGTCACCAAAATGTAATCCTTAAAGTGTGGATATGATTGTTTTAAAATCCTCACAGTTTCAGCGGCATTTTGATGCGTGTTAATCGAAACTTCTTCTGTAATAATATCAGTTTCAGGAATCCCCCAAGAAATTAGTGCTTCTTTAATCTGCTTCGCTTCGTGCAAACCTCTATCAGTTAAATACCCTGAATCGCCTGATATCAATAATTTCTCAACTTTTCCAGTTTTATACAACGATAGAGCTTTGAATAACCGATCGCCCTGTCTGCGAATACTTATTTCATCAATGTCTGAGTTGTATTCAAACATTCCACCAAGAACAATCGCGACATCGTGTTTTTCTACTTTATTAACAGGCGTTCCTGGAACTTCCCACATTTTGCAGAATACAGAAAATATAAAGGAGTTGGAGAAAATGACAAAAATGCAAATTGAACTCCATTTTCCAATCGTTTTCCATTTGGCTTTTTTAGCAAATAAAAAGAAGCCAAATGCAACTATCATCCAGAAAAATGGAGAGAGTAGAAATAATAATACTTTGGATAAAAAGAAAAACATATGCTAAATTAATTCAAATGATAGCAGGTAGAACAAAAAGTCCTTATATTTTTGTGTAAAAATACAGAAAATACAAAAAATACAGAAAATGAAGGAAATTGAAAATTGGTTAGGTTTAGACGGTGGAAGTATTTTCAAGGGAATTTTAGAATTTGGACTGAAACTAGCAATAGCTATAGGTATTTTTATCGTTGGATTTTGGTTAGCAAAAGTAATAAGTAAAACGTTTGTAAAGATATTGACGAAGAGCGATACAGAGCCTAGCCTAATTACCTTTTTAGCGAGTTTAACTCGTGCGGTTATTAAAGTTTTGGTAGTTATTACGGCAATTACACAACTTGGTGTTGAAATGACCTCTTTTGTTGCACTGCTTGGAGCTGCTGGTTTGGCCATTGGTATGGCTTTTTCTGGAACCTTATCTAATTTCGCAGGTGGAGTAATGATATTGTTTTTCAAGCCATTTAAAACTGGAGATTTTATTAATGTCCAAGGCGAAGAAGGTTTTGTTGATCAAGTTTTGATTTTTAATACAATATTAAAAACGTTTGATAATAAGGTAATTATTCTAGCGAATGGAGCTGTCTCAAACAATACAATTGTTAATTATACCAAGGCAGATAAAAGAAGAGTTGATTGGCATTTTGGAATCGCCTATGGAGATGATTTAAAAGTAGCTAAAGAAGTTCTGTTTAAATTTATTAAGGAAGAACCAATGATTCTAAAAGACCCTTCTCCTTTTGTTGGAGTTGGCGATTTGGGAGATTCTTCTGTGAACCTCGTGGTTAAGGCATGGGTGCAAACGGATGATTATTGGGATGTTTTTTACGCGATGAATGAACGTGTTTACAACGAATTCGGTGCAGCAGGATTAAATATTCCTTTCCCTCAAATGGATGTTCATATGAAGGGCCAGTAATGGAAAATTTAAACAATCATCCGCTCGTTCAATTGTATATTAAAAAAAATAATTTTGGTCGATTTTTAGAAATGGAATTTGAGATTTCAGAACCCGGGAAGGTACATTATTCAATGCCAATACACGCATTACATCTTGCAACTCCACTGGCTGCCCATGGAGGCGCAATTTCAGCTTTAATGGATGCAACAATGGGCGTTTGCGCTTTGTCGCGAGTGGTTGAGGAGAACAAAGTGGTTTCTACCATTGAATTGAAAATCTCGTTCATAAGTCCAGCATTAGAGAATGACTTACTTTCAGCAGATGCCAATGTGATTAAAAAAGGAAATCGTTTGTTGTTCGTGGAAGGGAAAATATATAACCAACGAGAAGAGTTGGTGGCAATGGCAACAGGCACTTTTAACGCCTATGAACCAAAGAATGCGGGGTTTAATTTTAATCCTTGAATGCATTCGCAAAAGGAATCTTAAATTTTATATAACTTTGAGTTATGGTTTTAATTTTTAATGACATCGCGGGATCGGAAATACTATTGATTCTTGTCTTTATTTTAATCTTTTTCGGGTCGAAAAGTATTCCGAATTTGGCTAAAACATTAGGGAAAGCCATGCGTCATATTAAAGAAGCATCTTCGGATATTCAAAATGAGATTAAGAAATCTGGAGTGGATATTAAAAAGGACTTGAATTTAAAAGGAATATTAGAGGATACAGCGCAAGATATTAAACGTCCTCTTGATCAAATGGCAGTTGATTTAGAGAACTCCATTAAATATCAACCAAATCGACCGGATTCTAAAGTTCAACTTCCACCAACAACTGAAGAATTAGAAAAATTGAAAAATACACCGAAGAAAGAAGTTAAGTCAGAAGAAGTGAAGTTGAAGGAAACAAAAAATGAAACGCCAAAAGACGTTTCTTTAAATGAAGTTGAGACTCCAGTTTCAAAAGGACCGAAACCTACTAAGCAAGGCGGATAGTGCTTTTTCTATATCCTTTTGAAAAAGAATTTATAAATTATAAATTCTTTTTATTAATTCAGCAACACTAAGAATACTCGGTTTCTGTAACTAATCAATTATGTTTAAAACTACGACTGTACTTATTTCATTCGTACTTATTACTTCTACAAATAGCATCAACGCTCAAACTGCTGCACTCCAGTTTGATGGAGTAAATGATCATGTGGTTATGCAACATGATAATGCATATGACGTTGGTTTTGGCAATTTTACCTTTTAAGCAAACGTACAAGTGGCGATAATTCAGGATTTCTTCTATTTTTCGTTAACGGTGAATTATCACTTCAAACTGATGGGCAAAATCATAGTGGTGCGCCGAACAGAGACATTAGAGATGGTCAATGTCATCATGTGGCAGTTGCGCCGTCAAGTGCATCTCTTTTAAGTTGGTATATAGCTGGGGAGCCAACAACGACTAATATAGATGCTAATTATAACATTTCGACATCGGCACCAGTGGTGATAGGAAATGATTTTTACGTCTCTAACCTTTCCTCTGCGTCATTTAAAGGTACAATTCAAGAGGCGCGAGTTTGGAATGTAGCGAGAACGATGAAATATTATAGGGAGTACTTCTGGCTTGATTGGTTATTAGATGATGTTGCTGGACAATCGGTTAATGACTTTTCTATGATTAGTAATATAGGTGTTATTGTTGCTACCTGAACGTCAGAAGTAAGTGACCCGGTTTTCATTGGTGCTTGTCCTTTAGATGGATTAGATGGAATTAATGATGTTTCTGAGAATAATTCATTCTCAATTTACCCAAATCCTTATTAGTATTTAACTCTTTGCTGATAGATGCTGAATTAGTTATATTCGATATACTTGGAAAAGAAATGGTTAGAAAACCTTTCACAGGAAGTAAAGTTGAGCAAAGAGATTTTAGAGAATGGCGCATATTTCGTTCGTCTAAAAGATGGCGAAATGAATATATACAGCGGATAGTTGAAGAGTGATATAAGACAGCGTTCCAGAAATTGAGTTAACTGTGAGATGAATTTCTCACAGTTTTTTTATTTTCATATGTGTATTTAAGTTGTAAACTAATGATTATTAATACTTATTTAATATACAACTTTCGTTAAATAGCTTATAAATCGTTTAATTCTACGTATCTTTGCACTCAATTTTAAAATAAAAAAATGACATTTGAGGAACTCGGGCTAAAGAGTGAGGTGCTGAAGTCGTTAAAAGAACTGGGGTTTGAAGCACCTACTCCGATCCAACAAGAAGCCATTCCGCACCTATTAGGTGAGAAAAGTGACTTCGTTGGTTTAGCTCAAACAGGGACAGGTAAAACCGCAGCGTTCGGTTTACCACTAGTAAGCAAAGTGAAGGAAAACGTCAAAATTCCACAGGGACTAATTATTTGTCCAACACGTGAACTTTGTTTGCAAATCGCGAAAGATTTACAATCTTATTCTAATCATTTAAACATCAGTGTACAATCTGTCTATGGCGGAACGGACATTCGTAAACAAATGTCGGATATCAAAAGAGGGGTAACTATTATTGTTGCAACTCCAGGTAGATTGGTAGATTTGATTAATAGAAGAGCAGTTGTTCTGCAAGAGATTGAGTACGTTGTACTTGATGAGGCAGATGAGATGCTAAACATGGGATTTAAAGAGGACATTGATGCCATTTTAAGTCAAACTCCGGATTCAAAAAATGTATGGCTCTTTTCGGCAACAATGCCAAAAGAAGTAGCAAACATTGCTAAGAATTACATGGAAAATCCATTAGAAGTTTCTATTGGACACAAAAATCAATCGAATGAAAACATCGAGCACATTTATTTCGTCGTAAAAGAAAGAGATAGATACGCTGCTTTGAAGCGTTTAATTGACTTTAATCCAAATATTTACGGATTGGTTTTTTGCAGAACAAGAAGAGAAACAGCTTTAGTTGCAGAAAAATTAGGGAAAGAAGGATACAGCGCAGAACCGTTGCACGGAGATTTGTCTCAAGCACAACGTGACTCTGTAATGAATAGATTTAGAGAAAAGTCACTTCAAATTTTAGTTGCAACAGATGTTGCGGCAAGAGGAATTGATGTAGATAATATTTCTCACGTTATTAATTACAACCTTCCAGATGAAATCGAAAACTACACGCACAGAAGTGGCAGAACTGCTCGTGCTGGTAAAAAAGGTGAATCGTTGGTATTGATTAATACAGGAGAAGGTTATAAGATTCGTATTATTGAAGGTAAAATCAGAACGACTTTTGTCAAAGGTGAAATTCCTGAACCAAAAGAAATTTGTGAAGCTCAATTGTTGAAATTGGTAAGTAAAGTCATCGCTACGGAAGTAAAAGAAGACGATATTGCTGAATTCTTACCTCCAGTAATGGCGGAATTTGAGAACCTTACAAAAGAAGAAGTGGTGAAGCGCTTTATTTCTGCTGAATTTAACCGTTTCTTAGATTATTACGAACGAGCTGGTGATTTGAACGCGAAAGCGGGAAGAGATCGTGACAGCGGACGTGATGGAGATCGCGGAAATAGAAGAGATAGAGGTGATAGAGATGAACGCGGGGATAGAGGAGATAGAAGAGAGAGAGCACCACGAAAAGAAGATGCAAACAAAACACGATTCTTTGTTAATTTAGGTCAAAGAGACGGATTGAATCCAGGTGGATTGTTACGCGTTGTTTGCGATAGCACAGGACTTCAATCAAGTAACGTTGGAAAGATTGATATTTTAGCGTCTTATTCGTTCTTTGAAGCGGATAATGATTTAGCGGATAAAATTATTAAAGAGGTTAACGGAACTGAATACGAAGGTCACAAAGTAAATGTTGAAGTAACCACTAAGAAGCCTTCTGGTGGAGGTGGTGGTGGAAGTCGTCGTCCTAGTGGCGGTGGTGGAGGCGGAAGTCGTAGTTTTGGTACTCCAAGAAGCGGTGGAAGTAGTCCTCGAAGAGATGGTGGAAGCGGTCAAAGAAGAGACAGCGGAAGCGGTCCTAGGAGAGATGGCGGAAGTAGCCCAAGAAGATCTGAAGGAGGAAGCTCTCGAAGTGAAAGTGGATCTCGTGAAAGTGGATCTCGTGAAGGAGGTTCCCGTGAAGGCGGAGCTCGTGAAGGAGGCTTTGAAAATAGAAGAAGACGTAATTAAAAAGAGAAATTTTATTTAACAATGGAAATTAGAAATATTGCAATTATTGCCCATGTCGATCACGGTAAGACTACCTTGGTTGATAAGATGATTGAAGCTGGAAGTGTTATTGATGGAAGAAATCGCCCTACAGGTGAGTTGATCATGGATAACAATGACCTTGAGCGAGAAAGAGGAATTACGATTGTATCGAAAAATGTTTCGGTAATGTATAAAGGAACAAAAATCAATATTATTGATACTCCAGGTCACGCCGATTTCGGCGGTGAAGTTGAACGTGTATTGAACATGGCAGATGGTGTTTGTTTGTTGGTGGATGCTTTTGAAGGTCCAATGCCACAGACGCGTTTTGTTCTAGGTAAAGCTCTTTCAATGGGGTTGAAGCCACTTGTTGTAATTAACAAAGTGGATAAAGACAACTGTACTCCTGAAGAAGTTCACGAGAAAGTATTTGACTTAATGTTTGAATTAGATGCAACTGAAGCTCAGTTAGACTTCCCTACAATTTACGGTTCTGCAAAGAACAGTTGGATGTCTGACGATTGGAAAGATCAAACTGATTCAATTACTCCTTTGTTGGATAAAATTCTAGAATATTATCCACCAATTACTATTCCTGATGGAAATACACAAATGTTAATTACATCTTTGGATTTCTCTTCATTTGTAGGACGTATCGCTATCGGTCGTTTAACAAGAGGTGAAATGAAACCAAATATGCCAATTATTCTTGCAAAAGCAGATGGAACTTTGCAGAAGCACAGAACAAAAGATATTTTCACTTTCGAAGGAACAGATCGTATTAAAGTTGATAGTGTTCAGCCAGGTGATATTTGTGCTATAACTGGAATTGAAGGATTTGAGATTGGAGATAGTATCTGTGATGCTGAAGAGCCAGAACCTTTAGAAAGTATTGCGATTGATGAACCAACAATGGGGATGTTATTCTCTATTAACGATTCTCCTTTCTTTGGAAAGGAAGGTAAATTGGTGACTTCTCGTCATATTTCTGAACGACTAGATAAAGAGCTTGAGAAAAATTTAGCAATGAAAATTGGTAAAACTGAAAAAGCGGATAAATGGATGGTTTTTGGACGTGGTGTAATGCACTTGTCTGTTCTTATTGAAACAATGCGCCGTGAGGGGTATGAGTTACAAGTTGGTCAACCACAAGTTATCATAAAAGAAATTGACGGTAAGAAATGTGAGCCTGTTGAAGAGTTGACGATTGATTTACCTGAAGTAAATAGTGGAACAGCTGTAGAAGCAGTGATGAACAGAAAAGGTGAAATGAAAAATATGGTACCTAAAGGGGAACGTATGACAATCACTTTTGAAATTCCTTCACGTGGAATTATCGGTTTGAGAAACTATTTGTTAACTGCAACTGCAGGAGAGGCAATTATGTCGCATCGTTACTTGGAATACCAACCTTACAAAGGTGAAATTCCTGGCCGTTTGAATGGTTCTCTTATCTCTATGGAGTTAGGTACATCAATTCCTTTTTCATTGAATAATTTACAGGAAAGAGGTACATTCTTTATTAATGCTGGTGAAGCAATTTATGAAGGACAAGTAATTGGTGAAAATAGCCGTGCAAATGATTTAGTTGTAAACGTTACTAAAACGAAACAATTAACGAATATGCGTAAGTCTGGAACAGATGCAAAAGTAAAAATTGTTCCACCAAGAGAGTTTAGCTTAGAAGAGTGTTTAGAGTATATTCAAGGTGATGAATACGTTGAAGTAACTCCAAATAGTCTTAGAATGCGTAAGATTTTACTTAAGGAAACAGAAAGAAAACGTAGTGGGAAGTAACTTTCCAATATAATATTCTTTATTTATTGTGAATACCATGTTGAAAACAATTGTTTGTCAGCATGGTATTTTGCTTTAAAAGGTGTACATTAGATTAAATCAAAATTATTGGATTATGTTCGATGATGAAGAGAATGAAGATGATTTTTTAGACGGAAATCTAATTGAAGATTTAGAACGTTTCGAATCATTACAAAAAGGAGAGTCCATGGGTTTTTTGGACAGTGATCGTTGGGAAGTATTAATTGACCATTTATTATTGAATGGACAATATAAAAATGCTGCTAAGTGTTCTGAAGAAGCCTCACTTCAATATTCCTTTAACTTGCTGTTTAAATTGCGATTGGCTCAAAGCTTTTCTGCAATTGGAAAATTGAAGGAAGCAATCAACATGTTGAATGAATTGGAACGGGCTGGATTAGACTCGTTTGAATTGGTATTAACGAAAGCTTCAGTATTCAGTATGTTGAAGGATTCAAAAAATGCAATTAAGTATTTTAAAAATGCAATGAACCTTGCTGAGGAAGAAGATAAGGACGAAGTTTACCTTGACTTAGCAATGGAATACAGTAATGCCTTAGATTATAAATCGGCATTGCTCGTGCTGAAAAAAGCAGTAAGCGACAATCCAAATAACGAGGCTGCAATTTACGAAATAGCTTATTGCTACGATCAAATTGGCGATTACGACCAGTCCATAAAATGTTATACGGATTTTATTGATGAAAATCCGTATTCGTTCACCGCCTGGTACAATTTGGGAAATGCTTATTCGAAAATGGAAAATTTTGAGAAAGCAATTTGGGCGTATGATTATTGTGTCTTAATTAATGATGAATTTGGACCGGCATATTTTAACCTTGGAAATGCATACCTTTCTAATGATAAATACAAAAAATCCATTGAAAGCTTCCATAAAAGCATTGAGTTAGACGGCGATGATCCTGTTGCATTTTGTTACATCGGTGAATGTCACGAACAATTGAAAGAACTTGATTTAGCAAAGCATTTTTATGAAAAAAGCATTGAATTAGCACCATTGTTGCCTGATGCTTGGTTGGGATTAGGAATTGTAGAAGACTTGAACGACAGAACGAAGGAAGGAATTGTCTTAATTCTAAAAGCGTTGGAATTAGACCCTGAAAATGCCGGTATTTATCATGTACTAGCAGGAGCTTATGAGAAAATTGAAATGATAGAGGAAGCAAATGAGAATTATGAACTATCCTTGGCATTAGATCCGTTAGATGAAGAGTGTTTGATGAATTATGTTAACCTTATTTCATTAACGTCTTGGAAATCCGCTATGGATTATTTGGAAGAGTTTGAAAAAATGAACCCGGCGAACGAGTACAATGCATTGTTAAAAGTGAATGCTCTGTGGAACTTGGATCGAAAAGAAGAAGCGCTCGAACTATACAAAAAGTGTATAGAAATTGACAGAAAAAAAGCATTAGAATTGTTTGAAATCAATTCAGGGCTTAAAAGTGTTACAGAATTTGTACTTTTGAGCGATAAATAAATAAAGAATGAATTTTAATTTAACATATATTCCTGAAAGAACTGTTAAACCTCGTGAAAACGGCTTAACAATGATGATGGATAAAGGGCTAAGCATTAGGGAGGTAGAGAACTTTATTGAAGCTTCAGGTCATTTAACGGATGTCGTAAAGTTTGGTTTTGGAACCTCTTTCGTGGCTAAAAATCTGCAAGAAAAAATCAATTTATACAAAGAAGGGGGGATTCGCCCATATTTTGGTGGAACTTTGTTCGAAGCATTCTATGCGAGAGGAATGGTAAAAGAATACCTACAGACAGTTGATAAATATGGTCTTGATTTAGCTGAAGTTTCAGATGGATCAATCATCATTAATCATGACGAGAAGTGTGAGATTATCCATTCGATGGCAAAAGATAGAACGGTTTTATCTGAAGTGGGCTCCAAAGATTCAGGGATTATTGTAACTCCTGCAAAATGGATTAGAATGATGTCAACAGAATTGCAAGCAGGTTCGTGGAAAGTGATTGCTGAAGGACGTGAATCTGGGAATGTAGGAGTGTTTCGATCAAATGGAACTGCGCATACTTTGTTGATTAACAGAATTATTGCAAAGGTAAATCCAGAAGATATTTTATGGGAAGCGCCTCAGAAAAATCAACAAGTTTGGTTCATCAAGTTGTTTGGGCACAATGTAAACCTTGGAAACATTGCTCACAATGAAATGATTCCTCTAGAATGCCTTAGACTAGGATTGAGGGGAGATACATTCTTTGATTTTATGCCGGAAGATTATGCAACACGTTTGAAGCAGGTCAACGACGACGAAGAGGAAATAGTAGAAGATTAAATAAAAAAAAGGCTCTCAGAAATGAGAGCCTTTTTTTTATTTTCTTTTTAATTCAAATAAATCAAGCCTGCGATCTCTTAAATTTTTCACACTTCCAAATTGGTTTAATTCACGCAGTAAATCAATATCAACGTCGGCAATTAATATCATCTCAGTATTTGGAGTTGCTTCTGCCTTTACACCATTTGTTGGGAAAGAAAAGTCGCAAGGCGTAAATACCATTGATTGCGCATATTGAATATCCATATTTTGAACCTTCGGTAAGTTACCAACGCTTCCTGCAATTGCGACGTAACATTCGTTTTCAATGGCTCTCGCTTGTGCGCAATGACGTACGCGGGAATATCCGTTTTGAGTGTCTGTTAAGAAAGGAACAAATAAGATGTCCATTCCATCATCGGCTAAAAGTCGACTTAATTCAGGGAATTCAGAATCATAACAAATCAATATTCCAATTTTACCACAATCTGTATCAAATGTTTTTAGTTGTGTCCCACCTTGCATTCCCCAAACTTTTGCTTCGTCTGGAGTAACGTGTAATTTTTCGTAACGTTCTTTTGTTCCATCTCGCTTACATAAATAACCTACGTTATACAATTTTCCATCCTTCATTTCAGGCATACTGCCAGAAATGATGTTGATGTTGTATGAAATCGCTAGAGAAGAAAATCGGTCAACAATTGTAGAAGTATGCTTTGCTAGCTCTCGAATAGCCTCTGAGGTTGATAAATGATTGTTTTCTGCCATTAAAGGCGCATTGAAAAACTCTGGAAACAATGCAAAATCAGATCGGTAACCAGAAACTGCATCCACAAAGAATTCAACTTGCTGTAAAAGTTCTTCCAGTCCATTGTATGGTCGCATTTGCCATTGAATCAATCCCAAACGAACTATTTTTTTTATTTGAGTAGCATTTTTATTTGGCTTTTCATAATAGATATTATCCCATTCAAGTAAAACAGCAAACTCACCAGAGGCCTCATCTCCTTCAAGATAACCCTTCAATACTCTGGCTGGATGAAAGTCATTTGAAATTTGAAAGTTCAAAACAGGATCATGAATTTCCTTTCTACGGACCTTGTCTATATATTCTTTTGGTGTCATTTGATCAGCATACTTATGGAAGTTTGGAATTCTACCTCCGAAAGCAACACCTTTTAAATTCAATTGTTCGCACAATTCTTTTCGATAATCATACAGTCTACGACCTAATCTCAAACCTCTAAATTCAGGCTTAATAAAAACATCAATTCCGTACAGTACATCACCTTTTGCGGTATGTGTATTAAATGAGTAATTACCTGTGATTTCTTTGTAAGTATGGTGCTCATCAAATTTATTATAATCTAAAATGATTGATAATGCGCAACCTGCAATTTGATTGTTAATCTTCATAACAACTTGTCCCTCAGGAAAAAGACTAATAAGCTCGGCGATGTGTTCTTCTTTCCAATACGAATTCGGCATACTCGTGTATGCATCAATCATTGTGCTTTTTAACTCTTGGTAATCATCAAGGCTCAAATATGTAAGTTCAATGTTTTCAATGCTTTCCATTTATCTATGGGTTTAATTAGAGGGCGAAATAACTAAATATTTTCGTAAAATAAATATTCTACCTAAAATAAATTAACTAGTCCCAAACGTACCACTAAATTTCCACAACGGCTGCCACTATTCGGTTAAATAGATTTTCTCCAAAGTATCTTCGATTTAACCTGTAACAAAACTTATTATCGTAGTTCGGTAAGTACTCATTTTTGATCATGCGATATACTCCGAGCAGATTTATTTTAGCGTTACGAATTGTCACATGCACCTATTTTAGTGATTTTTTGCTACTTTCGCTTTGAATTTTTGACATGAACTTTCTTTGCGTCATTATTGTAAATTTAAGTGTTAATTTCAAACTTAATTTACTGTCTATTTTTTTGGGGAGACATAACAGTTTGAGAATAGAGTAGTCCTTGAAGGAGTATAAATGCTGTACTGATTTTAAATTATGTTTTCATGTTGTTTAATTGAATTTAAGAATTGATTTCAGTAAATCAACAAACAAAAGAGTCACAAGTAAACAGTCCTATTAATAGGAGGCTAGAGCAGAACAACACTATTTTATTGAGGGAATTGCTCTTTTTCTGAGTAAAAAAAAAGCGGGAAGATTAATTTTCCCGCTTTTAGAATCAGTTAATTTCAATTATTAATCTCTAATCTCTAATCTCTAATCAACGTTACACTTCCGTGTCCGCTATACGTTTCATTATTGAGACCAATGACTACATATTTAACGAAATAAACACCTTCATCAACAGGTTTTTCGTTTGCAGTGTTACCATTCCAAAGTGGGTTTACACCCTCATCTTCAAAAATCAAATTCCCCCATCTGTTAACTATAATATATTGAATAGATTTCGTGTATTCTGTATTGATAAAGAAGAATTCGTTAGAATCATCGTTATTTGGGGTAAATACATTTGGAACCTCAATTATTGGATCTGGATACTCAATAACAATTATTTGAACAGTATCATAATCAGTACAAGTTCCGTTAGAAGCTGTAAGTACCATAAAATAAGTGCCAGGCTCATCATATGTGTTAGACATGGAAGTTCCTACGTTAGTTGTAACTCCCGTTGCACCATCTCCAAAGTTCCAAAGGTAATTTGGCGTAATTGACGAATTGTTTAGGAAGTTAACCGCTAATCCAGGAAAACCTGTCGTGACATCTGGGATAGCTTCTGATACAGGTATTTCTATCACTGTGACAGTGATATCATCAGTTCCAACACAACCATCTGCATCAGTTCCTGTAATCGTGTAAACACTTGTACCCAATCCAGGAGTAAATCCTTGATTATTTAAAACTCCATTCGTCCAGTTATAGTTAGAAGCACCTGAGCCGGATAATGTTACTGATTGTCCTTCACATATTGTAAGGTCATTACCTGCATTAACAAAAGGTAAATTGAAAATTGTAATTTGTTGGTTATCTGTATTTGTACAACCGTTAATATCAGTATATGCATAAGTTATAGTTTGTGTTCCTTGACTTGGAGAAAAGCTATTACCAGCGACACCTGTCCCACTAAAAGTACCTCCAACTGGGGAGCCAGCCAAGGTAATATTCCCCGCATCGGCACAAGCAGGATTGTAAGTTCCCGCATCTACGGAAGTAACTGGGAAGATAGTAACTTGTACGTCATCCGTATTTGAGCAACCTGCATTTGATACCGTTAAAGTATAAGTCAGAACTTGTGATCCAGAACCCGCATTAACATCTGTTACGGTTGGCTGTGCTGCACTTGGATCACTTAATCCTGTGGACGGTGTCCATGAGTATATTGAACCTACTTGAGAAGGCGAACCAATTTGAGCGTCAAATCCAGAGCAAAATGAAACATCTTGACCTGCATCGGCAATAATTGTAGGTAAAATAGTTACATCTACATTACTCAGAGTGGTACACCCCCCATTTCCGGTGTTTGTAACTGTTAAAGTATAAGTTGTAACTTGATTCCCCGGTCCTGCATTTGTTCCGGACACAGTTGGTTGGGCAATATTTGGGTCGCTTAAGCCTGCAGCTGGACTCCATGAATAGGTCATTCCGGCAATCGATGACGTTCCAATTAAAGAACTTCCTCCAGAGCAAATTGACACATTAGGACCGGCATTAGAAACTGCTGGCGGTAAAATTGTTAGATCCATGCTGTTTACATCAAAACATGTGCTATTTGCTATATCAGTAACCGTCAATGTATAGGTAACGACTTGTGATCCAGGTCCCGCGTTTGTCCCTGTCGCAGTTGGCTGTGCAATACTAGGGTCATTAAGTCCAGTAGTTGGACTCCAAGAATACGTGAATCCAGGTTGAGCAGGTGTGCCAATTTGAGAATTCAAACCTGAACAAATGGAAATATTGGAACCAGGATCTGCTGTTGCTGAACAACATGTAGTAATAAATTCAACTGAATCAACATTTGTACAATTTGCACTGCCATAACTGAAGGTGCCTGTTAAATAAAACATAACACTTCCGTTTGGAAGTCCTGCAACGGAAGGAGTTAAACTTGAAGTCGAATTTGGAATTGCAACAACTGGGTTTGATGTCCATTGGTAAGAACTAGTTGCATTAATAACAATAGGGGTTGTCAGAACACTGGAAACTGGAACTTGAAAAATTGAAGCTGATGCAGCACTGCATGAATTATCATTTATTGTTGAATTGATAGCACCTGAAGAGTAGGTAATGTTCGAAGAGGATCCACATTCGGTCCCTAAATTCGAAAAACTTATTGTGGCATTTGTTAAAGAACCGACATCGGCACCAATGCAATCGTAGATCTGAACAGCCCATCCTCCTTGAGCGGCGTTACATCCAATTAAAGGTGCCCAATTGATAAAAGTTGGAGTTGCACCATATGAACCGTATGTTCCTGTTAAAGGGGCACTAGCTGTACATACATTTAAATTATTTGTTGAACTACTGGAAAAACATAAATTTGAAACATTATTCCCGCTATTACAAACACTACCCTGACCATTCGCTCCTGGATTTGGTGATAATAAAATTTGTGGGCTTCCACATGACGGAGGTCCGACTAAATAAAACGCCAAATCCGAAACAAAAGTATGTGTTGCTGAAAAGCAGACGTTTATAGAGGTAGTAGCTGTAATTAATGATTCTGGAGGTGGTGGATTATAATAAGTAAAACTTCCATTGAAAAGAATTGAACCATTTAGATTAGTCGCATCACAGGCAGTAGCCGTTTCTGAGACTGAAACTTCTGAATTCATATTCCAGACCCATGAATTGTAACAAGCAATTAAAGTCCCAACATTGTCATAAATTTGAACTTTATATCCATCACTTGGTAAATTGCTAATTATTGAAGTAGCACCAACGCTAGATGAATAGGTAGACCATGATGAAGTTGCTTGATTGTGATAATACCAATTAAAAGTGAAAGGACCCGTTCCTGAAGGAGGTGTGGCTGTTAAACTTGCAGTATTATTCGTCAAACCATCTGCACACCAGATATAAATTGGATCGTTTGGAGAACCATTTGTATAAGCAGTTGTCGATTCTCCAGAATTTCCATTTGGTGTAATTTGCCCAATCGATACATAAGATAACAGGCAAATTATTGCTGAAAATAGTATATTTTTCATATTACCTAATAATTAGTTCCTGTTTCCGAACTGAAATTTCGGCAACTTGTAACTCATATTCTTTGATTGCTTCAAAATTCCCACCTTCTTCAACAAGCGAATTAATTTTTAAGTCAATGTAGTAGAGCGCGTTTTCGCATTCTTCCAAATTCCAATCTTTTATATTTCGCTGAGAGTTTGATTCTATCGAACTTGGTTTTTCAGACAAATGTGTTGCATTCTCAATACCTTCCGCTTGAAATACTTTTACACCATTTGAGTCAATTCGAATAGGCTCATTTTTTTCCTGTGCCCCGGAGGTGAAAACGCAAAGTAAACTAAACGTTATTAATGTTGATTTCATAATTAAGCAGTAATTAGGTGTAAGTTCTTATTATCAAATCTAGACTAAAAATCAATAACTTTAGTTGCATGGCAAAAAAAATATTATTCAATCTATGTCTTTAGCTTAAAATTAGTTATAGTCTTGCGCTTTGTGATACGTGATTTCTTTATAATCTTGTTCTGCTATTTGAAGTAAAAGCCAAGTTTCCGCTAAAAGTAAAAAATTATTAACATTAGTGGCTTCAGATTTCATCAATTGCCAATCATTCGATTGAGCATAAGAATTTGAGTTAAGAATCAATAAAAGAAAGATAATAGATTTTCCAAATAAAGATTTGACATTCACAGTAGTAGTCAGTTAGTAAAAAAAAGAAATCAAATACGTTAAATTTTGAACTTATGCTTCAAGCTTAAACGCAGAAGTCTTATGGAAGACAATTTCCTTATAGTCTTGTTCAGCCATTTGAAGTAAAAATTGTGTTTCAGCCAGAAATACTAAATTATCATCTTTGTCTAAGGCAAGGTATCTCGCTTTTGCTTTTTTGAAGTTCTCTAATTGCGCATCATTTGAGCTGGTAATCCAGCAAGCTTTATGAAAATTACGAGGGACAAAACGGCATTTCGCACCATATTCATGTTCTAGTCGATAGCTGATTACTTCAAATTGAAGCATTCCAACAGTACCAATTATCTTACGACTTCCAGGTTGCTGAATAAATAATTGTGCAACACCTTCATCCATTAACTGCTTAACACCTTTGTCCAATTGCTTAGATTTCATTGGATCTAAGTTTTCCAACTCCATGAAAATTTCCGGAGAAAAACTCGGAACGCCTTTGTACATAAACTGCTCACCTTCGTTCAATGTATCTCCAATTTTGAAATTACCTGAATCGTATAACCCAATAACATCACCTGGGTATGCTTCGTCAATAACACTTTTATCTTGCGCCATGAATGACGTTGGATTCGAAAACTTCATTTTTTTACTCAAGCGCACGTGATTGTAAAAAGTATTTCGTTCAAATTTTCCAGAAACAATTCTTAGGAAAGCAATTCTATCTCTATGCTTTGGGTCTAAATTGGCGTGAATTTTAAAAACGAATCCTGAAAATTTAGGATCGTCTGGATTCACCATTTTTAAGTCGGACTCGCGTCCACGAGGAGACGGTGATATTTCACAAAACGCATTCAATAATTCTTGCACCCCAAAATTATTTACTGCAGAGCCAAAGAAAACGGGAGCTACTTCACCTGATAAATATGTTTCTCTATCGAATGGATTATAAACTCCTGCAATCATTTCCAATTCTTCTCTCAGTTCAGCAGCTGGTTTGTCACCAATAATTGCGTCAATTTCTTTAGAATTAATGTCGGCAATAGACTTTACGTCATCTGCAATTCCAGTTTTGTTAGGTGAAAATAGATTCAGTTCTTTTTTATAGATGTTATATACTCCTTTGAATCGATCGCCCATTCCAATAGGCCAAGAAAGTGGGCAAACCTTAAGGTTTAATTTTGCTTCTAACTCATCCAATAAGTCAAATGCTTCTTTACCGTCACGGTCTAATTTATTAACAAAAATAATCACAGGCGTATTACGCATGCGACAAACTTCCATTAGTCGTTCTGTTTGAGCTTCAACACCACTGGCAACATCAATTACAAGAATAACACTATCAACAGCTGTTAAGGTTCTAAAAGTGTCTTCAGCAAAGTCCTTGTGTCCAGGAGTATCCAGAATATTAATTTGCTTTCCATTGTAATTAAAGGCCATAACAGAAGTGGCAACAGAGATACCTCTTTGTTTTTCAATTTCCATGAAATCGGAAGTTGCTGTTTTTTTTATTTTATTGTTTTTTACAGCTCCCGCAGATTGAATCGCACCGCCAAATAGAAGAAGTTTTTCCGTCAGTGTTGTCTTACCAGCATCTGGATGGGAAATGATACCAAAGGTTCTTCTTTTCTCTATTTCAACTGAATTACTCATGAGTGTGTTTTTGCGACTGCAAATGTACTCAATTATACAGAATTACTGTGGTTTCAAAATTGAAAGATTTAAAATCCCTCTGGCTAAAAGAGTTAAATTTATTATTTCAAAAATGGAAGATTTTAGCAAAAAAAAAGGCTGTCTAAAACAGACAGCCTTTAAATGAGTTTATTAGTATTAAAACTTATAGCTTACTCCCAAACTAGGTAAAATTGGGAATTGATAAATCTTTTCATTCGTTACGCGGTTGACATAGAAAATATTGCTTCTATTGTATGCGTTTGTAAGAGATCCAATAACTTCAATCACTGATTCATTTTTGAAAACAAATCGTTTTTTAACTGTGATATCTAATCTGTGGTAATAAGGTAAACGCTCACTGTTAAGGTCTCCTAAATTAGTTGTAATAGAATTAGCATTTGTGGTTGTATAATCTGTCGTTACTCCCGCACCAAAGTTTTGACTTTCAAAGTTTCCAACTGTCGGAGTATATGGCAATCCTGAACCTAAATTCCAACGAATACTAAGCTCCAAGTCTTTTTTCTTTCCAAATAAGTACGTTCCAACTAAGTTTAAGTTGTGTCTTCTATCAAATACAGGGAAGTAAGTTGTGTCCCCATCCCATCGAATTGAATGTCCGTAAGAATAAACTCCCCAAAGGAATAATCTACTATCGGAGTATTTAATCAATACATCAACACCATAAGACTCGCCATTTTCAAGAATAAAGTCTTTTTTGTAAATGTCATCTATATTTGGGTTTTTGTCATCATCAGCATAGTATTTCTTATTGTTGATGTTACTCAATTGACTGAAGTATTTGTAGTATCCTTCAACATTTGCAGAGATTTTTTTAGTGATATCTAATTCAAACCCGCCAATCGCGTGCCAAGCATATTGTAACCCGTTTTTAGGCGTTTTTTCATTTTGGTAATAGGTAACAAATGTTTCTTGTACATTAGTAGGAGCAGAAAGGAATCCATTAAATAAGTTAACAACATCTTTGTCTGAAGAAACAGATGTGAAGTTTTGAGAGAAACGTCCACCTGAAGCTTTAAGTCTAAACTTTTCAGTTGCATTAAATTTGATGCCTAAACGTGGTTCTGGAGAAATAGTCCCCATTGAAGCATACATTTGGGCTCTGAAACTTGGTTGAATTACCCAGCGCGTTGAAACAAAATTATAACTCAAGAAAATTCCAATTTCAGTTGTAAAGTTTTCATCAGCAATTTTTCGACCTTCAGTATTGTATGTTTCATATTTAGTGCTGAATCCGTTCAAGTTAATACCATAGTTTAGCTCTCCGTTGTTCTTTAGAAAGTAAGTGAAATCAAATCCTAAATCAAATCCACCAATAGAACTGGTTCTTGGAATTGGTTCAATCCCCTCTGTTGGTTCCAAAAAGGTAGTTCCATAATAACTACCATTTACGTGACCACGAACAAAAATCGGTGAGCTATTCGGTACCAAAAGAAAATTAATTCCACCACCACCTTGTGTCCAATTTATATTTGCAATGTCATAATTTACTTTGTCATCATTGTAAAAACCAAATGCGTTGAATTTAGAACCACCGTCTCCTTTGAATGTTATTTTACCATACAAATCAGTAAAAGAAAAAGGCATTCCATCACCATTAGTGACACGAGGATAAATTGACTTTGATAAATAATCAAGTAAACTATGTTTAGCAGAAAAAACATAAGTGGCTGGACTAAATTTACCTTCTTTCGGTTTTGAAAAAGGACCTTCAAGCACAACTTTCGCTAAAAATGGAGATACTGAAATTTTACCACCAAACTTTTTACGGTCACCGTCTCTATAGGTAATGTCCATGATAGAAGAGATTCTCCCTCCATACTTTGCATCGAAACCACCAGTAAAAATACTTACGTTTTGAACTAGCTCAGTTTCAAAGATGGAAAAGAATCCAATAGAGTGGAACGGATTATAAATGGTCATTCCATCCAACAATATTTTGTTTTGAATTGGCGTACCTCCACGGACATATAGCTGTCCACCTTGATCTCCAGTAGTTACAACTCCTGGTGTAATACTAAATGCTCCAACAATATCATTTTCAGCACCCATACTTGGAACACGTTCCAGGCCTTTTTTATCCATTCGAATTTCAGAGATACCAACTTGCGTTTTATTTCGCTGACTTTCAGCGCTCACGTCAATTTGAGTAAGGTTTTGAACGTCGTCCTTTTTTTCTAATTGAATATTAATGTCCTCAATTCCTTTTACTTCCGTAATTGAAACGTTTTGGGTAATCGTTTTATACAATGCACTTTCAACCTTAACGATGTATTCACCTCTGTCCAATTTCGACATTGAGAAAAATCCGTTTACGTCTGTTACAGATCCACCTAGCGTAGTACTGTCAGCTGCAAGTAATTTAACCTTTTCGAATGGCATTGGTTCACCATCTGCCTTGTTGTAGATAAAACCTCTTATGGTAAAATCTTGAGAAAAAGAAAGTTGGGAGGAAAAGACTGTAAATAAAAAGAAATAGAACAGTTTCATATTTTGAGTATCTAGTTTTAACAAGCATCGAAGATAAGATAAACAAATCAATAAAGGAATGTTAAATTCTGGAAAAGTTTCAAACGGTATTGATTATTGATTGAAAGGGGTTTTTATTTTTCAAATAATTTTGCCTTTTCCCAATAAGTATCCATTAACTCAAGAGAACTTTCTTCAATGGAATGTCCATTTTCCTTTAGTAGTACCTCCATTTTTTGAAATCTTTTGATGAACTTATTATTTGTCTTAGCCAAAGCATTTTCTGGATTCACATTAATAAATCGAGCATAGTTAATAAGCGAAAAAAGTACATCTCCAAATTCGTCTTCTATTTTATCTTTGGATTGATTGGAGTTTACTTCAACCTCTAGCTCATAAATTTCTTCCTTTACTTTGTTCCAGACATCATCTCTATTGTCCCATTCAAATCCAACTCCTTTTACTTTTTCCTGAATTCGAGTTGCTTTCACAACTGCAGGAAGTGATTTCGGGACTCCTTCCAAAACGGATTCTTTTCCTTCCTTCAACTTTAACTTCTCCCAATTTGACTTTACTTCTTCCTCAGTGTCAGCTTTAACATCACCGTAAATGTGTGGATGTCTGTAGACCAATTTATCGCAAATTCGATTCAATACAGTCGTTACGTTATATTTTCCTTGTTCTTCACCAATTTTAGAATAAAACACCAAGTGTAAAAATAGATCGCCAATTTCACCTTCGATTTCATTCATGTCATTGTCAATAATTGCATCTGCTAATTCATATGTTTCTTCTATGGTCAAATGACGGAGAGACTCTAATGTTTGCTTTTTATCCCACGGACATTTTTCTCGCAAAACATCCATGATATTCAATAATCGTTCAAAGGCAATCAGTCGCTCGTCCATCGTTTTTATTTTCAAAATTAATATTATTAAGTTCTTTGCTCGGTTATTCTTATTTTTACCGAGTGAAATTAGTGATATTAATAGTTGTTTTAGTTGCTTCCAATTGTTCTTTTGGTCAATTGAAGGGCGATTTATGGATAGAAGCGAAGGGCAAAGCAGGTTTTTTGGCAGCTCATAGGAGTGTAATGGGACATTTAGCTACAGAGCACGCATTTGCAGGAGAAGTCAGTTGCTATTTTAGACCAAAAAACAGAAAATTATGGCACAAGGCTTACAAGAACCCATTGATTGGGGTAACAGGTTTTTTTGGTACGGTTGGAAATAGAGAATTACTAGGAGAATATTATGGTTTAATAGGTTTTTCGAGTTTTCCACTGATTAATTTAAAGCATTACTTGTTCAGTTTGAAAATGGGAGCTGGATTAGGCTATGGAACGAAACATTTTAATCAAGAGACAAACCAACTTAATAACGCTATTGGTTCTTCATTCAATGCACAAATATGTTTGGGATTGGAAAGTCGAATATTGTTCGGAAATCATTCTGTGAATATTTCTATTGACATGACACATTTTTCTAATGGTTCTTCAAAAATGCCAAATTTAGGTTTGAATTTACCGTATATTGGATTAGGATATGGGTACCGAATTAAAAAAGGAATTGATTCGAATTATGTTCATGACGCTTATAAGAAAAGATGGGAATATGGAATTATGGTAGTTGGTTCTGTAAAAGAAATATACCCGACCGGAGGAAAGAAATATCCGATTTTTGCCGCTAGTGCTATTGGCAGAAGGTTCTTTAATCCAAAAGTAGCGGTGGAAGTTTCATTCGACGTTTTTTCAAAGCAAGCTATAATGGGATATCATACTGGTATTCGTAAAAAACAATCTGAAATCATTCAGTTGGGATTGTTCGCTGGATATATACTTCCTTTAGATCATTTTCACTTATTATTTGGAATGGGCGTTTATGTGCGGGATAAATTCAAGCCTGAGACACCACTGTATCACCGAATTGGAATGCGCTACGTTTTCGATAATGGAATTAACATCAATTTAGCTTTGAAATCGCATTGGGCGAAAGCGGACTACTTTGAATATGGAATTGGTTATAATTTTAAGAAATGAGATTAGGAATTATATTCATTATCGCCCTGTTGACTTTTGGTTGTAAAAAATCGGAAGACAGAAATTGTATTAAATCTATTGGTGATAACGCAAGTAAAGAGATTTTAGTCGATGACTTTGAATTTCTATATATGGGTCCACATCTGAAATACAAATTAATTCAGGACGTGGTTAACAAAGTTGTTGTTACAGGCGGTGGAAACTTGATCAATGGAATTGATGTGCACGTTGAGAATCAAAAATTGGTAATAGAGAATTCAAACGAATGCGCTTTTCTTCGGTCGTATGAGGAAGTTGTAGAGGTTGAGATTCACTTTGTTGATATGATAAACATTGAATTTGAAGGAACTCATGAAGTAATTTGTCCTGACACGCTTCTATTAACTGATTTTACATTATTAATTCGAGATGGCGCAGGAGCCTTCGATTTAAAATTGAACGCTAATTCATTAAACCTTTTAATCTCGCATGGTTGGGGCAATTATGTGGTTGGTGGATTTGTAAACTATGCCAATTTTCAAATTTCTAGCAATGGCTATGGAAACTCCAATGGCTTGCATGTTTTGAATGAATTGGTTGTAATTTCAAATTCAGCAGGGTTAGTGGAAGTAAATGCGGATCAATGTAATTTACTAGCTGAAATTAACTCGTCAGGAAGTATTTATTATAAAGGAACTCCAGCAATGATTCAGTTTAACAATTACGGAACTGGCGAATTGGTGGATAAAAATTGATATTTTTGTAAAAAAGGAAAGAAATGGAATTAATTCTCATTACAATCGGATTACTAGGACTTGCATTTGCAGGAATTGCAATTAAAATTTTAGTAATAAAGGACGGAAAGTTTGCCGGAACCTGTGCAAGCAATAATCCACTTATTAATGAAGAGGGTGCGGCATGCGGATTATGTGGAGCAACACCAGAAGAAAAATGTAAAAATTAAAAAGAAGTATTAAATACTTCTTTTTAATTGCATTAATATTTTAAAAGCATCGTCAATATTTTTTGAATCAACAATTACTGTAAACTCATTTGCAGTTGAAACAACTTGTTCAATGTTGATTCCATCCCAAGCTAAATGCTTCATGATGTAATAATAAACACCAAACGTTTCAGTATTTGTTTCAGGAAGTTTTACTGTAATAGAAGAAAGATCTAAAGTATGGGCTTTCAAATGCTCGTTTCTGAAAATTCGCTTTACTTCACCAGCATACTTTGTATTTAAAATATAAGTGGTCTCTGCAATTCCTTTGCAAAGAGTGAAAAAACTTTCTCTGTCACTATTGACAAATTTGACCAAATTACTTTGACATTCTCTTAAGGATTCAGAATTTTCAAATGTAAAATCAACTAAATCACTTCGAACTAAGAAATCTCCAATACCGCCTATAACTTTTTTGATTTTCACGTCTAATTTGTGGTAAACCCCAGGAGTCATTCTTTTGATGGCCATTACAATGGCACCTTCCTTAATTTCCTTGTTTGTAACCTTTTCGACTTCGGGAATTATTTTTCGTGCTAGTGCTGAAATATTTATTAGGTTTTCAGTCATAGCCTCTCTTAAAAATGGACTTCGATTGATAATATCCTCCGTTATTTTACTTATAGAACTCATAAATTTAGTGTTGGTAGTAGAGTGCTAAATTTAATACAATTATTTCTACGACGTGAAGAAAATAACTAATTAATTAAAATTTTAATAAATTCCGTGTAATTATAGCGTTTGTGTGAATTAATGCAATGTCGAGCTGTTCGGATTTTGTAATGTTTGAATTGTCAATTACGATGGCATCAGCAGTTTTTAACAAAGGACTTTCTTTTCTTGAGGAGTCAATTTCATCTCGTTTAATTAAGTTCTCGCGAACTTCTGCTTTTGAAATATCGATCCCTTTTGAAACAAGCTCATCAAACCTTCGATTGGTTCTAGTTTCAATATCGGCGGTAACAAAAAACTTTAATTCGGCGTCAGGGAAAACGACTGAGCCAATGTCTCTGCCGTCCATTACTATTCCACCATTTACGCTCATTTTTTGTTGTTCACTCACTAATTTTTGTCGCACCTCTTTAATCTCTGCAATTTGGGAAACAAAATTTGCGATCTCTGGTTTGCGTACATCGTCTTCAATATTTTTTCCGTTCAAGAAAATTTCAGGAGACTTTGTAATGCGATTTAATTTGAATTCAATTTCAAGCTTTGCCAGTGATTTAATTAGTTTTTGAATATTAAATTCTGAAGTTGATATCATTTCACCTTTTAAAGCAGCATATGTCACGGCACGATACATTGCTCCACTATCGATGAAAACGTAACCCAATTCTTTGGCTAATGCTTTTGCTAGTGTGCTTTTTCCACAAGACGAGTGGCCATCAATTGCTATAATTATCTTCTTGTTCATTTTGTAAAAATAGGAAAGTTAAGTCAAAAAAAAAGGACATCCGAAGATGTCCTTTTAATATTATTTCTGCTTATTAGAAGTGGAAAACCATTCTTAAAGATCCAGCAGCTCCAAACATAGAAGTATTTGCCTCTGTATCAACTCCAAAAGAAGAAGATTTAGATCCTTCTCTAGTAATAGTTTCAATAGACTCAACACCGGTAGTACCATTAGTTCCTACCATTTCAGTTGAAGTAGAAGCAGCTCCTTTGCTTGTGAATGCTAATCCCCATCCAAATTCACCACCAACAGATAATCTTGGCAATACGAAGTATTCAGCTCCGATAAAAGCTCTAAGACCAACTCCGAAAGTTAATCCGCTTTTTGTCTCAGTCACTCTAGAGTTGAAACCGTAATCACCATCAGCAAATACATTTCCATTGAAATCATCATCAGCATCAACACCAACAGCTGGTGCAGCTGTAGAAAGCGTCAATGCATTACCATACTCGTATTTATCAGAGTTTGATTTTAAGTTAAAACCTAATTCAGCTCCGTAGTAACCTTGAAGACGTCCAAAACCTCTTCTTTTTTCAAGACCAACTGCTAATCCAACATTCATTGAACTTGCTTTCATTTTGTTTTCTACCATGTCTGGTAAGTTAGGGAAATCAACAACAGCTAATGAAGCTCTGTCTGTAACCATTCTTTTTTCAGTAGCAGATCCAAATCCTAAACGTAAAGAAGCACGGTAAGCGACGTCATCTTCTACAAAATACTTTCCAGTAATAGTTTGGTTATTAGTTAAAAAGTTCCATGATGGAGCAGTATTATTTCCTTGACCTCCACCGATTAAGTTACCGAAGTAGTTTAAGAAAGGTGTAGCATCAATACCTACAGCCCAATCACCAGCAGCTGGTAAATAAGCTTCTCCATTTTTTGATTCTAATTTTTGAGCGAATAAAGAAGTTGCTCCTAAAACAACCGCTACCGCTAAAATTGACTTTTTCATAAAATAAATAATTTTTGATTTATACAATTGTACGAACTTTTTACCGAAAGGTTGCAAAAAAGTAATTCACATTTTGATTGTTAATAATGACTAAATCTTGCGAGTGTCAATACTAAAAGGGCTTTACACTACTTTTTCCAAGTAGATAAGTTTGTGGAAAAGGTAATCATATTATTAAACCCTGCTCGGGAATAAAGGATGAAGCCATAATCAAGGCTAAACTTACGTAGTTTAAGCCCGGCACCAAATGATAATCCCGCTATTCCAGGTCGCTCTGATAGCGCTAATTCCTTTCTACGTTGGTAGTCAAAACCTACTCTTAAGTCAAAATGTTTACCAATTAGCGTCTCCAATTGAAACGTAAAGTGCCTTCCAAGCTTTTCAAACCAGCTAGCTCGTTCTACTGGAACGATATCTCCCGTTAATGGATCTGTTGTTGGTTTTAAGTTTGGATCGTTGTATGTCAAGTCCCACTTGTTTAAATGGTGGACCAGAACTGAAATACGAAATGGAGCGTGCGGTAATTTATACGAAGTTGCCAGTTGCACATCGATAGGAAGTGGTTTTCTAGTTTTATTGTTCGTGTATGATTTAAACTGATAACCAATATTTTTTGTTAATACCGTTACTAACAAGCCTTTATCTTCATTATGAAATGTTCCTGAAAAATTAACAGATGCTCCAACTGAATTGTACGTTTCTAATTGAGAATACAAAAAGTTTAGATTTGCTCCAATAGATAGTCTAGGGTTTAATTCACGGCCAATAGAACTACCAGCAATCATCTCAAAAGGACTAAACGTTCCTTCTTGTTCGCCATTAACGGTTCTTCTTTCCATTTTACCGTAAGCTATATATTGTATATAAGACGACATCACAGCAATATCTTTCACTTTATAACCATATGCGAAGGTTCCGTAATTGACTCCGCCGGAGAGCAAAGAGGAGCTAAAACTAATGTCTTTATTCATTTTTTCATTGAGTAATGATGCGTTGGCGACTCCCATATTTACATCTTTGTCTTTTACAGAAATGAAATTCCCACCTAGACCTGCTGAGCGCGCATTAAAATGCAATCCTAACAGCTGAAACGACGTGTTTCCTCCAGTTTGAGAATAAACTAACGTATTTAGTAAGATAAATGTGCCTAGAAGTTTTGCTTTCATTGATGTCATTAACGCATAAAATAAATAAAAATTTTATATCAAACTCGTTTTCCTATTTCAATCACTTCTAAATCGTGAATTTTGTCTTTTGTAATTGAGAACCTCAAAAGGGTTTTAACGGAATGAAACCCTTTAAATCCACATGCTCCAGGATTCATCCATAGCATCTTATAATTGGGGTCCATTTTGACTAATAATATATGAGAATGCCCGCAAATAAATAGTTTAGGAGCTTTTTCTTCGAGTAATTCTTTCGCTTTGGGATAATATTTACCTGGTTTTCCAGCAATATGTGTGATTAGCACTTCAACATCTTCGCACTTAAATCTGACAGATTCCTTTAACTCACTTCTGATTTCCTCACCGTCAATATTTCCGTAAACACCACGAAATGGTTTAAACTTTTTTAAATCGTCTACCACACCAATGGTTCCAATATCACCAGCGTGCCAAATTTCATCTACGTTTTTAAAATATTCGTAAATCTTTGGGTCGACATAGCCATGTGTGTCGGACATTAAGCCAATTCTCATCATTTAGCAAGTAGTTTTTTGATGAATTCAAACGCCAAAATATTTGAAACGATCAAAGCAAAATTATACAGAACGTCTTCCATTGGAATCGTGAATATACGGTAATCTACTTTTTGAGCATCGTTGTACCAAACAACTGGAAATTCAGTAAATTCACCGGTTAGAAATCCATTCACTATGAAAAAAGGCATTAAAATGAAGCAAAATGCAATGGAAATAAATCGATATTGAGGGTTTCTCATCATCCAAAAGAGAACAATGCTTGAAGCGACAATGGATAAGAGTGTATAATAGCCTATATCGTCTAGAAATACCATATTCAATGCGTAAAGCGGAATGAAAAACGTAAAAACTCGATTTAATATAATGAATTGATAAGACCTAAAAAAGTACTTACAGCATTCATAAATAAAGGTACATGCAAAAGGAACAATAATAAAGAAAAGAATTTCTTCAATGGGTAAATGAAAGATGTAAATTCCAGTAATGAATTCCGGATTGAAGCCCCAAAAACCATATTGAGTAAAAATAATATCCCATATAATAAAAGGAATGGCAATTATTAGAGCAGCCAATAAGGAACTTTTCCACGATTTAGCGTATTGAATATTATTATCGAAACTCAATAATAATGGACAAGCTAATGTTGCTATATCAAGTATGAGATAGAGCGATTTCATTTCTTCCAGAATTTTTTAGGGAATAGAAGTAAGCCAAAGCTTACGCCATCTTCTTTTTCTACTTTTTCGTGATGTCCACGATGCGCGGCTTTCAATGAATCAAGGTATTTTCCGTTTAAGTTGTCCAGCCAATTGTATCTACGGTGGACAATTACTTCATGAAAAAGAAAGTAGATTAATCCGTAAAAGGTAAATCCAAAACCAAGACCGATAGATAGTGGAGCCCAGTAAATGAATCCTAACATGATACAAAGCCAAGAAGGAATTGCGAAGACTAAAAAGAAGAGATCGTTGCGCTGAAATTTATGGCCTGTTGGTTGGTGATGATCGCGGTGAATCCCCCATAAAACGCCATGCATAAGATACTTGTGTGCCAACCAAGCAACAAATTCCATTGCGATAAAACCGCTTATAAAACCTATGAAAAATAACATCTCACCGAAGTTAAGAATTTAAAGTCGATTGATAGAGTGGCGAATCAATGATTTTGCATATAACAAGGTTTTAAGACTCGCTGGAATAGAAAAACGCTCATTCATTAAATCAGTTAATGTTTGCTTTTCGATGTGTTTCAAGAGAGAAGAGTAATACCTGTAACTCATGTAAACGCCAAAACGAGAAGATTTTGGAAGCATTGTAATTCCTTTGTAAGCTTCAATAAAGTCCTTTTTAATTTCTGCTTCGATGGCCAATTTATTCTCCAATGTCATATTATTGGTATCAACATTTGGGAAATATAGGCGACCTAATATTTGAGAATCGTCTTTAATATCTCGCAGGAAATTTATTTTTTGAAACGCAGCTCCTAAACGCATTGCGTAAGGTTTTAACTTTTCATATTCCTCTGAATCACCATAAACGAATATCTTTAAACACATTAGTCCAACTGCTTCTGCAGAACCGAAAATGTACTCGTCATACTTTTCTTGAGTATAGTTTACTGGATTAAGATCCATTTCCATACTATTGAAAAATTGATTAATTAATTCAAAATCAATGTTGTATTTGTTTACAGTGGACTGAAATGAATTTAATATTGGATTCAATGAAATTCCTCTTTCTATAGCAAGAAATGTAGCTTCTTTGAATTCTAGTAAAAGTGTCTCCTTATCGAAATCATGAAATGAATCTACAATCTCATCTGCAAAACGAACCATGCCATAAATCGCATGTACATCATTTCTGATTTTTTTATCTAACTTACTGACACCCGAGTAGAAAGACGTACTGTACGTCATCGTAACGTGCTTGGAAGCGTGGTAACAATATGTATCAAAAAGAGACTTCAATCTTCTGTAATTAGTTGTTTTGCTGCTATTTTTCCTGATATTAACGCTGGTGGCATACCAGGCCCAGGAACCGTTAGCTGCCCACAAAAGTATAGATTTTTTAGCTTCGATGTTAGCTTTGGCTTTAAATGTGCAGTTTGTTTTAGTGTGTTTGCCAATCCATAGGCATTTCCTTTATAGGCGTTGTACTCTGATTTAAAGTCGTTTACGCTAAAAGATTGCTTGTAATTGATGATTGATTTTATTTCTCTACCCAATTGTTTTTCCATTCGAGAAATAATTAAATTGAAGTAGTTATCTTGATTTTCTCGCGAATCTTCCAAGTCAGGTGCGATAGGAATTAAAATCATCAAATTCTCATGACCTTCGGGTGAAATAGCATCATCCGTTTTGGAAGCGGCGCAGACGTAGAATAATGGTTTACTTGGCCATTGTGGAGTTTCGTAAATTTCCTTTCCGTGTTGTTCTAAACTTTCATCGAAGAATAAATTGTGATGCTCTAATCCACTGACTTTTTCAGATAAACCAATGTAAAACAATAACGAGCTAGGTGCCATTTTTCGCTTGTCCCAATAGTTTTCGTCGTAGCGTCTGAATTCTTTGGGTAACAACTTCTGTTCTACGTGGTTGTAATCTGCCCCAGCGACGATAGCGTCGAAGTTGATTATTTCATTTTTTATTTTTAGTCCTTTGACTTGCTTGTTCTCAACGATAATTTCTGAAACTGGCGATTCATAATGGTAACGAACGCCGTGTTTTTTTCCAATTTTTTCCAATGCATTCGCAATTGCGTTCATTCCGCCTTCTGGATACCAAGTTCCCAATTCTAAATCTGCATAGTTCATTAAAGTATACAGCGCTGGAATTTTTGAAGCGCGTTCTCCTAAAAATAATACGGGAAAGTTCAATATGTTTTGTGCTTTTTCAGATTCAAAACGATTGGAAACGTCCTTTTCTACCGATTTAAACATGTCCAGTTTTAGCGCTCCTTTTGCGATTTCAAATTTTAGAAGTTCTCCGATTTTCAACCCTGGAATTTCAATAAACGATCGCATCGAAGTGTTGTACTTCATTTTAGCATGCTCTAGAAAGCGATTTA
This sequence comes from uncultured Flavobacteriales bacterium, assembly GCA_963925035.1. GTDB lineage: Bacteria > Bacteroidota > Bacteroidia > Flavobacteriales_D > Crocinitomicaceae > UBA4466. Next base: position 118,124 of record CAWUSK010000012.1, read on the forward strand.
ATTTCTTTCCACCGTCTTTTTCAAATCCATCAAATAAATTGAGTAATTCACCACGTCCAGCTGGAATTGAAGTCGATTCGTTGTTCTTCCAAAAAACTTTATACGCAGGATCTAATCGCTTTAAAGCAAAATAGTCACTTCGATTTTCATCTAATTCAGAAAACAAACGATCAATAACATCGGGCATCCAATACCATGAAGGTCCCATGTCAAAAGTGTACCCTTGGTCTTTGTAGACTTGCGAACGACCGCCAGCCATTTTATTTTTATCGTACACATCAACACTATAACCTTTTTTCGCAAGGTAACAGGCAGCATAAAGACTTGAAAGTCCCGCTCCGATGATTCCGATTTTCTTCATGCGTCAAAGTTAAGGAGAATATCTTTAATTGTGAAGAAGTCTAAGAAGATTAGATGATTTTTCGAGTAATCGAGTATCTTAGCATTGTATTCAAATCGCATGAAGAAAAATAAGGTCGAAGATTGGATTAAAAAGAAGCGTGACTTTCGCGAGAGTTTAAGTCCTGCAGAGCTATTTGATGGAATTTCTGAATCTAACATCACCTCATTGAGTGCTGCAATAACATTGATTGAAAGTCAAAATTCAAAACACAGAAAAGCGGCGAATGAATTACTTCAATTGTGCTTACCAAAAAGCGGGAATTCAATTCGTATTGGAATTACGGGGGTTCCAGGAGTAGGAAAGAGTACGTTCATTGAATCTTTTGGAAAGGTTTTAGTGGCTCATGGAAAAAAAGTTGCGGTTTTGGCAGTTGACCCTTCCAGCTCCGTTTCACACGGTAGTATTTTAGGGGATAAAACACGCATGAACGAGTTATCTGTGATGGATGAAGTATTTATTCGTCCTTCACCGGCTGGAGACACACTTGGAGGTGTAGCACAGAAAACGCGCGAAAGTATAATTTTGTGCGAAGTAGCAGGATTTGATTTTATTTTGATAGAAACAGTTGGAGTTGGACAATCGGAAACGGTTGTGAAGTCTATGGTCGATTTCTTCTTGTTGTTAATGCTTTCTGGTGCTGGAGATGAATTGCAAGGAATAAAGAAAGGAATCATGGAAATGGCAGATGCGCTGGTAATTACTAAAACGGACGGAGACAATGTTCGAAAAGCAAATCAAGCAGCACAGGAATACAGAAATGCATTGCATTTATTCCCGCCAAATGCCAATAATTGGATTCCGCAGGTTTTTACGTGCAGTGCATACGACAACAATAATATTGACAAAGTGTATCGTGTTGTCAAAGAATTTGAAACGAAAGTAAAAGAAAACGGACACTTTGAATTGACACGAAAAACACAGGATAAAAAGTGGTTGAAAGAAACCTTAAAAGAATTAATCCTCAACGATTTCTTTGCGTCCAGCGAACATATAGAAGCGTTAAATGAAATAGAAAACGAAGTAGTAGAGGGGAAGTTGACTTCTTTTCAAGCTGCAGAAAAATTATTTAAGCAATACAAAGATGGCGGAGGAATTTAAGATTGAAGGAGATTACATTGAGTTAATTCAATTGCTAAAGGCAACAGGAATTGCACAAACAGGCGGTCACGCAAAAATGATTGTGGACGATGAAGTCGTTTTTAGAAACGGTGAATTGGAAACACGTAAACGCGCGAAATTAATTCCAGGCGATGTCATTGTGATTGAAGATATTACGGTGAATTTGGTGTAGAAGATATTCAACAAATCAAAACAACCCTTGTACTTCTTTCTTCAAAATATCAACTGTAATCTCAGTTGGCAATGTTCCAACTTCAGCTGCAATCTCAAATATTTTGCCAGCTAAATCTAGCGCCATAGAAGTTGCTTCCATTTGTCGACCTGCAAGATTGATGATTTTGATCGTTTCTTCTTTTGATTTCTTTACCATGTTCCAAGCATCCAAAGAAATGAACATTTGCTGTGCAATATTGTGCTCGTATTCTTCACGGATAGATTCAAGTAACTTCACTTGAAACCCTGCAGCAGGCAATCCTGGGTTATTTAAGCGCATGATCAAACTGTTTGGGTGAATACGCTCCATCAGCAATATAGCACGTTGGTAGGCATCCACGCGGTTCGGCAAGAAAAATGTTTGGCGCTCTCTCTTTAATTCAATTTGCATGGAACGAACTTCATTTTGCGAAGCATTGCGCATAAAGTAAATAGCAGTTAACATCACAGCTCCTGCTGGAATGATGATTAAGGCAAGTTGAAGAACGATATCCATGGTTTCATTTTTTTAGTGTTACAAATATATAATTCTATTTTTCATGAAAGTAACAAAGTAGACACTAAGATATTAAGAAGAAAGACCTGAAGACTAGTTTAATTTTAGCGAATAAGTCTTAATGTCTTGTATCTTGAAGTCTTGGCTCTATTTAATTTCCTAACTTTGTCACTTAAACAAAAGCCTTGTGAGCAAATTTGAAGAATTAGGAGTACGAAAGGATTTTATCCGTGGATTGGAGGAATTGAAAATTATTGTTCCAACTGAAATTCAGAAAAAGGTGATTCCGATTTTGCTGGAGAAAAACACAGATCTTGTCGGTCAAGCACAAACTGGAACTGGAAAAACTGCTGCTTTCGGACTTCCCTTATTGCAAACGATAGATCCTCAATTCAATCACATTCAAGCGTTGATTCTTTGTCCAACTAGAGAATTGGGGCAACAAGTTGCTAAGCAATTGTTCAAGTACACGAAATATTCTGAAAAAGTATTTACTGAAGCAGTTTTTGGTGGTGCTCCAATTGATCTGCAAATAGCAGCATTGCAACGTCCAACACATATTGTCGTAGCAACACCAGGTCGTTTAATCGATTTGATCGAAAGAGAAGCGGTTGATTTAAGCGAAGTGATGACACTTGTGCTTGATGAAGCAGACGAAATGCTAAGCATGGGCTTTAAAGAGGAATTGGATAAAATTTTAAACGCCTTGTCAAGCGTCGAAAATAAATGGTTGTTTTCTGCAACAATGCCAGAAGGAATTGAGCAAATAGTGAAGCAACACCTCTCCAAAGACGCAATTCACATTAAAGTAGGAGGAAAGGACGTTGTCAATCAAAAAATTCAACATCAGTTTCTGGTTTGCGATGATAATGACAAATTTTACATTCTTACCGAATTCCTGAAAACGGAAAAAAATAATCGTGGAGTTATTTTTTGCAGAACCAAAGTTGCGACACAGAAATTGACAAAACAATTGATTGCAAAAAATGTTTTGGCAGATTGCATTCACGGTGATTTACAACAACGTGAACGTGATAAAGCAATGCGTGCGTTTAAGAACAAAGCGGTTCAGATATTAGTCGCAACAGATGTAGCTGCGCGTGGGATTGACATCGAAGGATTGTCTTACGTCGTTCATTACCAATTGCCTGAAAACGAAGAATACTACACGCATAGAAGTGGTAGAACTGCTCGTGCAGGAAAAGAAGGAACTTCCATTGCGATTATCAATCCAAATGAAGTGAAGCAAATTCGTAAATACGAACGTTATTTATCAATTTCGTTCCGAGAAATAAAAGCACGCTAATCAATTATGTTTCAAAAACAGAAGGAAATAACAGGTCATTCCGGGGCAATTTATTGTTGTTTGGCTACTGATCGGTTTATTTATTCTGGAGGTGCTGATCATTACTTAACGCGCTGGAGTATTACAACTGGAGAGCAAGATAAGTTTGCCATTAAGTTTGAATATTCGATTTACGCTTTAGAATTTATTAACGATGACATTCTTGTTGTAGGCTTATCCAGCGGGGGAATGCATTTTTTCGATTTGAAGGAACGAAAGGAAATCAAGTTTTTCACACAACATACAAAGGCAGTTTTTTCTATAAAATATAATTCACACAAGAATCAATTGTATGTTACAGATGCCGAAGGGAATTTATCTGTGTGGAATACGGTAGATTATTCTCTGATGATTTACATACCTTTAGATTGTGGGAAAATTCGAAAAATGGGTATATCTCCAACTGGTGATTTCCTTGCTTTGGCCTGCCAAGACGGAATGATTCGAATTCTGGATACAGAGTATTTCAACGAGTTAAAAACCATCAATGCGCACAAAGATGGTACAACCTCAATTCTATTTCATCCCTTGAATGCAGACCTGTTGATTTCTGGTGGAAAAGATGCGTTGATCAAAGTCTGGAGGTGGAACCAAGAAGAATTGGTTGAAACGATTGTTGCACATAATTACGCCGTTTACGATTTAATAGCGCTTGATGAAGGTCAAACGTTTGTTTCTGCAAGTCGTGATAAAACGGTTAAAATATGGAATACAAACGACTTTTCCTTTGTGCAGAAATTGGAGTTAAAAACTGGGGGGCATCGTCATTCTGTGAATAAACTGTCTGCAATAAATGAAAACACATTTGTATCTTGTTCAGACGACAGTAGTCTAAAAGTCTGGGAATCGATTAGTGAATAACGTATACTTTCTTCGGCTTAAAATTCAACGATTCAAACCAACTAATTCGACCTGACTCGCTCATTTCATGCCAAAAAGATTGATAAGCTCCAGGAGAGTTTCCTGAATATCCGTTCACTGTTTTTAATCCCAGCGATTGAGCAGCAAGCATCGCATCTATTTGATAAACATAAACGTTATAATCACGTTCTAAAGGTTCGTAGGAGACAATTGCACCAGCTGGAATGTTCTTCATCTTATCTTGCAAAGTTGATAGTCGCACTTTTGCCTCTTTTTTTTCAATGCGGTAAGAACTTCCTTCAGTGAAATAATTGTCAAACGTTAAAAGCCCTATCATAATCAAGAAAATTGGCGTTTTGAATTTTACAAACCGATTTAGAATTAGAAGAGATACCACAGCAACTGCAAGCCCAAAGAATAGCAATTCAATATTTATGATTCGCGTAATGGCACGCATCGAACCAAATCCTGGTAAATTGAAAAACAAACGGTACAAAGTGTGTTCATTGATTCGAATTACGGATAGGAAGGTTAATATGGCTGTTAGGGCTAAAATCGCTACGTTATTTGAAATCAACGATTGCAGCTTCAGTTTTTTACGAAATGTGATTAACACGAAAAAAGAAAGTAAAGATAAAACCGAGATTCCACCAGTAAACAAATGATGATCCCATGATGCTTGTAATTCAACTCCCACACCTCTTAAGAATGTCCAAATTGGACTTCCTGGTTGTGCAAATAGGTATGATTTAAATAAGGGAACTGTATGAAGAACATTTTCGAAAAGATTTTCACCAACTTGAATTGAACGATTGTAATATGGCGTCATCAGCATTTGAAGAAGTAGGACATTGATAGCAATTGCAGCTAAAATTTTCAAGATCCATTTCCATTGTTTGATATGTTGAAAGAGCTCCTTTCTTTTTTTGATGATAATAATTAGATAAAGAAAAATTAACGGAATAGTGAGCATAAATCCAAGGTATATTCCACTGTAGAATTGCATTACGGTAAAGAAAAGTGTCAAGAAGAAAAATTTAGGTTTCAATTCTTGCATGAACAGTAGGCTCATCCAAATGGCTAACGGAATAAAGAATCGGGGAAATGTTTGTGCATGTGCGATTTGTGATTGCAATGCAAGCGAGAAAGCAAATACAAAAGCACCGAGAACAGCTGCATATCGGTTCTTTAACAACCAGTTCAAAAAGAGATAACCAGTGCTGTAATTAAGAATTGCAATGAGTACAAACCACAATTGAAAGGCTGTAAAAATGTCCGCTCCAAAGACTCTGAAAATGGAATAGAGTGGTGCTGTTCCTAATAGATTATCGGAAAAAGTGATGATTTCCTTTTCTGGGTGCATAAAAGGAGCACTCCAAAATGAATCTAGATTTCCAGAAAAGTATTGATGCGCATGTTCTAAAATGTAAGTATTGAACCTTCCGTCTCCTAAATCTCCTGGTAAATAGCAGAAATCAATTCCAGTGACATTCAAAATCATGAAATACAGTCCGAGAACTAAGCCCAATAGATAAGGCCAACATTGCAGTTTATTTAATAGCTTTTGGTTCATAAGTTAAATACAGAACACCTTGTTTCGTAATTTATTGTACAATGCATTAAAAAATAAAAAGGAATCAAAATGATTCCTTTTATTGTGCCCTGGACTGGACTCGAACCAGCACGCACTTAGTGCACAACCCCCTCAAGGTTGCATGTCTACCAATTTCACCACCAGGGCATGCCGCTGCAAATATAATCGATTCTCCGATTATGCGTGGATTAAAAACAAAGTTAATTGTTGATTTACCTATCGAATTACAACTTTCTTCATTGAACTTCCTTTTTCAGAAGTTACAGAAAGAAAATAAACGCCAGATTCAAACGTCGAGACGTCAATTGTTTGCGCAGCTATATTTGAATTTGTTTCCCAAACAATATCACCTTTTACGGTCATTATTCGCACTTTTTTAAACGTTGGATCTTTCACCTCCAAATGAAGAAAGTTGTCTGCTGGATTAGGCGAAACAGTAAAATTGGTAATAGAGTTATTATCTATGCTCAAATCAGAATCGAAGCTTAAGGCGTCTAATTTTAGAACAGTTCCTGGATTATCACCAGAAAGCACAGTGAAAATCATAGAATCTGGTGTCCCAAACACTCCGACAGCAGAATTGAAAATTGTGTAATTTGAGTTAGGTGCAAAGTTTTCTTCGTGGTATCCAACCAATGATCCATTTTCCATGAACTGAATTTGAAGAATTCCTTCATCAATAGAGGTGGTAGTTAACTTGTATGCTCCAGTAATATTGACAGGAGTTGAAGCAATTGGAACTGGTGCGTATGGAACTACACTTGAAAAATCAATTCTCCCCTTTGAAATTAAACCGGGAATTGTATCCGTTCCAAATAGAATTGTGCTCATTTCAATGGCTGACGTTCCTTCAAAGGCATCGCTCGTTTTTCCAGAATTATTTATTCCAAAATGTGAATAATATTTATTTAATGTTCCCCAGTTGTCAGGAATTTCAACAGTTGCATTTTCCCAACTTTCAAAATTGTAATTGGGTAAATTAGCTTGGTAAATACCGCCATTCAATAACTTAATATTGTCAACGAGTGCCCATGAGTCGGGATGTGGATTGTGTGTAGTATTTGGGTTTCCGATAATAAATCCGATCAGTAACTCATCTTGAGTGATATTTCCTACTGGAACAATTTGTGGAGTCCAAGTTACTGCAGGACCAAAGGCAAATGGCTTAATTTGATAATCAGCTATTGTTCCATTGCTCTTTCTTACGAGTAAAAGATAAAGTGAATCACCTGGTTGTAAATCAATTTTGTAATTAACAATCACAGCCTCAAAGTTATCCGTATACGGAATTCCGGTTACTGGATTTAAACTTCCGTGTAATATAAAACCACCTAAAGTATCACCAAATATTTCCGCAACACTTAATTTCGCGGCATAAGTTCCTTCTTGTGCATCTGTGGATTTAAAGACGGTCGTTTCTATGTAATACATTTCTTGATTGGAGCTACTCCAAACAGAAGGGGTTTCATAAATGATCGAATCGGACCAGTTTTCAAAACCACCATTCGTTATTTGAGAAAATGACTGGAAGGTTTCAAAACAAAACAAAATGAATATAAAGGCAATTGATTTCATAGTTAGCCAGTTAAGTTTTCATCTAATTTATAAAAATTGAGATGATGATTTATTTTTTGTCTACGTTTTGTGAAAAACTGGAATAAACAGCAACGAATACAATTGCCTTCTGTAAATCGTCTTCTAGTCCGTCAAAATCCACATCAAAACTCCATCGTTCCCAATCATTACTAAATGTAGTTCGAAATGAACCTTCGAAATCGCCAGAAATTCTCCATTGATCCAAAATATTCGAAAAAGCAGTTCTAACATTAATCGTCTTTCCGTAGCCTTTGATTGTCCAATCGTTAAAATCATTGGAGAACGTTGTTTTTAACGTGACTTCAGCGCCAATTCTCCAGTTGTCCCAATCGTTTAAGAAAACAGTTTTTATGGTTTGATTGCCACATTTCCAATTGTCGTAACTTTTGATAAACGTTGTACTAATTGAGAATTCATCATATGTCCACCGGCTAAAATCTTTCGAAAAAGTAGTTCTTAAATCTTGGGTAAAACCAAGAAGTGAAATCATTAAAAAGCCGGCGGTGATGAGTTGTTTCATTAGATTAGAATATTCGTTTCCTTGCCAAATTGCCTGTATGAAATAAATACAGCCAAGGCCGCAATCGCAAACATTACGCCAAAACTAATGGCCAGTAATCCCATGTCTAATGTACCAGCGATTAAATCCTTCGTCGCTAAAACAATATTTACGACTGGAATTATTGCTGTAGTCATGTTTAATTCAATTCCAGGGAAGAAGCCAACCATAGCAGGAAGAATCACAACAATATTCAACGGAGTAATTATACTTTGTGCTTCTTTGAAGCTTTTTGCATAAACTGCAATTGGAATCATTATTCCTGCAAAGAATACTGTTAACGGAATTAGCAGTGCATATAGGAGTATGATAAATTTCACACTTAAAATTCCATGAATAATTGACAATAATTCAGCATTTTCAACAACGTCAAGAAATTCAATTGACAATGACAAGCCTAGAAGTGCGGCGGTCGAGGCCAGTAGTCCTGAAAGTACTACAACGCCCATTTTTCCGAATAAAATTTGCCAACGTGCTACTGGAGTTGTAAGTAAGGTTTCTATCGTTCCACGTTCCTTTTCTCCTGTAAATAAATCAATTGCTGGATACATGCAGCCTAAGAATCCGAAAGCAATGAAAATGTATGGAAGAATTCCGCCTGCTAATTTTCCGATCATTTCTTTGTCAGAAGCTACGTTGCTATATTCTGTGATGATTGGAGTTAATTTTGTTTCATCCAGTTTTAAATCTAAAATACGTTCTTGACGTGCGATGTTTTCAATCGTGCTTAAATAGATTTCAGCTCTATCTTTCATTCCTATGTCTGTGGCGTTATAGAAAACAGTCACGTTTGCCGGTTTGTAAATCTTTAAATTACTACTGAACTCTTTTTCACTGTAGATTCCAATTTGAATAGAATCTAATTTCAAGTCTTTTTTCAATTGAACAGAATCGCTGTAAAAAACGATTTCTTTCTTACCCATTTCTTTAGGCAGGTTCTTCAATTGTTTAAGTACGTAATTATCCTTATCACCAATAAATCCAATCTTTACTTTCTTAGTCGCTGCTTCCTCAGAAAAAGAGGATGAAACTCCCGCGAAAATATTCATGATGACAGGAAATATTAAGATTGGAATCACCAACATCATCATTAAGGTTCTTCGATCTCTTAACGTGTCTTTTAGTTCTTTTTTGAATATCGCAAATATCATTGGTTCACTTCTTTTGTTGCGTTAATTACTCGAATAAATTCAGCTGTTAAGTTTTCAGCTTGCATGTTTGCCTTAAATGATTCCATCGTTCCATCGAACAGCATTTTACCGTTGTGAATAATGGCCAAATCATCGCATAACAAATCTACTTCACTCATAATGTGACTAGAGAAAATAACTGTCTTCCCTTGGTCCTTGCAATCGCGAATCAGTTTTATGATATTTTCTGCAGTGATGACATCTAATCCACTTGTTGGCTCATCAAAAATCACCACTTCTGGGTCGTGAATCATTGTTCTGCAGATGGAAACCTTTTGCTTCATTCCTGTAGAAAGTTTTCCAATGCGTTTTCCTTGAAAGTCATGCATGTCAAGTAAGGTATACAAACGCTCTTTTCGTTCTTCAAAATCTGATTTAGAAATACCGTACAAATCAGCGAAATACTTAATAACTTCATTTGGAGTTAAACGTGCATAAAGTCCTGTAGAACCAGTTAAGAAACCAATTTTACGTCTTGCTTCTGCTGGATACGCAACTGCATCAATTCCAGCAATTTGTATACTCCCAGATGTTGGTTTGAAAATCGTTGACATCATACGCAAGGTTGTTGTTTTTCCAGCTCCGTTTGGACCTAAAAGTGAAAACACTCTTCCGGGAGTACATTTTAAACTTATGCTGTCAACCGCTACGGCAATTTTATCCGTTGTGTTGAGTTCTTTTCTTTGTTGTTTTGAAAGGACGAATTCCTTTCTCAAATCAGTAATCTCAATCATGCATTCAAATATTTGATTCTAAATTAGCTATTATTGATGAATTGAGTACTTTTAATTTATGGCATGCGACGAATATTTACAGGAACGGATAGAAATCATTGTAAACGCAAAGAAAGTTCAGTTCGAAGCAAAGAAAATGATGGATAGATTGTGTTACATGATCGACGTAAAAATGTGTTTCGGAATCATTAAAAACGATTTCATGGCGCGCGCAGGAGAGAAGACATATGAGCAACTCGTAGAACTTGATGGCTCGCTACCAATGGATTTCACGAAACGTCCAATGAAAAGATATATTTACGTTGCCCCAGAAGGAGTTGATTACGATTCTGACCATTAAATAATGGCTCAAGAAGTGATTGGAGTTTAATCCATTGGCTGTGAAGAGCAGAAGTAAGAAGAAGGTTTAGGTTGTATCTCGCAGGATTAAAAATCCAGCGAAGCGGTAATTCCAAAAACTAAAAGCGCGTATTTCTCAAGCTACTGCTTCGATTCCTGTCGAGTGGTGATAGATCAATCACAAATCCTTCCCTTGTGCTTATCGTTTAAATAATGCTCGTCCAAGCTTTTCATTTCTTCAACTAATTCTGCAGAAGGAGGTGTGTTTTGCAATTCAGATAAATCTGGTTGTCCCGCATCGACCCAAGCCGTGTACCAAATATGTCCAACCATTGCAATTGCAGCGCGTAATCTTCTTTCAACCATGTTGTTTAGTCTCTCATGGTAAGCTTGAGAGAACTCGTACGAATAAACAGAAATTGTTGCGTTTCCTCGTTGTTCGAAGCTGTACTTTTTATCTGGAGGCATTTCATTTGTCAATTCTTTTTCAAATCGAAAGACTGAATCTAAGGCTAGATGAGAACCTTCAACTGCCTTCCAAATGTGATCGTCTAGATTTTTCAAGTATTTCGCTTTCCCAACAAAATAATCGTAATTCTCGTAGTTGATTTCTACCAAACGACTTTCCCACAATCCGTGAATTCCCTTTTGGTTGGTCATTTGTCCGTTGTAGTTTTCTGTTGTGTGCAAAGGAACATGTGCATCACCAATGTAATGTCCAATATCTGCTGAATACTTCAGAATTAAATCAACGTTTTTTTCTTCAAATGCTTTTTGAAGTTTGTACTTCATCCAACCAATATTCCAAGGAACAATTCCGTAGGCTTGAAGCGTATCTTCCGTGAATTTTGCAACTGCATCTTTCCATCTTCGTGGAACAATATCGAACGGATTTTCTACGCCATGCACGTAATGGTCAATGTCGATATAATGCTTTTGAGCTTCACCGTCAACGGCATACCGTCGTTTGTCTGGATCAACTGCGTGTTCTGTTAGATATTCAATGTGGTCTTTGTAGAAACCAAACATCTCTGGAGGAAGTGTAAAAGTTGCAATACGGTTGATGCGTTTGTGACCAAAAAAGCCCCATCGTTTGCTCGATACTTTTTCCTCGCCATTTCCAAATAGAAAGGGAAGAAATAGTAATAGAATATATTTATATTTTAACCAACTTCCCATCGCGTAATATTGGAACTACATTCGTTTGATTTGGCGTTAGACAATATTTAATGTCTTCATTCAAGTCCAGGTTTTTTAATCTTCTTCTGTGCGAGCTTGATTTCAAATAGCCCAAAGGATTTCCCCAAGCAGATAAGTACAAGTATTTCGCAGCGATAGATGAATCTTCATTTGAAGTGTATTTACCTGTATTGATGAGGTAATTGCAAATTGCTCCTGCACAAATCGTATCCTCCAAATTGAATTTGTCTTGCCATCCAGAGCACAAGCATAATATGTTTTGATCTTGTTTTTCTAACCATACGCACAATGCATCTAAATTCAACAATGAACCAACAACAACTGTGGGTGCATCACTTGCCATGCTCAATGCTTTTGTACCATTTGTTGTTGAAAGAACAACGTCTTTTCCAACGAAATCTGGATTCATGTACGAGTAAGGCGAATTTCCAAAGTCAAATCCTTCTACAATTTGCCCTTTACGTTCCGCTCCAACTAAATAACCTCTGTCTTTGTAATCTTGCGCCTCTTCAATCGTTGCAACAGGAATAATGGATCGAATTCCATTTTCAAAAGCCGCGCAAATTGCAGACGTTGCTCGCAAAACATCAATTACTACGACAATATCGTATTCTCCTTTGAAGTATTCATATTCACCCGGGGTAGAGCATACTTCAACATTTTTTCTAGTGTCCATACAATTACTAATGTACTGTTTTATTGATTAATGTTTTTCTTTTTTCAAAACTTTCGCATCAAATATGAAAGTCCCGAAAGGAACAAACGATGCGATAAAGCCTAAGAGTACTGTTGTTATTTTCCAATTCGCTCTTTTAGCATAAACCACTAACCAAATGCAAAAGCAAATGAAAAGTACTCCGTGAATCATTCCAACAATCTTATTGGGTAAAAGAATGTTGTGTTGATACTTAAGCCACATTGTAATTAATAACAATGGCCACGAAATCCCTTCTAAAATAGCAAGGAATCTAAATTGTCCGAGCACAGTTTTTAAATTCATTTTTTTGATTTTTTTTTATGATTTTCTAATGCGTATACTTCATCTCTTAAGCGTGCAGCTTCCATAAAATCTAAGTCTTTTGCTGCAGCTTCCATTTGTTTACGCGTGTGTTTAATTGATTTGTCTAATTGTTCATCCGTCATGTATTGAATAACTGGATCAGCCGCCATTGCGAGTTCTTCAGGAAGTTTGTATTCTGCATATTGTACTTCTCCATCCGCAACTTTGGTGGAATTCATAATTTTCTCCGTCGACTTATTCAAAGCAGTTGGAACAAGTCCGTGCTCTGTATTGTATGCAATTTGAATTTCTCTTCTACGTGCAGTTTCATCAATGGTTTGTTGCATCGAATCTGTTGTTTTATCCGCATACATAATCACTTTTCCATTCACATTTCTGGAAGCACGTCCTGCCGTTTGCACCAATGATTTTCTATTGCGCAAGAAGCCTTCTTTGTCTGCGTCGATAATAGCAACAAGGGAAACTTCTGGTAAATCTAGTCCTTCACGTAATAGATTTACACCAATCAACACATGAAAAGTTCCTAAACGCAGTTGACGCAATATTTCAACGCGTTCAATTGTATCTACTTCTGAGTGAATGTAGCGACAAGCTATTCCTAATCGATCTAAATACTTTTGTAATTCCTCTGCCATTCGTTTTGTCAATGTAGTGACTAATACACGCTCGTCAATCGGAATTCGAAGTTGAATTTCTTCAATTAAATTATCGATCTGATTCAAACTTTGTCTTACTTCAATTATTGGATCTAATAATCCTGTTGGACGAATCACTTGTTCAACAATTACTCCTTTCGATTTTTCAATCTCGTAATCAGATGGAGTAGCAGAAACGTATATAATCTCTGGTAACATTGATTCAAACTCTTCAAACTTTAAAGGACGATTGTCCATAGCGGATTGTAAGCGAAAACCATATTCGACCAGGTTGAGCTTTCGAGCTCTATCGCCTCCGTACATTGCACGGACTTGCGGAAGTGTAACGTGACTTTCATCAATTACCATTAAGAAATCTTCAGGGAAGTAATCAATCAAACAGAAAGGACGTTGTCCAGGCGAACGCTGATCGAAATAACGTGAATAGTTTTCAATTCCTGAGCAATATCCCAATTCACGAATCATTTCTAAATCGTATTCGATGCGTTCTTTCAAACGTTCACTTTCTTCAATTTTCCCTTCTCTTCTAAAATTTTCGACTTGGATCACCATGTCTTCGCCAATCATGTCTACCGCTTTTTTAGTCGTTTCAGAACTGGTAACGAAGATATTCGCTGGGTAAATACTCATGTCCTCAAAGTGCTCAATCGTTGTATTGTAATTTGGGTCAATGGTAGAAATAGATTCAATATCGTCTCCCCAAAATTCAATGCGCACCGCATAATCGGCATAGGCCAAATAAATGTCAACTGTATCACCCTTTACGCGAAATGTTCCGCGTTCAAATTCTTGGTTAGCGCGACTGTATAAATTCTCAACCAATTGAAAGAGAAATTTATTTCTAGAAATCGTATCGCCTTTTTTTATATGGATGATGCTCTTCTCAAATTCTTGTGGATTACCAATCCCATAAATGCATGAAACAGATGCAACAACAATGACGTCTTTTCTACCTGAAAGTAGGGCAGAAGTAGCAGACAAACGCAATTTTTCAATTTCGTCGTTGATTTGTAAATCTTTCTCAATGTATGTCCCAGAAACAGGCATATAGGCTTCTGGCTGGTAATAATCATAATAGGAAACAAAATATTCAACACGGTTATTTGGAAAAAACTGTTTGAATTCGCCGTACAATTGTGCCGCTAATGTTTTGTTGTGCGATAAAATTAAGGTCGGTCGATTTGTTTCTTGAATCACATTTGCAACGGTAAATGTTTTTCCGCTTCCAGTAACTCCTAGGAGCGTTTGGAATCCTGCATTTGATTCGATTCCTTCAACGAGTTCTTTGATTGCATTCGGTTGGTCACCGGTTGGCTTAAAATCAGATACAAGTTGAAAGTCCATTGTTATTCACGTGTTTTAGAACAAAAATACAAATTAAAGAGCCATCTTCGAATCAACTCTTATCTTTGTTCCTTGTAATTTTTCGAAGTGTATGATGGATTTTTTGATATTATTGTTGGGATTAGCGGTTTTGGTAGTTGGTGGTGAATTTTTAGTCAAGAGCGCTGTTGGGTTTTCAAATAAATTAAAAATTTCACCTTTGGTAATCGGTATGACGGTTGTCGCTTTTGGTACTTCTGCTCCTGAGTTAATTGTAAGTATGGAAAGTGCATTGATTGGAAAATCAGGCATTGCCATAGGAAATGTCGTAGGTTCTAACATTGCCAATCTTGCTTTAGTTCTTGGATTAACTGTTTTAATTTTTCCAATTATAACTGACAGACAAACAAAGCGTGTCGATTTCCCAATGATGCTGTTTGCAACATTGTTGTTCTATTATTTTGCAATTGATGGTATTATATCGTTCTCAGACGGAATAATTTTATTTACTATTCTAGTTGTATTCCTAGTGTTTATAATCACCAGCTCTCGAAAAAAAACGAAAAAACAAGAAGCTGTTGATATCGTATCAGTACATATTCCTTTCTGGAAATCAGGCGTATTTTTAGGTATTGGTTTGGTCGGATTGTACTTTGGTGCTGGATGGTTTGTTGATGGAGCCGTTGGAATTGCAGACATATTCTTAGAAGGAAATCCGGACAGAGATATGATTGTTGGAGTAACTGTTGTTGCCTTCGGAACGAGCGCCCCAGAATTAGTTGCTTCATGTGTCGCCGCGTATAGAAAGCAAACAGACATTTCTGTGGGGAATTTAATTGGATCAAACATCTTCAATATTTTTGCCGTAATAGGTCTAACATCAATCGTAAAGCCAATAGAAGTATCAAAACAAGCGCTTAATTTTGATATGATGTGGATGATTGGAATTGCCGTTTTATTAGCATTTGTATTATTAATTGGCAAGAAAATAGGACGTTTAAAAGGAGTGATTTTATTACTTACCTATATAACGTATATCACCATTATTTTATTAAAAGTTCAGGGACTAATTTAACTTAAAAATCGTGCGTCCGTCATTGCTGAAAATGTTGTGAACAAAACGATAAATTAAATCTACAAATTCGAATCTACGTATATCTTTGTATAGGTTAATTAATTTGATGTACTTATGGATATTTTGTTTTTGTTGCTCGGATTAGCAGTACTGATAATTGGAGGTGATTTCTTAGTTAAAGGAGCTGTTGGCTTTTCAAATAAAATGAAAATTTCTCCTTTGGTGATTGGCATGACGGTAGTGGCTTTTGGAACCTCAGCACCTGAATTAATTGTAAGTATCCAAAGTGCATTGAATGGGAATTCAGGAATTGCAATCGGTAATGTTGTCGGCTCTAATATTGTAAACATTACACTTGTGCTTGGAGTTACGGTTTTGATTTTTCCTATAATAGCAGATAGACAAAGCAAGCGGATAGATTTACCAATGATGTTGTTCGCTACAATCCTATTTTATTATTTTGCCATAGACGGTTTAATATCGTTTTCAGATGGAATTATATTGTTTGTGATTCTAGTTGTTTTCGTTGTTTTGCTAGTTATAAATTCAAGGAAAAAAACGAAGAAACAAGAAGCTGTTGATATAGCAGCAGTTCAAATTCCTTTTTGGAAATCAAGCGTCTTTTTAGGAGTCGGTTTAATCGGTTTGTTTTTTGGCGCTGGATGTTTTGTTGACGGCGCTGTTGGAATTGCAGATTTGGTTTTAGCAGGAAACCCAGACAGAGATATAATTATTGGAGTTACAGTCGTTGCATTTGGAACAAGTGCACCTGAATTAGTCGCATCGTGTGTAGCGGCCTACCGCAAACAAACGGATATATCACTTGGTAATTTAATCGGTTCAAACATTTTTAATATTTTTGCGGTAATTGGATTATCGGCTTTTGTTAAACCAATCGAGGTATCCGAAAAAGCGCTCGAATTTGACATGATTTGGATGATTGGAGTGGCTGTTCTGCTTGCATTTGTATTATTGATAGGAAACAAAATCGGAAGACTTAAAGGTGCGATTTTAGTAATTACTTACATTATCTACATCGCACTGATTTTGTTAAAAGTCAAAGGAGTAATTTAGAATAGAACTTATAATAACGCTTAAGATTGTTTATTTTTGGCGTAAATAAATTGAATAATGAAATATTACAATAACATTTTAGAGACAATTGGGAACACACCTTTGGTGAAAATCAATAGAATCACAAAAGATGTAAAAGGATTGATATTAGCCAAAATTGAAACAACAAACCCAGGGAATTCTGTAAAAGATAGAATGGCTGTTCAAATGATTGAAGATGCCGAGGCAGACGGAAGTTTAAAACCAGGTGGAACTGTAATTGAAGGTACTTCTGGTAATACTGGAATGGGATTGGCATTGGCATGTATCATGAAAGGATATAAGTTGATTTGTGTGTTAAGCGACAAGCAAAGTAAAGAGAAAATGGATATCCTAAGAGCTGTTGGAGCTGAGGTTCATGTTTGCCCAACAAACGTTTCTCCAGATGATCCTCGTTCATATTATTCAGTTTCTAAACGTTTAGCAACAGAAGTGCCAAATTCATGGTATGTAAATCAATACGATAATCCATCAAACGCTAAAGCACATTACTTGAGCACTGGTCCTGAAATTTGGGAACAAACAGATGGTAAAATTACGCACTTTGTTTCTGGAGTTGGAACAGGTGGAACAATTTCTGGTGTTGGGAAATTCTTGAAAGAGAAAAATCCAAACATTAAAACATGGGGAATTGATACTTACGGTTCTGTTTTTAAGAAATACCACGAGACTGGAATTTTTGATGAAAACGAAATTTATCCATACATCACAGAAGGAATTGGAGAAGATATTTTACCTAAAAATGTTGATTTCTCATTAATCGATAAATTTGAAAAAGTAACTGATAAAGACGCTGCTGTTTTCCAACGTCGCTTGGCAAAGGAAGAAGGAATATTTGTTGGGAACTCTGCTGGTTCTGCGATAAAAGGGCTTTTGCAATTGCAAGATGAATTGACGGATGACGACGTAGTAGTAGTTTTATTTCACGATCATGGAAGTCGTTATGTTGGAAAAATGTTCAACGACGATTGGATGAGAGAAAGAGGTTTCTTGGATGGAGAGAAAAAGAATGCAATGGATTTAATTAGAGATCACGCAGGAAAACATTTGGTGACAGTTACTGCTGAAAATCCAGTTTCTCAAGCATTGATTTTAATGAACCAATATGGAATTTCTCAAATCCCTGTTGTTTCTGAAAATGTTTGTGTTGGCTCATTGTCTGATACGCATCTTTTCTCAAAGTTATTGGCAAATCCAGAATTGAAAGAAATGCCAGTTAAACATGTCATGGAAGCTCCATTACCAGAAGTAAGTGAAACTGCTTCAATTGAAGAGATTTCAAAATTATTTACGAGTGGTGCGTGCGCTGTGATTGTAAATTATGGTGACAAACAAAAGCATATAATTACCTATCAAGATGTCATTAAAGCGATTGCTTAATCTTTGAAAGATCAACTAAAAATAATAGATCAAATGAAGCGGGAGGTAATACTTCCCGCTTTTCCTTTGCGTATTGTTTCCTTGGTTCCATCTCAAACGGAATTGTTATATTCTTTGGGATTAAAAGATGAGGTGGTTGGAATTACAAAGTTTTGTATTCATCCAGATGAATGGTTTCGAACGAAAGAGCGAATAGGTGGAACAAAATCGGTGGACATTGAAAAAATCAAAGGATTAAAACCGGATTTAATTATTGGAAATAAAGAAGAAAATGAGCAAGCTGGCATTGACGCATTAATGGAAATTGCTCCCGTTTGGATGAGTGATATTTTTGATTTAGATGATTCAATTGAAATGATTAAATCTGTTGGTGAAATCACGAATAAATCAAAAGAATCGAATGAATTGATTGCATTAATTCGTGATCGGTTTTCTTCACTAAAGGCAGTTGGGATTAAGAGTAGCGTATTGTACTTTATTTGGGAAGAACCAATGATGCTGGCGGGTAAAAACACCTTCATCGATGCAATGTTGCAACAATGCGGAATGAAGAATCTAGCGGCAGTAGAACGTTACCCAGAAGCTACAGGAAATGAAAATCCCGACTTTGTGTTTTTAAGTTCAGAACCATTTCCATTCAGAGGAAAGCACAAAGCTAATTTCGAAAAAAGATATCCCAATGCTAAAGTTGTTTTAGTTGATGGTGAATTTTTCTCGTGGTACGGATCGCGCTTGAAAGATGCGCCCAACTATTTTAAGGAATTGTTATCTCAACTCTAATAAACTTCGAATCAATTCGATACTTGCGTATTTCCCCTTTTCGAATTTAATTTCACCATTAATTTTAACGACATTACTGCTCGACGCTTCAATGTCTAAGTCAATTGATTTAATTGTATTGGAAAGTCCTTTTCCCATTCTGTATGCAGGAAAAATATTGATTACTCTTAGCATGAATGAACTTCCTTCAATATTTGATAAGTAAATTGGAGCGCCATGAATTGATACAATAGAAGTACATTTTTCGGATACAATATTACGCGTCGGTGTTCTCCCAATATAAACACTATTGTTACTGAGTTGATCAAAGTGAAAACGCTTTTCACCATAAATAAAGCTGTTTTCCGTTAACTCAGAAATCATCTCTTCTTGTTGGATAGTACTTAAGAGCATTGTCAAGTCAACTTTATTAGCAAATTCGAAAATAAAATCTGCATCTGGAACAAGTTTAAATGATGTCTCTTGTTCAATTTTCATAGAACGATAATTTACCGAAGCTCCAACAATTTCATTTCTTTTAATTCCTAGGAAATTTGAAATTGAATCACTAAAGGCTTTTGTAATAAAACTATTACTGGAAAGGTGAATGGACAAATTGTTAGGACTAAGTTTTTTTAAACTACAGTTGAATTTGTTGTCAAGAACAGCAGTTCCATTTACTTTGATTTTGGAACCCTTAATTTCTACGTTGGCATAATTCCATTTTTTGTACGATTTCACTCTCGTCCAAATTGAAATAGCACTTTCGTTGTCTCGAAGTTTATCAAGTTTTTTAGAAAAAAGTTGATTTTTCTCCTTCAGAACAGAATTGGCAAATTGCTTTAGTTTAAAGGTGTTCTCCGATTCGCTTTCATTGAAGAGTAGAAGTCCAACAGAAGAGTTACTCGCAATAATTCTATCACTGAAATAAGCTTTGAAATCGCGTTCACGTGTTAGGTTAAATAAAACACCTGAAATTTGAGTTCCTCTATTATCGACGGTAAAAACAATAAAATCAGATAAAACATCTATTCCTGAAGTTTGTTTTAAATCATCTCTAGAATCGTTCATTTCACCAAGAAGTTTCTCGTCACGAGAAGAGATAAAGTCAGAAAGAACAGATTTCAAGGTAAGGTTACCGTCAAAAACCATAACAAAATTCGCATTTGTTGGAATGAATCGTTTATTTGTGTTCTCAGGTGAACGATAAGTGAATTGAAGTACAAAATAGAAAACCCAAAAAACAGCAAGCACAAATAGTACTGATATTAATTTGAGTGATTTTTTCATTTTCTGCACACATCAAAAGTACATTTTTATTGTGAAAAGATTACTTTTGTCTCATGCGTAAATTTGCACGGTTTCTTCTTAAATTATTTGGTTGGAAAATTGACAAGCATACACCAGAAGGTGTAAAGAAATGTGTTGTTGTAATGGGGCCTCACACTTCCAATTGGGATTTCATCATTGGTCGTTTGGCTTTTTTGTCCTACGGGGTTCAAGGAAGATTTTTAATTAAAAAAGAATTATTTTTCTTTCCATTTGGCTTTTTCTTAAATAGAATGGGAGGAATTCCTGTGGATAGAAATGGAAAAAACAATTTAACGGACGAGGCTGTTCGTCATTTCAATGAAAATGAAACAATGTTCATGGTGTTTACTCCAGAAGGTACAAGAAGCTACAGTCCAAATTGGAAAAAAGGGTTTTATTACATCGCCATAAAAGCAAAAGTGCCAATTTATATCGGTTACATGGATTATGAACGAAAAATTGGTGGATTCCATAGTGTTTTTGAGCCTTCAGGAGATTCTAATGCTGATATCAAGCACATCAAAGGAATATTAAGCCATTACAAAGGGAAGTATCCCGAAAACGGAATTAAAGCCGAAGATTGATTTTTTTAGATCATCGAGGATGATGTCTTTGTGTACTTTTATTTCAGTCAACCAATTCTATTTAGCGGTAAAAAGCAATTATTTTTTATCTATTTTATCCTTATCGTGAATCCCATAAGGACAATGCTTGCAACTGTTTTTACAACAATAACCACGTTTTAAATGATATTTCTCCGTAAAAACTATATAGCCGTCAGGACTCATGTGAAAATCCTCTGGATCCATTTTACTTTGTTTAGAAAAACCTGACATATCATCACTCATGTTACAAATTTACACGTTATTTGTATACTTCATACTCGAATAATGATTGATTTAAAGAACTCCGTACTTCAAAAAATAAATAACGATGAATTTTCGCTTCGTGGAATTTCACTTTATATAAAACGAGACGATTTAATTCACCCAGAAATTTCGGGAAACAAATGGCGCAAACTAAAATACAACATTGAAGTCTGCCTAAATGGTAAAAAGGAAGGTGTTTTGACTTTTGGCGGAGCGTATTCAAATCATTTGTTAGCAACAGCTGCAGCTTGTCAACTGGTTGGATTGAAGTCAGTGGGAATTGTAAGAGGTGAGGAGTTGAATAAAGATTCAAATCATACCTTAAGAAAGTGCACAGAGCTTGGAATGGAATTGAAATTCATTTCGCGTGAAGAATACAGAATGATTCCCGATAAATCCTATTTGGCGGATGTAGCGCACGAAAACCCAAACTTTCAAACTGTTCCAGAAGGTGGTGCAAATTATTATGGAATGATTGGTTGCCAAGAAATACTTAAGGAAATCGACGTAGAATTTGACGCAGTGTTTGTAGCGCAAGGAACTACTGCAACAAGTTGCGGATTATTATTGGGACTTCAAGGAAATCAGGAGTTATATGCTGTTCCAGTGTTGAAAGGGTTTGACTCGGTAAGTGAAATGAAGTCAATCTTTCAATTTTCAGGAATGGAAGAAGAGTGGTTGGAAGAAGCGTTTTATCGCTTGAATGTTTTGAACGATTATCACTTTGATGGTTACGGAAAATACGACGATGAATTGTTGAATTTTATTCGTTATTTCTATACAAAGTACAACTTGAAATTAGATCCGATCTATACGGGAAAAGCAATGTTCGGCCTTATGAAAGAATTGGAAAACGAAAAGTGGAACAATAAAACGGTGGTTTTTATTCACACAGGAGGATTACAAGGCGTTGAATCGATAGAAGAGAAGAGTGGCGTGAGATTATTTAACTAGCTGCACAGCCTCCTTCACATCATGCACCCTCAAAATAGAAGTGCCTTTTTTTAATGCAATCCTATTCAATGCAATAGTTCCATCTAGCGTTGCTTCGTCTTCTGGAGTTGTGTTTAATCGCTTATAAATCATTGATTTTCGTGACAGTCCTGCAAGTATTGGTTTACCCAAAATCAAGAAGTCATCCAAATGATCAAGTAAATAATAATTTTGGTCAATAGTCTTGCTGAATCCAAATCCGGGATCGAGAATTATATCGTTTACGCCTGCATTTTTCAAAATTTCAATATTTTTACTGAAATAAAGCACCATTTCGTTAAAAATGGACGCGTAATCCGTTAGCGTTTGCATTGTTTCTGGCGTTCCTCGCATATGCATTAATATGTATGGAACCTTATATTTCGCAGCGACATCTACTATTTTTGGGTCAATCGAAAACCCGCTAATATCGTTGATGATGTCAGCTCCAGCCAAGATTCCTTTTTCCGCAACTTCAGATCTAAAAGTGTCCAAGGAAATAATCAATTCAGGAAAAGCTGATCGAATGGCAGTAATTGCTGGAATAACCCTGTTGATTTCCTCGTCAATTGAAATGTTTAAAGCCCCTGGACGAGATGAATATCCGCCAATATCAACAATTTCCATTCCTTCGTTCATCATCTTTTCAACAGTTGAAACTAGGTTCTCTTGTGACGTGCGGCTTTCAGTGTAGAATGAGTCGGTAGTTACGTTGACAATACCCATAATTTTTGGTGTGGATAAGTCCAGCAAGATATCACGCACTCGAATGCTTGTGTTTCTTGGAAATTTAGTAACTTCAACTTTTGAATTTTGCATAGATAATTGATGAATCAAACAAATACTGAATATACAAATGTAGTCAATGTTTGCCGAGATATTTTCTCGAAGAAAACAAAAGATTACGGAACAGCATGGCGTATTTTGCGACCAAGTTCACTTACGGACCAACTTTTTATTAAGGCCCAACGAATTAGAACAATTCAGGAAACGGGTGAGAATAAAGTGGGAGAGAACATTGAAGATGAGTTTGTTGCAATTGTGAATTACTGCATCATGGCAATTATACAATTGAGGGAAACAGACTTAACAGAATTGGAGATTGAAGCAGGAATTGCAGTGTCGCTCTACGATAAATACGCAAAAGAAGCATTCGAATTGATGGAACGCAAGAACCATGATTATGGTGAAGCTTGGCGTGATATGCGTGTAAGCTCGCTGACGGATTTAATTCTTCAAAAAATATTTAGAGTCAAGCAGATTGAAGACAACAAAGGAGCAACATTGATTAGCGAAGGAATTGATGCCAATTATTTTGATATGTTGAACTATTCTGTTTTCGCACTAATACTAATGAACAACAACCAACACTAATATGAAAGAAAAAGCTACAATTTCAGGAAGATCGATGATTTTTAACATCCTTTTTAGTTTAATGAACTTGGTCGGAGTGACGTTTATCGTAATGGGCTATCATCCAAATTTTGAAGAGCAATCTGGATTGTTTAAGTTATTAGGATTGGGAATTTTAATCATTACGATAGGTGGATTAATAATTTTCAAAGGTCGATTCATGATGTCCAGCGTTTCTCGCGTGCTCGTCGGAGGATTATTCATTGTTTCAGGATTGATTAAGGCGAATGATCCAATCGGATTTTCATATAAACTGGAAGAGTATTTTGAAGATGGAGCCTTGGCTTTTAGAATCAAAGAATGGTTTTCAGCACCTGGATTTTCACTTGAATTTTTAATGGATTCAGCGCTGTTACTGAGCGTTATTATTTGTATCGTTGAGATTGTTTTAGGTGTATTGCTTATAATAGGAGGAAAAATAAAACTAGCAGCATACTTATCAATGTTTATGATGTTGTTTTTTACTTTTCTAACTTGGCACACAGCGAATTGTGATGGAACGGCTAAGTTCAAAGATCGTGACACTTACTCAATGACTGACCCAGTTGCTGAAATGAAAATTGAAGAAGCAAAAACAAACAAAGAACTCAAAATCGTTTCTCAAACTAAAACAGAATTGATAGTTGATGAAATGAAAATGCCTCAATGTGTGGACGATTGTGGATGCTTCGGTGACGCGATGAAAGGTTCTGTGGGACGTTCTTTGGCGCCTTCAGAAACGTATTGGAAGGACATTGTCTTGGTGTATTTAATCTTATGGATATTTGTCGCGCAAATGAAAATTAAACCAAATACACGCAGAGAAAACTTGGTATATGTCTCATCATCGCTTATCGTCATTGCATTCTTCTCATGGGTGTTTGGCTGGTATTATCCAATTGGGTTCTCTTTAGTTGCTTTGTTTGGAGCATTGTGGATGCTGCGAGCTGGAGGAAAGTTATTCGGAAACTATTATGGTAGTTCGCTCTTTGTGATACTAATCAGTTTGGCGATGGCAGTTTATGTATTGTCTTACGCTCCAATGAAAGATTACCGCGCATACGCAGTTGGAACGGACTTGAAAGAGAAAATGAACGATGGTGTTGACGGTGTTTACGAAAGTATGTTAGTTTATAGAAACACGAAAACTAAGGAAACAAAAGAATATTCATCTACGTCTGAAGAATACACGGCTTCAAAAATTTGGGAGGATAAAGATTGGAAATACGAGAGCATGGTTCAAAAAGCTATTATTCCAACAAAGATTCCGTCGATTACGGCACAGTTCAATCCTTTTGTAGGATTTGGAGATATTTCAGAATATGAATTGTCAATTCCAGCTGTAAAGGATGCTCTAGCGAATTCAAAAATAAAAGCATTGTTAATTAAAGATCTAGGTTACAATTCAAACATGGAAGTTCCAATGACGGAATACAATGTAACGGATTACGATGCAGAGAGTTATTTTATTCTGGATACGATAGAAATAGCTAATCCTGAAATCACAGATGTAAGTATTCGAAATTTTATTGTCGATGCTAAGAAGATTGTGGTACTCTCTTCTCAGAACTTGATGAATGGCAATTGGTCGGCAATTAAGAACATTAAAGCGATCAACGAAAGTTGTAAGAAGAAAGGTGTTCCATTTGTTGTGATTTGTGGAGCAACAAGAGAGGAAATCAATGCGTTTAGAAAGAAACATGGCTTATATGCTCCATTCTTTGTCAATGACGAAACAGAATTGAAAGCTATTACACGATCGAACCCAAGTATCTTGGTCATCGAAAAAGGTATTGTAAAAGCGAAATATCCGTATAGATCGATACCGAATAAAGAAAATTTTAATAAAAAACACCTGAATTAATGGTGCAAAAAATTGTCGCAGGAAATTGGAAGATGAACCTATCGCTAAGCGAAGGCGTAAAGTTGGTAAATGGAATTGAAAGTAAAATCGATACTACTGATGTGCGCATCATTGTTTTTGCTCCGTCTGTATTTGCTCATCCTATTTCTCAATTGAATAAGAAAGATACAGAGGTTGGAATTCAAAATTTCAACGAAAATGAAAGTGGTGCGTTTACGGGAGAAATTTCCGTTAATCAAGTCAAAAGTATCGGTATAAATATTGGCTTAATTGGTCATAGCGAAAGAAGATTGTACTTCAATGAAAATCATTTGACTTTAAAGTCAAAGGTGGATGCAGCATTAGCAGCCGATTTTGAGTTTATCTTTTGTTGTGGTGAACCGTTGGAAGTTAGAGAGGCGAATAAAGAATTTGAATATGTAAAACGCCAATTGATTGAAAGTTTGTTCCATTTATCAGAAAACCAGATGAAAGGTGGAATAATAGCGTACGAACCTGTTTGGGCAATTGGAACTGGTAAGACAGCTTCGTCTGAACAGGCAGAGGAAATGCACAAAGCTATTCGAACGTGGTTGATTGAAAGTTACAGTGAAGAAACAGCTAATTCTGTTTCTATTTTATACGGAGGAAGTTGCAATCCAAAAAACGCAGAGGAATTGTTTGCATGTCCAAATGTAGATGGTGGATTAATTGGCGGAGCGTCACTGAATCCAGAAGATTTTTGCGCAATAATTAAAGCATTTTAAATGGATACAATCGAATTAAATATTCATTTATCACCCAAAGATCCTTGGTCTGACATTGTTATTGCTCAATTGTCTGAACAAGGTTTTGATAGTTTCGTAACGACGGATGAAGGGATTTTAGCCTATGCTCCATTTTCTGTAGATACGGATACTGTTGTAAGAGATTCGTTTTTGGGCAGTCCACAAGGATTTGAGTGTACAATTGTAAAGACAGTTATTCCGCATCAAAACTGGAATGCGGAGTGGGAAAAGAATTTTTCCCCTGTCGTAATTGAAGAGTACGGAACTATTTTGGCTCCTTTTCATGATGCTTCGGAGGCTATTGGAATCAAAGTGATCATTCAACCTCAAATGTCATTTGGAACGGGACATCACCAAACAACTTGGATGATGACTAAGGCGCTTTTTGAATTGGACAACATGCCAGCGAAAGTGCTTGACATGGGAACAGGAACTGGCGTTTTAGCTATTTATGCTGAAAAGCTAGGTGCAAAAGATATTTTGGCCATCGACATTGAAGAATGGTCGGCAGAAAATGCAAGAGAAAATGTAGAACGAAACGGTGGTCGTCACATAGAATGCTTATGTGGAGATATTGATTTGTTAGAAGTTCGAAACTTTGGACTAATAATTGCAAACATCAATAAAAATATTTTAAAACAACACATGGTTGATTATTCAGCTGCGCTTGAAACAAACGGAACACTTTTATTGAGTGGTTTTTTTGTGACAGACGTGGATGAAATGACAAGCTATTGTGAAGCATATAAATTGAAGAAGACAAAGGTGTTAACCAAAGATGAATGGGCCTGTATTCAACTGATCAAAATAAACTAAATGAGATTATCATGAAATTAAGAGCTCTTTTTCTACTGGTATTTATTGGCTGTGTTAATAGCGGATTTTCACAATCTTATTCAAACGACAGAGAGAAATTTGTAAAAGAATTTCAAAAGGCATTAAGTGAATATGGGAAAGGGGATTACCAAGATTTCGCAAAAAAGGAATTACCAGCAATGCTTTTAGAGGGAAGCTCATTTCCAAATGATTATTTCTCAAAAATGATTGAGACTTGCAATCAAATGGAGGTAAAAAGATTAAAACCTTATCCTGAAATTTACAATTATGTGTTTTCTGTAGCTTCTTTTGTTAAAGGTAAACAACCAAAAGAAAGTTATTTAGCATGGCATGATGGCGTTGATAAAATGCTTGACAATCGAAATATTAAGAAATTTGAAGATTTTATTGACTTGTCTGCCGGATTCTTTTCAGAGTCTAGAATTTCAGAATCGCCAAATTATGCATGGTTTTATGTCGGCGGAACCTATAAGTTTGAATTCGATATGAAAACATCTATTTCATTTGCGGGAGGAAATTTAGTTTGTCGTGCAATGAGTAGAAGTGGATCTACCAAAGGTGAAGTAATTGACAGCTTAAACATCATTAACACAATTGGAGAATACGATCTCCTCCTTAAAAAATGGCAAGGAGCAGGCGGAAAAATAACTTGGGAAAAAGTAGGTCTTCCAAGTGATAAAACCTTTGCAATACTTAAGGGTTATGAAACTTCAATGCGAAATTCAACAATAAATATTGATACAGTTGAATTGACAACGCCTTATTTTTCTAAGCCAATTAAAGGAATGTTAACGGACAGAGCATTTAAAATCAACAGAGAAGAAGACAAGATTTTTCCGCAATTTTTATCTTTTGAAAGGCGACTATTAATTAATAACATCGTTCCAGATGTTGATTATACTGGTGGTTTTTCTCTACAAGGTTCAAGTTTTATAGGAGCAGGAACATCCGAAAAACCCGCACAGGTTACGTATAAAAAAAGTGGAACGCCATTCATAATTGCACGCTCTAAATTGATTTATGTATCGCCAACAAAAATAACTTCGGAAGACGCTAATGTAGTCATGCTAATCAATTCAACTGATTCCATAAGTCATTCAAATGCGAGCTTTTTATATGATTTAGCAAAGAAAAATATTGAATTTCGAAGAACAAAAACGGGAGGTGGAGATGCACCTTTTCAAAATTCATATCATCAGTTAGATGTGTTCGTGCCAAAAGTTTCATGGGAAATAGAATCTGAAAATGTTTATTTCACGTTTGATTTTGGAACCAGTCAACAACAAAAGTATGCTTCATTTGAGTCAAAGGATTATTTTAACGCCGAAGTTTATGATAGACTGCAAGGAATGTCAACAGTGCATCCTTTGGTCGCGCTCTTCAGGTATGCCTATAAATATGATGAAATGACTATGACAGCTGGAAAGGCGGCATCAGCATTGGGTCAAACGCTTGAGCAGGCAAAAGGTACTTTACTGGAACTTTCAGCGGCAGGTTTTATTAGTTATGATTTAGAAGGTGGAATTGTTGTTGTTAATCGCAAATTAATTACGTTCGTTAAGGCTAAAACAGGTGATGTTGACTATGATAACATTGTTTTTAAATGTGATTTTAGGCCTAAAGAATTAAAAGGATACACTGAAGATCAAATAAAGGAAAGTGCATACCTACAGTCAGTTCAAGAGTTGTATAAACAACAAAATGAAATTCGAAGAATTAAAAAAGAATTTGGGATATTGAATTTAACAACAATGGATTTGGATCTCGAGGCCGTTGATGATATCGTTATTTCTGAGATTAGGAACTTTATCGTTTTCCCTGAAAACAGTCGAGTTAAAATAAAGAAAAACCGAGATTTCAATTTTACCGGATGGATCAATGCAGGGAAAATGGAATTAAATACTCAATTTGCTAAATTTAAATACGATGAGTATAAAGTTGAAATACTAAGTACCACAAAATCTCTATTTAGAGTGCGTCCATTAACAAAAGAGGATGGAGTTAACTCTATTCCAATGACAAGCACAATTGCTGGGATTTCAGGTGAAATTCTAATAGATGATCCAGGAAATAGATCAGGAAACAAAAAAGGATTCGAAAAATACCCATACTTGAAATCAACATCCTCATCAAAGGTCTTTTATAATTCCAAGGATGTATATCGTGGTGTGTATGACAGTGCACGTTTTTATTATACAATTGCTCCTTTTGAGTTGGATAGTTTAAACACTTTTAAAGAATCAAGTTTACGATTCAATGGGGAATTGATATCGGCCGGAATTTTCCCTAAGATAGAAGAGTCCTTGAAAATAATGCCAGATTATTCATTTGGTTTTGGAATTCAAGCTCCAGCTGGAGGATATGATTTCTATGGTCCAACTGCTAAATATGAAAACAAAATTGTTTTGTCTCACAATGGATTGCAAGGAACAGGAACAATCAACTTTGTGCACTCATCCTCAATTTCTAAAGCATTGAGTTTTTTACCTGATTCTACTATAGGAATAGCGAAATTCACCAATAAGGGTGTTAATTCTGGTGTAGAATTCCCTAATGTTGATTCAGAGGAAGCCTATATTACATATATCCCAAAGGAAAAGGTGTTGAAAGCAAAATCATTGCCTCTCAAGTTTTTGAACTTTTTTGATGGAAGTGCTAAATTCCAAGGAACGGCGACTGTTAAAGAAAGCGGCATAACTGCTAAGGGAATGATGACATTTTTAACAGCAACCTTAATATCAGATATTTTTAGATTTAAAAACCAGGAAATTTTTGCGGATACAGCAAGTTTTAGTTTGCGAAACGAAGATACCGACGTTACTGAAGCTCCGCTGGCCTTTAAAACAGATGATGTAAATGTGCATGTCGATTTTAATGCGCGGAAAGGGGAGTTTAATTCAAATAAAGGGGAGTCTGTCGTAGAGTTCCCTGTGAATGAATACATTTGTAAAATGGATAATTTCACCTGGTGGATGGATACCTACAACATTGATATGGAACGCCAAAAAGACCGTGACTTAGCAATTGACGCAGGTGTTGATTTGAAAGGTGCCAATTTCTTTTCTTTAAATAGTAAGCAAGATTCATTGCAGTTTAGAGCCCCTCGTGCAAAATTCAATACGAAAGATAAATTAATACACTGTCAGAAAGTGGAGTATTTGGATATCGCCGATGCTAGAATATACCCAGACAGCATGGAACTGTATATTCGAAAGAAGGCGAAAATGGATCCTTTGAAAAACTCTAAAATAGTTGCGAATTATATTACCAAGTACCACCAGTTTGAAAACGCAACAGTTCAAGTCTTAGCGCGCAGAAAGTATGAAGCAAATGCAGATTATGTTTATTACGACCAAGACAGTTTGAAAAGTTTAATACCAATGAAAAGCATCAGTTTGGATACTGCTTACCAAACAATTGCAACAGGTGTAATAGATGCAGAGTATGGATTTAAACTAAGTGAGCACTTTGACTTTTATGGTAATTTCTCAATAGCAGCATCAAAACCTTCTGTTCTGTTTGATGGGGCAACAAGAATTAACCACAATTGTGAGAAGTTTGATAGAAATTGGATGTCGTTTAAAACGGAAATCGATCCAATAAATATTCAAATACCAGTATCTCAACAAATGAAGGATTTAAATGGTGCTCCAATATCTGCGGGTATTGTATGGCGTGATTCTCCAATTGTAGACAGTTTAGAAATGTATCCGACATTTTTGTCAGCGTTAACATCAGCAAATGATCCTATTGTGATTACAGCATCTGGATTTCTGCAGTACAATGATATTTCAAAGGAATACCAAATAGGTTCCAAAGAGAAACTTGTCAATAGAGGTGAAAAAGGAAACTATTTAGCACTGCATACTGAAAGTTGTTCCTTGAATGGAGATGGACTTATTAATTTAGGAATGAACTACGGTGAAACTAAAATGGACGCTGTGGGTGTTGTGAACTACAATCAAACAACTGGTAAGACAAGTATGAACGTTAGTTTGAGGTACACTGCTGAAATTGATAAAGGCATCTTTCAAAATGCAGCCAAACGCATGCAGGAGGCAGAAGGCTTACAACCAATGGCTTTTAATTCATCCACATTAGAGCAAGCGATTGTAGAGTGGGACTCGAGAGAAGCTGCGGAAGAAGCAAAATCTAAATATACGATTGAAGGTGCAATCAAAAAAGTACCAAATGGACTTAGCAAATCATTAGTCTTTTCGGGTGTGCGTTTGGAATCTTATTCTGACGATGCGAATAATCATGGGTTGATATCGAGTGTTGAATCTGCGGTTATTGTCAACTTCTTTGGAGAACCTGTGATGAAGTATGTTCCTTTCAAGGCATTTTTCCAGCAAATATATGGTGATGAGAATGATCAGTTTTCTATCATGACTGACATTCCTAGCAATTTTAACTACTTCTTCCATTATGGAATGGCTAAGAAGGAAGGGACTTTGAGAGTGATCACGAACGATACTGAATTCAATACAGAGATTGGTGCAATAAAAGAAGATAAATTGAAGTCGAAAAATTTCAGGTATGAATCTTCAAGCCAAACTATTTATATGAACAAACTGCTAGAGTTGTTTAATAAATAAAATTGAACCTTTTTGGGAATTAGTCGTACTTAACAGATAATGAAGAGTAAAGTCTATAACATGCTATTAAAAATATTGAGTCAAAAACATATAACTATACTAGTGTGTTTGATTTCATGCGTGTCATTTGGCCAAACAAACGAAGAAACCCTTAAAAGAGCAGACGACTTCTTCGAAGCTGAAAATTACGTTGAAGCGACCAAGGACTATTTGCACTTACTTTCACTTGAACCGACAGATGCCGATTTGAATTTCAAATACGGTACATGTTTGTTATTCAATTCCAAAAATAAAAACAAAGCACTGCGTTATTTGAGCTATGCTGTGCGAAATGCATCAATTGATCCTAGAGCATTCTTTTTTAATGGAAAAGCGCTGCATTTGGATTATCAATTTGAAAATGCAAAGAAGAGTTATATCATCTACCAAGAGAAACGCGCAAAAAAAGACGACAGGTATAAAGTTGAGTTAGCGATTAAAATGTGTGACAATGGAAAGAAGTTACTTTCCACGTTTACAGATATCGTTGTCACCAATAAGCAGGAAATAAGCAGTGACAACTTTTTTAAAATATATTCAGACTCAAAAACGATAGGGGGTGAGATTTTGGTTGTTGCTAAATTTCAATCTAAAATTGACAAGAAAATGAACCATATTCCTGTTGTTCATTTCCCTCCAAACGCAAAGGCCATTTATTACTCAAGCTACGGTGAGAGCGAGGATACGGGTTTGGACATTTACATTAGAAGAAAATTGCCAGACGCATCGTGGGGAGATCCACAATTACTTCCTGGAGAGGTAAATACGAATGAAAATGAGGATTTTCCATACATGCATCCATCAGGTAACTTTTTGTACTTTAGTTCAATGGGGCATAATTCCATGGGTGGGTACGATGTATTTATGTCGCGCTTAGACACAGAAACCAATAGCTTTTTTACTTCAGAGAACGTTGATTTTGCAATTAGTTCTCCAGATGATGACCTTTTTTATGTAGTGGATTCCCTTTTTCAAAATGCTTACTTCGCTTCAGCTAGACAGAGTGAGGACGGAAAGTACCATGTGTATAAAGTAAAAGTCGCGCGAGTTCCGATTCAAGAAATAATTGTAATGGGTGATTTTATCTCAGAGATAAATCCGAACAACGAAACAATGCGTATTACGTTGACTTCGAATTCGAATGGATCGGAAGTTGGAAAAATCGTTTCAAATGAAAAAGGTAAATATTCGTTTGTTTTCCCAAAAGGAGGGAAGTACAATTATGAGATTACTGTTGGAAGCAACGAAAATAACGTCTACAAGTATGTCGTAGAACTTCCTTTCCTCGATGAATTCAGACCTCTAAAACAAAAGGCCATTCATAAAATGGTTGACGGACAAGAAATTGTGACAATTATTAATTTGTTCGATGAAGAAGTTGAAGGAGCTGAAGCGATGTTAGCCGAGGTAATTCGAAAAAAGGCAGCTCTGGACGTGAATGTCGACAATTTTGATCTTAAAGAATTAGAAAAGAAAGAAGAACGAAATAAACGATTGTCGGAGATAGGTTTTAATAACATGTCTATAGTCGAGGTTGGTGAACGATTGAATGAACTTGCACAAGGGGAGCAGAAGCGCTCTGAAATGATTGAACGAATAGAATCTAATTTGGATTTGGCAACAATTGCTAAATCTGAAGAGTTGAAAAAATTGAATGAAGACCTTTATGCCATTTTAGCTAAATCAGAGCAAACAACTGATCCAGTTGAAAAGCACCCGATTTTAATGGAGGCGAGGAAAATTGAATTGGCTATCACGAAAATCACTTCTGAAATATCTTTATTAAATGTGATGAAGAACGAGCTGTTTCAAAATATTGGAGCTTCAGGAACAAATGGTGTAAATAAAATTGAGGTGCTTGAAAATCAATTTAATTCACTTGTTTTTGCAGGAAAAGAGGATGACGCATTAGAAATGTTGATTAAAAATAAAGATGTCATTAATAAGGCATCTAACGAATCGGTAGAAAATTATGTGGCTAGTTTGGTTGAAAAGAGCGTAGCTTTAAATAAGAGAATTAAGGAACTGAAAGAGAAACAAGTTGATTTTGAATTAAATCAAAATACTCTCGCGACACAAATTAGTCAGCTGAATTCGCAATTACTTGTCGCAAAAAAGAAAGACGTCGAAGATATTAGAACTCAAATCAGAGATAGAGAGACTGAATTAGAGATGGTGAAGCAATTATTAATAAATACGAAGAAGCAAATTATTGCAAAAAACAGGCAGCTTGACATGTTAAATAATAGCCTAGAGACACTTCAAAAAGCTATATCCAATACAGATGGAGCAGCGTATAAAAAGGAAGATGTTGAAGTAGCAATTAAAAAAGCAAGAAGTATTGAGAATGATGTGCAATTAAAAGGAATTGAAAACCAAATTAACGAAATAGAGCGTGAGAATCCTAAGCTCAATTCAGAATATAAGGCAAATAATACAAGCGTTAATTCATTAAAAGATATTCAAAAGGATTTCAACGAAAAAATCGCAGAAATTGAATCGAATAGAAGTTTATCAGCGGAGGAGAAGTTGAATCTCGCGCAAAAAGCAAATAACGTTAGTACTGCAAATACAAACAGCAGAATTAATGCTGTCGAAAATGAATTAGCGGTTACCCCGAATAATAAAATTCTTAAAGAGGAGCTGAATTCATTGAATAGCTATCAAAACGAACTTGAACAAGAAAATGTTCGGGTTACTGATGAATTGGCTAAGATGAAATCTTCATCGGCGAACAAAACGAATTATTTGGACGAGATAAAATCTAATTTAGAATTTAAATTAGTTGAAATTGAATCGAATAAATCAACCTCCCAAATAGAGAAAATTGATTTGAAGCAAGCCGTTTTAGCAGAGAGTGTAAATGCTGTAAATGATCGTTTAAATAGCTTGAAAACGGAATTGAAAACGGATCCAAATAATAGCGTATTACAAAATGAACAAAGTGTGTTAACGTTATATAAGAAAAAATTAGAGTCTGTTAATCTCCAATTAGAAAATGAAAAATTAGTTGCGAATTCAAGTAATTCCTCTAACGACTTGATAACGATTCAATCTAAACTGAAGGAGAAAATTGCCGCAATACAAGAGAATAGTTCAACGACAGAAGAACAGAAAATTAAAGCGAAGCAACAAGCCAATAACGAAAGCATCGCTCAAATAGACAAGCTCATTAACGCAATAGA
>CAWUSK010000013.1:0-43011 GCA_963925035.1 uncultured Flavobacteriales bacterium
CCCGTGTTACTTTTGAGTACTTCGAATGGAGCAAGAGGAGCTATGACTAATTTGGCGAATGTAGAAAGCTTAATGCCTCGTTGGGGAGGAATTGTTACTGGAACGTACAGTTTACGAAGCTTTAGTGAGAATTATTCGAATGAATCTGGTATGATTGTGAATTCTGAAGAAATTGAAAAAATAAAAACAAAAGTTCAGGAATTCGAAGGTGAAATATGAATTAGCATTCCAATTTTAGTAAAGAACTTTCTATTTGAATTATTTATATTTTCTATAATTTAACAGGATTATTTAATAAACTGTAATTATGAAAAATTTCTACTCAATTCTTTTATCAATTTTAACTATTTCAAGTTCATTCGGTCAATCGGATATCACACTTCGAATAAATCATTTCATTGGAAATGACCCATTTGTTATGAATTCAATACATGACAACAATTTATCCCAAACTTTTAAAATATCACGTTTACAGTATTACGTAACACGAATTTCTATCCTTTATGATGGTGCTCAAACACTTGCTATTAGTGATGATACTCTGGCGCTTATTAATGCTAATGATGGCGATTATTCGACAATAGAATTAGGAAACTTAAACGTGCCAAATATTGAAGCAATTAAATTTTATATTGGGGTGTTTTCTCCTGTTAATAATGCTGACCCGTCACTTTATTCACCTTCACACCCTTTAGCTCCAAAGTCCCCGTCAATGCATTGGGGCTGGGCTTCTGGATATAGATTTTTAGTCTATGAAGGTTATGGAGGTGTTAACTTTTCTCAAAAATTTGAATTTCATGCTTTAGGAAACTCAAATTACTTTGAAGTTGAAGTACCTGTTTCAGGGCAATCCTACATGGGAGGAACTTATATCTCAATTGATGGCGATTACCTAAAAGGGGCTGAAAATGTAGACGTTAGTTCAGGAATTTTAGCTCATGGCGTAAATGAAGAAGATTTAGCTGTTCTAATTAACTTTAGAGATAAGGTTTTTACGGCTAGTCAAGGAAGTTTAGCCATAGCCGCAATCGAAAAAGAAAAATATGTTTCAATATACCCTAACCCTTCAAATACTGGAAACTTCAACATCGCTGCATTGACAAATAACGATTATTCTATTTCTATACAAAATTCAATGGGACAAGAAGTTCATAGAATAAACAATAGCGACGCTAAAAGCTTCAATTTAGAGGAGGCAGGAATGTACTTTGTAAACATTTTAGATAGCGAAGGAGTTGTTCAAGTAGAAAAAATCATTGTAAACTAATACAGGATGAAGAAAACTGGATTTGTTTTATTAATGTCGATCGTATTAATTTCTTGCAAGAAGAAAGGCGAAATTATGCCCGTGGAATTTGATGACACTCCTTATCAATTGCAATTTTCAAATCAGACATTACCTCCACCAAACTTACCATCTGACAATCCCCTAACCGTTCAAAAAGTGAAATTGGGGAAAATGTTGTTTTATGAAAATCGATTGTCTTTGGATAATTCAATCAATTGTTCAAGTTGTCATAATCAGCTCGCAGGATTTTCGGATGCGAATCAATTCTCAACTGGTGTCGGGGGTGCAATTGGAGATAGACAGGCGATGCCGATTTTCAATATGGCTTGGCATGAAAATGAATTTTTCTGGGATGGTAGAGCTCATTTATTAAGGGATCAATCAATACTACCAATTCAAAATCCGTTGGAAATGAAAGAAACAATGCCGAATGTGATTCAAAAATTAAAGTCCGATAATGCATATTTGTTTCAATTCACTAGAGCTTTTGGATCATCTGAAATTACATCAGAACGAATTTCCTTAGCATTGGAAAGTTTTATGCTTTCAATTATTTCTGACGATTCAAAATATGATCGATATTTAGCAGGAACTGCAACATTGACAGCAAGTGAAGAAAGAGGTAGAGTATTGTTCTATGGTGAATACAATCAATTTTTTCCTACAACTTCGGGAGCAGATTGTGCGCATTGTCATTCTGGGAATAATTTCGAAAACGATTTATACATGAATAATGGTCTAGATGAAGATGTACAGTTTATAGATTTCGGAAGAGAAAATGCTACACAATCGGCCATTGACAGAGCAAAATTCAAGGTTCCATCCTTACGAAATATTGAAGTTACAGGTCCATATATGCACGATGGTAGATTTACTACTCTAGAGCAAGTTGTTAATCATTATAATGAAAACGTTAAATCCTCTTCGACAGTAGATCCTGCACTTTTAGGAACAACAAATACCGGTTTAATGTTGGATGCTCAGGAAAAAATTGATTTGGTTAATTTTTTGAAGACCTTAACAGATAACACTTTTTTAAATAACACGGAATATCATAAATAAGACGGTTTTTATTTACGATTTAGCATAAAAAAAACGGAACATTGCTGCTCCGTTTTTTTTATGTCATTACTTCTTTTACTTCTGTTGCTTCAAAATTGAAACTCCAGAGCCAAATACATTTCCTTCACCATAAGGAGAACCAACTCCATCCCATTTCTCCCATTTCTTCAATTCAATGTAAGCAGGGTTTCTTGAAATTTGTGAAGCCTCCAATTGGATTGCCTCCGCTTTAAATTTCGCCGATACAATCAAAGATGAATCTCCCCGTGCTTTTTCAATTCTAGCATTAGCCAAGTATTCTTGCTCTTTTTGTTTTTCCTTTGCCGTTAAATTTCGTTGCTTCTGAGTTTCCTTGTTTGTAATCTCTTGCGCAATGTTCTCTGGTAAGTTTACATCAGCAATCTCCACATACGCTAAAGTGATGTGATTCGATTTGAAATCTTGACGCAATAACTCTTCAATTTCACCCTCTAAGGCTTCACGTTTTGAGCTATACACTTGCTCGTATGTATATCGACCAATAACATCTTTAATTGCACCTTTTGATTTATCATCTACAAATGAGATATAATTTCTACCGTGTTGCTTGTGCAACTTTCCAGGTTCTCCTTTTGTAACAGAAAAACGCACAGATACATAAACTTCAATGTTCGTACCGTTGATATCCATTACTGTAGAATTATACTTCGATGTTTCCTCACGAATACTGTACGTAATCATTTCGTTCCAAGGTGCGATAAAATAAGTTCCCTCATCATAAGGTGACTCATCTAAAGCGATTCCGCCGTTGTATGGACGATAGACAAATCCTTGTTCACCAGGTTCAACATCTTGCCATGACATTAAAAATAATATTACTAAAATTAATGCAGACACACCGATAATAACGTAACGTACTAATTTTTTTGGATCAATGTTTAATTCTGGCATTTGTTTTCTGAAATCGTTCATTTGCTTTCTTTATTTTGTTTTTTTAAATAATCAATTACGAGATAAGATACGCCAGCTATTAAACCAATCGCCATTACTTTAATGAATGGTGCTCCTTTTAAAAGGTAACGAAACGATAAAAATACAGTGCCCCCAATAATGACAACTCCGAAGACAACTTTGTACATGAATTGAGATCTCTTATCCATAATCTTGAATGAATTTTAAAGATACGAATATAAACTCATTTAAAGCGAATCGAATGATTATCTTTGAGCTGTGAATTTTGCAATTGTAGATATAGAAACAACTGGAGGGAGTCCCAAGGACTCTAAAATTACGGAGATTGCAATCTACAAGCACAACGGGTTTGAGATTATCGATGAATACGAAACCTTAATCAATCCAGAAATCCCTATTCCACCGTTCATTTCAAATTTAACGGGAATCAATGATCACATGGTCATGAATTCACCACGTTTTTTTGAAGTAGCCAAGGAAATTGTTGAATTTACCAAAGACTGTGTCTTCGTAGCGCATAACGTTGCGTTTGATTACGGTATTCTTCGTTCTGAATTCCGCACTTTAGGATTTGACTATCGCTTACCTCACATGTGTACTGTTAAAACTGCTAGAAAGATTATTCCCGGACATGATTCATACAGTTTAGGGAAACTTACAAGAGGTTTGGGTATTACATTGACCGGACGACACAGGGCTGGTGGAGATGCTTTGGCAACAGCGAAGTTATTTACCATTTTGTACGCAGAAGATGAAGCAATGCTGAAGTCTATGATTTCAGAAGAAGTGAATCCAAAACGACTGCACCCAAACTTGGATGTCAACGCATTGGATGAAATTCCTGACAAGACCGGTGTATACAAGTTTTTTAACGAAACAAATCAATTGATTTATATTGGAAAGAGCGTTCATATCAAAAAAAGAATTGAGCAGCACTTAAGAAACAATAAGTCGAAGAAAGAAGTTGTATTACAAAAAGAGATTGCACGTATTGAGTTCATTTTAACGGGATCTGAATTAATTGCACTACTCTTAGAATCTAAATTGATAAAACAGAACACTCCAATTCACAATCGTGCTTTAAAACGAAACAAATTTCCTTACGGGATCTTCCATTATTACGATGACAACGGCTACATTCGATTTTTTGTTGGACCTACAACTAAAATGACGGACGAACCGCTTGCTGCATTTGTTACAAAATTGGAAGGAGTTGCTTATTTGACCAAAAACATAGAGCAATTTAAACTGTGCCAGAAGTTGTCTGATCTTTACAGTTCTACTGGAGCTTGTTTCCATTACTCCATAAAGGAATGCAAAGGTGCTTGTTTAAAGGAAGAATCCGCAGAAGAATATAACAAGCGCTGCAATTTGTTTATTGCAGACTCAATTGGCAACAATGCATCCTTTTACATTGTTGATAAAGGCCGTGACAGGAATGAAAAGAGTTTAATATTTGTAAAGAACGGTTCTTATAACGGATTTGGCTACGCTCCTTTCCATTTCAACAAATTGCCGAGTAGCAAATGGGATGAGTTCATTCAGTTCTCTGAAGAAGACAGAGACGCGCGCGTAATTCTGAAACAGTTTTTGAAAAAGAATAACGAACTGAATATCGTTACTATTTAAAACCTATTTTAGTATTTTGGACAATGTATATTAAATTACTCCTCTTATTTCTCTTTCTTTCGCATCAAAGTGCTCAGGGACAGCAAACAATTGGATTGGTGCGTGCATCTGAAAAAATCACTGTCGATGGTCTGGATACCGAAACAGCGTGGTCTTTCAAAGCAAACGAAACATATTTCAAGCAGTTCTCACCTAATCCATCTGCTCCATCCAGTCAAAAAACATCAGTTAAATTGCTTTATGACGATGATGCCTTGTATGTATTTGCCATCTGTTATGATGAACCTCATAAAGTGTCTAAAATTTTATCCCTTCGTGATGACTTCAATGCGAACACTGATAATTTTCAAATCATTCTTGACACTTACAACGATGATCAAAACGGATTTGTGTTTGGGGTGAGTTCAATGGGAGTGCAATACGATTCTAAAATATTTATTAGTGATGAAAGCAAAGAACTAAACATGGTTTGGAATAGTTCTGTCAAACATACAACAGATGGTTGGCAAGTTGAAATGCGTATCCCCTATTCTGCCTTTCGTTTTCCAAAAGTGGAAAATCAAAAATGGGGGGTAAATTTTTACCGTCAAATTAGTCGCTTTAGAGAAGAGAGTTCCTGGAACCCAATCAAACCTGACTTTGATAATTTTGTCGCGCAGTGCGGAACCTTAGAAGGTGTGAATGGCATTCAACCACCGTTACGCTTAGCATTTATGCCCTATGTTTCTGGTTATGTAAATCACTACGAAAGCGACATACCTGATACTAAAGATTGGTCTTTCCAATTCAACGGTGGAATGGATATTAAATTGGGATTAAACGAAGCCTTTACCTTGGATATGACTTTAGTGCCCGATTTTGGACAAGCTGTTTTTGACAATCAAGTACTTAATCTAAGTCCGTTTGAGATTCAATTCAACGAAAACAGACAGTTTTTTACAGAAGGAACCGAATTGTTCAATAAATCAGGCCTTTTTTACAGCCGCAGGATTGGAATACAAGCACCGCGAAAAGTATTAGAAACTTTACTAGGTGAAAACGAACAATTAACCAATGTCCCTGCTGCTTCCCAGTTGTACAATGCAGCAAAAGTATCAGGGCGTTCAAAAAAAGGTCTTGGTATTGCCTTTTTTAATGCCATTACAGCATCTCAGACCGCTAAAGCTGTAGATTTAACAACCATGCAAGAACGTGAAATAGAAGTTTCACCACTGACCAATTTTAATGTCCTCGTCCTCGATCAAAACTTAAAAAACAACAGTTCAGTTACGTTTACAAATACGTATGTTCTCCGTTCAGGCTCTTTTTACGATGCCACGGTAACTGGTTTAGATGTGAAATTGAATACGAAATCTAATAAATATGGTATTGTGACTTGGCTCAATGTTTCTGGTAAATATGAAAGTAAAAAGCAAGTTTTTGGTCATACTGCTGGAATTGATTTTCGTAAGCAAACCGGGAACTTTGCATTCAACACTATTTATGGTGAAGAATCGGCTACTTTTGATCCGAATGATTTAGGCTTCAATACCGTCAACAATAAACGCATATTCAATCAACGGTTTTCCTACCGTATTTTTAAACCTTTTTGGAAATTAAATAGATTAAATACTACTATAGATTTTATTTACAACCGTTTGTATTCTCCAAATGTTTATACTTCAACGGATGTCAATTGGAGTTTGTTTGTTAATTCCAAGCGCTTTCATGCAGCCGGATTGAATATCAATTCATCGGTCACAAAAAGCTACGATTATTTTGAGCCAAGAGTTTGGGGAACATACTTTGTTCGTCCGATTTATGCCTCTACTTCTGGTTGGATTTCGAGTAACTATCAAAAACGTTTCGCTATTGATGCAAATATTCGTTGGGACATTATTGACGATTCAGACTGGACAGATTGGGGGTACAGCATATCTCCAAGAGTGCGTATTTCAAATAAAATATTCTTGGTTTATAAATGGGAACATTCTTTTTCTACTGCAGGTCAAGGCTATGCAGTTGCTTTTGGTGTACCTGTTGAAACAAGTGAATCAATTGTTTTTGGAAACCGCAACCGCACCAACGTGATTAATACCATTAACATCAATTATACCATGACAAATTTAATGGGGATTACCTTTAAACTACGTCACTACCGTTCGCACATTCACTACAATTATTTTTATGATTTACAAGCAGATGGAAGTATACAGCGCAATGAATTAACGGGACTTGATGCCGATGGTGAGTCTGCTTACAATACCAATTTCAATGCGTTCACCATCGATTTTGTTTATAGTTGGGTTTTCCGTCCTGGAAGTCAATTAAGTTTGGTTTGGAAAAACTCCATTTTCACGAATGATAAGCGCGTTAGCGAAACCTACCTTCAAAACCTTGGCTCTACTTTTGAAAACAATGCTTTAAACAGCATTTCCATCAAACTACTTTATTGGATTGACTACCAAGACATCAAAAGATTGTTTAAGAAAAAGTGATTTAGCTTTTAAGTATATTTGGTGGTAATAATATACTAAGGGGATAATAGGAATTTTCCTAATAGCCATTTGCTGTAACAATGACTAGAATCCGAACCATATTATCCTTATCACTTTTTGTTGTCGTGTTCTTCGGTTGTGAAAAGAAACTTTTTGATTACAGAAATAAATATTTAGGTGGCTACCAATTCACATATTATTGCAGTTATTGGCAAATGGTCGGAACAACAGGTGATACAACAATTATCGATGAAGGAAAAATAAAATATGGCGATAAAGGAAACATCAAGGTAGATTGATATGATGGAAGTGATTACGAATTTGAGTTATGTAAAAAAGGAGAGATCACAAAATGCAATGCATCTGCAGGGACAATTGACAAGGGAAGTTTTGAATTAACATTGACAGATGATTTGTGTGGAACTGGACCATTAGGAGGAAATTACACAATAAAATTAAAAGGAATAAAAAATTGTGTATCGCTATTTTAGGACTAGACATAGATTAGACACAAAAAAGCCCCGACAAATCTGTCGGGGCTTTTTTTATAATCTTATATGTAATTACAACTTCGTTGCAGTTCCTTTATCCAGTTCTGCTCTTTCAGCTGCAGCTTGAGCTTCTTTTGCTTTCTTAATAGCAATTTTCTCAGCATCTTCAACCATGATCTTTTTCGAGAAATCGATTAGAATTGGCGTTGCAATACATAATGAAGAGTATGTTCCGACAATTACACCAACCATCAATGCAAAGATAAATCCTTTAATCGCTGCTCCACCGAACAAGAAGATGATTAACAATACGATGAATGTTGTCATCGATGTATTAATTGTTCTTGACAATGTAGAGTTCAATGACTCATTGATTTGCTCTCCTTGGTTTGAAGTCTTATGAATTCCAAGGTTCTCACGAATTCTATCAAATACAACGACAGTATCATTAATTGAGTAACCAATTACCGTCAAGATCGCTGCAACGAATGCTTGATCGACATCCATGTTGAAAGGTAATATTCCGTGGAATATTGAAAATGCTGCCAACACCAATAGAACATCGTGTATCATGGCGATGATTGCTCCCGTAGAATATTGCCATCTTCCGAATCGAATTAAGATGTACGCAAAGATAATTACCAATGAAAGTAAAATTGCCGTCATAGAAGATGAAATCAACTCCTTAGAAACAGTAGCAGATACACTTCGTGACTCTTGAATCTCAAATCCTCCTACTTTTTCTTTACAATTAGTTAAACCTTCTTCTAATCTCGTTTTCACCAACTCATTTCCGTTTTCATTCGCCAACAAGTAGTTTGTTGTAATGTCTAAATAGAAATTATTTTTCTTCGTTTTCAACTCAATAGAAGCAACTTTACCGCTTTCTTCTTTGAATGATTTAGAAAGGTTTTCACGGATATACTCTAAGTTATCTCCTGCTGATTTCTCAAACTTAACTCCGAAAGTACGACCTCCAGAGAACTCAACACTTGGATGAAGTCCTTTTGTTCCTAGAGCAACTGCTCCAC
Source organism: uncultured Flavobacteriales bacterium (assembly GCA_963925035.1). Taxonomy (GTDB): domain Bacteria; phylum Bacteroidota; class Bacteroidia; order Flavobacteriales_D; family Crocinitomicaceae; genus UBA4466. The sequence continues at coordinate 8,930 of CAWUSK010000013.1, forward strand.
CAATCATTAAAATTCCTGAAAAGATGTAGAATACTTTACGTTTTCCAACGAAATCGAAACTGAAGTTTTTGAATGCTCCTTTTGTCATTTTCGTTTCAAAATTGATCGTTCTACCGTTTTTCATCCACCAAAGAATAAGCATACGTGTAAGAACTAATGCACAGAACAATGAAGTAAAAATACCAATGATTAACGTAGTTGCAAATGATTCAATCGGTCCTGAACCAAATGATTTCAATACAATAGCAGTTAGTAAAGTAGTAACGTTTGCATCAATAATAGATGACAATGCTTTTTGGAAACCAGTATCAACTGCAGACTTTAAATCTTTTCCAGCTGTTTGTTCTTCACGAATACGTTCGAAGATAAGTACGTTCGCATCCACGGCCATACCAATTGTAAGAACGATACCTGCGATACCCGCCAGTGTTAATACAGCTCCAAATGAAGCCAATGAACCAAATATGAACAAGATATTTGCAAACAATGCGATATCAGCAACAATTCCTGCTTTACCGTAATAAAATACCATGTAGATGAATACTAAAATCAATGCAAAAGCAAATGACATTAATCCTGAGCTTGCATTTTCAGCGCCAATTGTTGGTCCTACTTTCGTTTGTTCCTTAATAACACATGGAGCAGGCAATGCACCACCGTTAAGTAATCCTGCTAAATCTTTTGCATCGTTGATTGTAAATGAACCAGAAATCTGAGTTCTTCCACCTGTAATTGCACCATTTACTCTTGGAGCGCTGTAAACAACACTGTCCATTGTAATTGCAATCACACGTTCAATGTTCTCTTGCGTCATTTGCGCCCAGCGATCACCACCTTCTTCTGTCATTTGAAGATCTACAGTAATTTTTCCCTCTTGTTGATCGTAACCAGTTGAAGCAGACTTGATGTCTTTTCCGCCAACCATCGCTTTTCCATTTGCAGGAATACGAACAGCGTATAAGAACATTGCCAACTCTTTCGAATCGTTACTTACAGATTCTAAATCAGATCCCCACATGAATTTAATATCTTCAGGGAACAAAGCCAATATATCAAATCTTCTAAGAATTTTATCAACTGCTCCGACATTTTCAGAAGAAACATAACCTACTGAATAAGTTCCTGCACTTTTCACAAATTCAGCCAATCCTTTCTTAGACCCTTCACCGTTTAATGAAGCGATATCTGTCAATGATTCAGGCTCTTGAGCTTTAGTTGTATCAACAACTGCTAGATCCGTTGAATCAGAAACTTCTTCATCTAAATCAATATTATCAGTATTAATTTGCTCCGAAAGAGAAAGAACTCCCGCTTGTTGCCACATTGCACCAATTTGTTGGATGTCATATGTTTCGTAAAACTGAAGGTTTGCAGTTGATTGTAATTTCTCAGCAACTGTCGCCTCATCTTGAACTCCTGGAAGTTCAATGTACAAACGGTTATTTACTGGGTCTTTTTGAATGTTTGGTTGTGCAACCCCGAATTGGTTAATTCGACGGTTCATGATTTCTTCAACACCATCCATTGACGATGCTTCTTTATCACGTAAAAATGCTTCAACCTCTGCATCAGATGAGTTTTTTCCTAACTCATCAATTTCTGCAATATTGAACATATGTGCCAACTTATTCCTTTTGAAAAGTTTTTTGTGCTTCGCGATAAAGATCGTAATGAAGTCACCTCCATTGTTTCCGTATTCTGCTTTTGCAGCATCAAATGTCTTTTTGAACTCTGTATCTCTTGGGTTACGAACGTAGTTTTTCAACAATTCAGGTACTGAAACCTCAAGTGTTACACTCATTCCACCTACAAGGTCAAGACCAAAAGCCAAACTTCGTTTCTTAACATCTTTAAATGTTGAACCAAAAATAGGATAAACAGGAGTTTCTGCTTTCTCTCTCAAAATTTGATTAATAAATGCAGCTTTTGCAAGCTCTTCTGCTTCAGCATCGTTGAAGTCAACAGTTGTATTGTTTGGTAAATAACCAATCCCATCTGTCTTCATTGCCTCCGCTTTCAGTTCAGCTACAAGTGTATTAGCTTCCTTCTCTGCTTTCTTCTCTACATTGTTAGAAACCCAGGTAAACGATAGTTGGTACACGCAAATAGCCGTCAACAAAATCGTTATAAACCAAAAAAATCCTTTATTACGCATTTTCGTAAATTAGTTAGTTATTATTTAAGCCTGCAAATATAGGTTTTACGTTTATTAAAGTCAATTATAAAGTGTTCTATTTGCATAGAAAATTAACACATTAAATTTTATGACTGAAAATGAGTAATATAAGTCAATCATAAGCAACTTCTAAAGCGATTAATTTTATTTTTTTTGAATCAAAGTGTTTTTGAAAATGCGACAAGTTTATCCGCGAAATTACTCCACGAATTTTCCGCCTTTTCATTTTCTATTTTCGCGCTAAACTTCGCTTTAAAATTGTTGGTATAATAACTCGAAATTGCATTCGCGATCAAGTGACTTTTTGGCTCTGATACAATCAATCCCGTTTCACCGTGCTCAATTGTTTCTTTCAGTCCTCCGACATCCGTTGCAATGATTGGTAAATTGAAATGATGAGAAATGGCAGTAATCCCGCTCTGAGTGGCACTTTTATACGGTAAAACACAGGCGTCTGAAGCAGAAAAATACAATGTCACCTCATCGTCAGAAATGTAGTGGTTGAATAAATGGATGCGGTCATTCAATTTAAAATCATCGATCATTTTTGTGTACTTCTCAAAACTGCCATAAACTTCACCAGCCACAATCAAGTGATAATCTCCCGGCAAGCGATTCATTGCTTCAATCAGTAAGTCCAATCCTTTGTAATCACGAATAAATCCAAAAAACAACATGTATTTATTTGAAGGATCTAATTTTAACTTTTTCAAAGCTTCTTCTTGTGGAAGTGTCTCTCCAAACTGATTGTAGACCGGATGATTTACACGGATGTATTTTGCGCCTGGCTTTAATGAAAGAAGATCGGCCAAAACAGCGTCACTCATCACAATAAATCCATCGTTATATTTCAAGAAAAACTTATTTGCACGTGAATCAAAAAATCGTTTTTCATGCGGAATAACATTGTCCAGCACGCTAATTCGCTTTGTATTCTTTTTCATTCGCTTTAAAACCCCTCCTAATGATGGTGCAAAAAAGGTCATCCAATACTTTGTAATAATGATTTCCGGTTCAAAACGATTGATTTTTTTCGCAGTAGATAAGTACGTAAACGGATTAATTGTGTCTAATGTTTCCAAGGAATCAATTTCATCCACCTTGTCATCCTTTGTAACATACTGTGTTTCTCCTGGAAACAAAAAATTTGGATATTGTCGTTTAAATGTAAACGCTTTGACTTCGTTCTTTTCTTCCAAGGCTCGATATAACAATCCATTAAATTGAGCAATTCCTCCGCGAAACGGAAACATGGTAGAAAGGAAAGCAATTTTCATAATTAATCGTTTGACTTTACGAGCGATTCAACAGCTGAAAGGATTTGGTTTGGAGTAATGTCGTGCATGCAGGAAACTCCTCTTACACATGTATTGCCATAAAAACATTCACATCCAGAATTAGGCTCTACGAGCACTCCTCTATCGTACAATTCAAATTCATATGAATTGAAAATTGTATTGCAGAGCACTAATTTCTTTTTCAAGGCAGTTGCAATGTGCATCATCATGGAAACTTGCGTTACAATCACATCACAACCGTCGGTTAAACCGATAAATTCTTCCAATGAAAAATGTCCAGGATAATAGATTTTGGCCGCTGAAGCCATGCGTCTATTCTTTTCATCTTCCAATTCTCCTCCAAGAAAAACCGGGAAGAAATTCATGTCACGCAAATCCGTAGCCAATTCAATCCATGCTTCCTCCGACCAAAGTCGCGTGTTCCATCTTGGTCCACATCCAGTATTCAATCCAACAACCTTTTTTCCGTCTGCCAATGAAGTCAAATTCAACTGCCATTTATCGGAAAGTATTTGATTGAGATTGATTAAATAATCCTCTTTCTTAAATTCAAATCCACAGATTTCAAAAATCTCTTCCAAGTAGCTTTTTGTATTCGACTTAGAGTATTGATCAAAAAATCCTGTGATTAATTTATGCTCTGCATTTTCAGTTGCTGGAGCGATGTGTCCTTTATCCCAAGTATACCCTAGTTTTTCTTTGGCCACAACGTTTCTGAGCAAAATACAAGCTTCGGGATCTTTATCTAAATTGATTGCAATGTCAAATTCTGAGTTTTCAATAATGTACACGGAAGTGACATCCCACTTATAAATTACATCAATTTCATTCGCTGGTAAAATCGCAGGACTCAATGTCAACCATGTAAAATGAGCTCCTTCGTATTCCGATTTGAATTTCTCAATTAACGGAGTTGTACGAATGACATCGCCTAACGCTCCTAACTTGATGATTAAAATTCGTTTTTTGATTGGATCATATTCCGTGCACGTTTTACATACCTGCCCTCTCAGCTTGTTTGGCTGACAAGGAATCCCTGTTCGAAACTTACGGCAATCAAATTTTACACTGGAATATTCCATTCACATTAATTTTAATCCAAAGTTGCTAATTATTTAATTTTAATCAAACCGATCTGGTTATTAAAGTTGATTTTACTCAACTCCAGAAGAAAAATACGTGAAATAAAGTTCTTTACCCAGATCCACTTCTAGTGTTCCTTGGTAGTTGTTTTTTCTATAAAAACTTTTTACCATTCCTATTCCTTTCGCGTAGACTTCATAGATTCTAATGTCATCAATAAAGTTTTTTTCATCCACGTGTTCCACAACTACAGTTGAGTCGAAATATGCACCACCAATTGTTTTATCCTTGTGAATATCGTCGTAATATGATTCTAATTCATCGTACGTATTGTAAGCATTCGCATTCCAAATTTTCTGAGAAGATGGTGCGAAAAATAATTTTATAACCCGTTGATTTTCTTCGATTAATTCAGCACGTCTGTCTACAATGATTCCTGTCCAAACATCTGTCTGCACCCAATCGTCATTTACTGTGTTTCTTCTGTAACGGTAAAATTCACGTGCATCACGACCGATATTATCAACGTAAGGTTGTCCCCATTTAGTTTTGATCTGATAATAAGTTGTATCGTGTTGGTCTAGATCTGCGTCATGAATGATATCTAAAACATCATAAATCACATACCGTCCTTCTTCCATTCCAAAATACTCGTAGTGAAACGATGGAACTGGATCAGATTTTTTACACGCATCTGCAAACAAAACGATTATTAGCAGTGCTAGGATATATAAATAGTTGTTCTTCATACTTATTAAGACGAAGATATGAATAAAAAAGTTTGTCTCGGCAGGCTCGACAACCTATTTTTATTCATGATAATTCGAAAGGCTAATTTATTCGGTAGGCTCGACAACCTCTTTTATTCGTTCGGGTTGATTCCGAGTTCTTTCATTTGGCGCATCTTTTCAGCTAAAGCCTTACCTTCAAGGTGACGGCCGTGGTAATTGTATTTCTTCCCAATTTCTTTTCCAGATTCGTCGTAACCGAACATCCAGCCGTGTTTAACACCTTTGTCGTAACGAATCACCATCATAGGTTTTCCTGAAGTATGGCAGTGTGTCCAAACTCCGTCCTTTTTATTTTGGTAATATGCACCTTTCACTTTGACGTTTTTTCCATCAAAATATTCAGTGTATTCGCCGTCCAACATGTCGTTTTTATAATTAGATATCACAGCAGGAATTTGAGCCTTATCTGCCAACTCTTCAGGAACATAGTAAATTACTTTTTCACCTTCTAACTTTCCGTTTTTGTAAGTTTCCGTATTGCTAATTCTTTGAGACGGACCAAAATTCACCCAAATACTGTCTTTTAATTGATTTCGGAATATACCGTAACTCATAAAAGAACCATTTTCATGGTAATAGAATGCAGTAGAGCGTGTACTATTTTCATCGTGTTGGATGATTGCTTTAACTTTAGATGAAGGATAGTAATAGGTAAATTTCCCTACGGGCTTATCGTTTACAAACTGACCTTTGTATTCAAAAACTCTACTTCCTTCGTAAAGCTTTCCCCAATCACCTTGTTTCTTTCCTTTTGCATCTAATTGGTTCAATTGTCCCATTGAGACAAATGCAAAAAAAGTGATTAAAGCTCCTAAACTATATTTCATTTTCAATCATTTTAGCAAATTCATCCAAACCGCTTAGCGTTAGATCTGCTTGTAGGTTAATTGGTTCATCTGTTTTAATTCGTACAGTTTTCATCCCAAGATTCTTGCCAAACTCAATATCTGTATCTGCATCACCTATCATCACACAGCGTTTAAAATCGATTTCAGTATATTCCATCTTCGCCAGTTCCGCCATCACAGGACAAGGTTTGCGCATATCATCATCGGCACCCTTTAGATTTGGGGCAAAGTAACATTTATCAATTCTTCCACCTTTCAAGTAAATCTGATCACACATATAATTGTGAATTTCCAAAAGGTTACGTTCTGACATAATTCCTTTTGCAATTCCTTGTTGATTTGTGACAACCAACACTAAGTGAAAATTCTTGGAAAATTGTACAATTGCCTCCTCTACTCCAGGTAAAAATTCAAATTCTTCAATTGAAGTAATGTATCCTCCAAAAATGCGCTTGTTAATAACTCCGTCTCGATCAAGAAAGAGCGACCATGTGTTATCTATTCCCCAGCTTTTAATCGACATCTATTGTCTTTTCAATCAAATACACATTGCGATGAGTAGATGTACGTCCTATCATTTCAGCAATAAATCCTGCTAGAAAAAATTGAACTCCCATAATCATTGCTGCAATTGAAATATAGAATTCTGTTCTATCGGCAATTAATCTACCTTTAGTTTCAATAAACAGCTTGTCTATTCCAAGGTAAAAAGCAAAACCAAATCCCACAACAAACATTAAAATTCCAAGAACTCCGAAAAAATGCATTGGTTTTTTACCAAACTTACCCATGAAAGCAACAGTCATCAAATCCAATGGTCCGTTAATAAATCTATTCAATCCAAATTTGGTTGTACCGTATTTACGAGCTTGGTGTGCTACTACTTTTTCTCCAATATTATTAAATCCAGCGTATTTTGCCAAAGCAGGAATATAGCGGTGCATGTCACCATAAATTTCCACGCTTTTCACAACTGCATTTTTATAGGCTTTCAATCCACAATTAAAATCGTGCAAATGAATCCCAGTAATTCGGCGTGCCGCCCAATTGTATAATTTTGTAGGTATTGTCTTTGTTATTGGGTCGTAACGTTTCTTTTTCCAACCTGAAACCAAATCAAAATCATCTTCCATGACCATTCGGTACAATTCTGGAATTTCATCTGGAGAATCTTGTAAATCTGCATCCATTGTGATTACAACTCGTCCTAAAACTGCTTCAAAACCTTTTTGCAAAGCAGCTGACTTACCATAGTTGCGTTGGAATTTAATTCCTTTAACATTAGCGTCTTTTTGATGAAGCTCATCAACTACGTTCCATGAACCGTCTTTACTACCATCATCAATGAATAGAATTTCGTATGAAAATCCATTTTCATTCATCACTTTAACGATCCATTGATGTAACTCAGGTAAAGATTCTACCTCATTATACAAAGGAACTACTACAGAAATGTCATATTTTAACTCCAAAATTGTAAAAATTGATTTAACAAATATAATTAAACGATTGAAGGATTTTGGAAATTAATCGATCTTAATTACTTTGTACACCTTATCAGCAATGGATAAGAAATAAACCCCACTTTTTAAATCGCTTACACCAATCGATTTTAATTCAGTGGTTAAAACGCCCTTTTTGACCTCGGCACCTTCCATAGAAAGCATTCGATAAGGTGCATTAAGTATTTTAGTTTTTACCGTCAATTGGTTTTGCACTGGGTTCGGATAGACTTTTATTTCATTTTCCAATTGCTCCACTCCTAAGTCAAAGCTTTCAATTATAAAAAATTTATCAATCGCTGCTTCCGTGATATTAACATTGGGATCTTCATCCGAAGTATTGAAGAAAAATTGCATTGTGCTTGTCAATGTAATAAAATCTGAAATCCGAAAACTTTTTTCAATCCATCCATTCGGAATGAATATTCCACCACCAACTTTTTCAATCTCAACGGTCTGAATTCCATTTGAAACAACTACTCGCAGTGTATCATCGGAATCGGCAGGACCATAAAAGGAATAAAACCAACGTGTATAATTGACATAAGGATCTGCAAATCCAGAAAGGTCAATTACTGGAGAGATTAAATTTGTTGTTCCCTTGTCCACATCGTCCACATCTGGATTTGGTTGTGGCGCATTTCCTGTAACAAATGCAAAGTCTCCACAGTCATTCGATACATCTCCAAAAGGAGCTGAACCACTATCTGTTCCATTTGGAAGTCCTCTTTCCCAAATTCCTTTGGTAGCAGTTCCTGCAACCGTCCACCCGAAATCGAAGGTGAAATCGTCGTAAATCATTTTCTTTATAGAAATAGTAATTTGCCCTGTTGTATTGTCAATGATTTGACTCGAACAATGCGTGAAATAACCCCACTTTCCGACTTGAATTTGATAATTATCCTCGTAAAACAAGGTAAGACTTTCTTCACCTATTCCATTTGTAATACCGTTGTGCGTAATCAAGGGATGAATCAATTTTATTTGAACGTTAGAAATTGGCGTTCCTGTTCCTTCCTCTAGTACTGTAATATCGAAGTTGTATGGTGGAATTGGAACAAGCTGTAAGTTTTGATTTGTAATTACTCCTGTTGCCAATGAAACTGCAATTGTTTGTGGAAAATATCCCACTTTCGAATAAGTCACATTGTAAGAACCAGCAGCTGCGATTCCAGTTGCATAAAAACCTGTATTCTGGGTCAATTCAGTTTGATTGTTACCCGAAATTTCTATTACCACTTGATCGATCGGATTTGTCGTATTTGCATCTGTAACGATTCCTTCCAAATAAGCCGCTTGAACATAGGTTGGACTGAGAATAAACAATCCTTCTGTAATATCCGTTGCTAGAATCAATCCAGAGGTAAAAAATGGATAAGCTCCCCAACAGCCATCGTAACTTATAGTTTGCTGAGGATAAGTATCATAACTTCCAACTTCGATCATATTGTATGGATATGTAATATCATGAATTACTACTCCATCGGAATAATAACTGGTAACAATATGATTTCCTAGCACATGCGTATTATGCGGAATAACAAAAGCACCCGGAGAACTTTGAACTCTATCCAATTCGATAATATTCGCAGGATCGGTAACATCGTAAGCACCAATATAGCCCCCAGAAACTTCATCCGTTGTATACACATATTTACCATCTGCGCTTGCCCAAATGTTATGTGAAAAATTTGAAGGTGTTGTTTTTGTACCTAGTAGAACTGGATTTCCGCGATCAGAAATATCAACAATACTAAAAAATCCATCACTTATGTGCGCAAGGTACATTGTGTCGTTTTGAACGAAACCATCATGCACATACCAATCATCAAACACACCAACTTCAATAGGGTTCATTGGATCGGTGAAAATATCTAAGATAATAACTCCACCGTTTCCTCTATTTGCTCCAAAAATATAGGCATATCCAAATTCATCGATGTACAAATTATGCGCGGATTCCCAATTTTGTCCAACCGGACCAGTGTAATAATTCGTGGTTAAAATTGTAGACGCTGGCAATGTTGATAAGTCTATAATCAATAAGCCATTTGAAGCTTCCGTTGTGATGTACGCATAATCTCCATTGGTTTTTAAATCTCTCCAAGTAGATTCCATTCCTGGCTCCCAGAAAACTTCAATTGGATTCGAAGGTATTGAAATATCGACAACACTTGTTCCCTTTCGAGCACCAACTAATGCGTATTCATTGCCCAATTCATCCTCATATCCCCAAACATCATTGAGTTCTGTAGCATGCAACACGTTGTAATCTATATGACTAATTGAATCAATGTTCAGTTGTGCAATCGACGCATTAATACTAAAAAACAAGATAATAATTAACGAAACTTTAAACATAAAATTGAGGTATTAAGTATACTGAAGATGAAACCATTAAAGTATGAAAATTACGGCGATAATAAAAATCACAATCACGATCAAATATTGCCAAATATCGACAAAATAAGGCGCGTACTTTTTTAATTTATCTTTTATCCCCATAATTCAAAGATAAAGAAAGATTCTCTTTGTATAATTTAAAGGTGCGGTTAACTTTTAATTTGGATGAATTTTCGTTATATTCGCACTTCCAAAAAATGATAATTATGGCAAAAGAATCAGTCATTGAAACACAAGCTAACCTAGACTTCGAAACATTCAAAGAGAATGTAATTCAAGATTACAAACTCGCTACCCTTTCCAGGGAAGCCTCTTTGTTGGGTCGAAGGGAAGTGTTGACTGGTAAAGCCAAATTTGGAATTTTTGGAGACGGAAAAGAGTTGTCCCAAATTGCACTTTCAAAACAATTCCAAAATGGTGATTTTAGATCAGGGTATTACCGTGACCAAACGATCATGATGGCAATTGACCAATTGACTGTTCAGCAGTACTTTGCAGGATTGTATGCGCATACAGATGTAGCGCAAGAGCCACAATCTGCTGGTCGTCAAATGGGTGGACATTATTCTACTCGAAACCTAGAGAGTAATGGTGATTGGAAAAATTTGATGGAACAAAAAAATAGTTCTGCCGATATTTCTCCAACTGCTGGGCAAATGCCACGTTTACTTGGTTTGGCAAATGCATCTAAAGTATACAGACAAAATCCATCTTTAGCTCAATTGGACGAGTTTAAGAAATTCACAAATGGTGGAAATGAAGTAGCTTTCGGGACAATTGGTGATGCTTCTACTTCAGAAGGCCCATTTTGGGAAACAATAAATGCTGCTGGTGTACTTCAAGTGCCAATGGTTATGTCTGTTTGGGACGATGGTTATGGTATTTCAGTTTCTCGTGAACACCAAACAACGAAAGATAGTATTTCAGAAGCGTTAGCAGGAATGCAGCGTACAAAAGATAAGCCTGGTTATGAGATTTTTGTAACCAAAGGTTGGGATTATGCTCATTTATGTGAAACGTACGAAAAAGCTGTTGCATTGGCACGTGCAGAACATATTCCTGTTCTTGTCCATGTAAAAGAAGTGAATCAACCGCAAGGTCACTCTACAAGTGGCTCGCATGAACGTTACAAAGATGCAGCGCGTTTGCAATGGGAAGTTGATTTTGATTGCATCGCAAAGTTCAAGGAATGGATTCTAAACTTTGATGCAGATGGGTCATCAATTGCAACAAAAGAAGAATTAGAATCAATTGAAAAAGCTTCTAAAACGTCCGTTAGAGATCAAAAAAATGCCGCTTGGTCTGCGTTCTTGAATGATATGAAGGAAGATCACACAAATGCAGTTTCTCTTTTAAAAGCATTGGGAAGTGAAAGCGAAAATGGTGTTTTCATTAATAAGATGGCAGAAGAATTGGAAAAAGCAATGGATCCAATTCGTAAAGATATTTTAAGTACAGCAAGGAAAGCATTGCGCATGACACGCGCTGAAAATTTGAATTCAAAAATCGCGCTTTCTACTTGGATTAAATCACAAATTAGCCTAAACAACGATAGATACAGCTCTCATTTATATGATGAAACGGAAACATCTGCGCTAAATGTAACTCCTATCGCCCCAACATACGACAATGAAGTTCGGATGGAAGATGGACGATTGATTTTACGTGAAAACTATGTGAAGTTATTAGCCGATTATCCTCAAGCACTTGTTTTTGGAGAAGATGCTGGGAAAATTGGTGGTGTAAACCAAACACTGGAAGGTGTTCAGGATATTTACGGTGTTGAACGCGTTTTCGATACTGGAATTCGTGAATGTACAATTATCGGCCAAGGAATTGGAATGGCAATGAGAGGATTACGGCCAATCGCTGAAATTCAATACTTGGATTACTTACTGTATGCTATTCAAGTCATGTCAGATGATTTAGCAACAGTTCAATACAGAACAAAAGGTGGACAAAAAGCACCATTAATTATAAGTACTCGCGGACACCGTTTAGAAGGAATTTGGCACAGTGGTTCGCCAATGGGAATGATTGTCAACTCAATCCGTGGAATTCACGTTTGTGTGCCACGGAACATGACAAAAGCAGCTGGATTCTACAATACGTTAATGGCAGCTGAAGAGCCTGCATTAGTGATTGAACCGTTGAATGGATACAGAACAAAAGAGCGCATGCCAACAAACATTGGTGAGTTCAGAGAGCCGCTTGGAATTCCTGAGATTGTAAAACAAGGAACGGACATTACGCTTGTCTCTTACGGTTCTACATTTAACTTATGTGAAGTTGCTGCTCAACAATTGTTGGAATTAGGAATCTCCATCGAATTAATTGATGTTCAAACATTATTGCCTTTCGACATCAATCACATAATTGCTGACTCATTGGAAAAAACAAATCGATTGTTGATTGTTGATGAAGACGTTAGTAGCGGCGGAACAGCATTTATGTTGGATAAAATATTGGTAGAACAAAAAGGTTATAACTTTTTAGATTCAGCGCCTGAAACAATGAGCGCGAAAGATCACCGATCAGCTTACGGAACGGATGGAGATTACTTCTCTAAACCAAATGTAGAAGATATCGTTGAAAAAGCATACAGTATTATGTACGAAGCTGATCCAACTGCATACCCTTCAATTTATTAGAAATATTTATACTTAAAAAAAAAGCATCTATCTAGCGTAGGTGCTATTTTTGTAATTATTAATTCCTAGTTTCGTCTAAGTAGAAAAAATACAATGCTATGACTTGGAATGAATACACCTCACTTTTTGAAACAATTTTAAATTCAGAAAACAACGATGCGCCCTATAATAATCCAGAATATATTAATTACGTTAAAATGAATCAATCGCGCACAAATCGCTGGTTGAAAGCAGACATTTTGAATGATGAATTGGTGAAAAAGATCGAAGCAATTGATTCCCCTCAAGAATGGATAGTAATTGCAGAGCCTTGGTGCGGCGACGCGGCACATAACGTTACTGTTATTGCTATGTTGAGTGAAAAAAATCCAGTAATTGATTTTAGAATCGAATTGCGCGACAATGGAAAAAATTTAATTGACTCATATCTCACAAACGGAGGAAAGTCAATTCCAAAGCTAATTGTTAGAAATGAAAAAGGTGATGATTTGTACACTTGGGGGCCTCGTCCGGAAGAATGCCAACAAATAATGATCGAACATAAAAAAACAAACTTACCTGTTTTAGAAAAGCACAAGCGCATTCAAACATGGTACAGTAAAGATAAATGTGCTTCCATACAAGAAGAATTATTAGCTTTATGCAGTTAATCTGAGCTCCCGTTCCAATGATAACTCTTTGAGCTTCTTATCCATGTAAGTTGTAAAACTGGATGTGCTATAAATAATTGGTCAGCGAGTTAAGATAGCATTGCATAAATTATCTTAGGAAAATAATCAAAAAACGTTTACAATTCTGTACCTAGCCAATATTAACCAATCGTAAATACTTGTCTATCGAGTTGGTAACTTCAAATCTTTACCGTGGAATTCATTTGTTAATTCAATGTATTGATCCGTATACGAATTATCTGTATTTCGAATGCAAACCGATTCGTTTTTCATACAATCAGATGATAAATCAAACTTTAGAATGCAACGGATAGGGTCGTTACCCCTCTTTCCTATAACATCAATTTTCCGTGCGAGTTTCAATGAATTTGCTGTTGTTTGAGCATTCCAACTTTCAAAATCAATGTAGGGAATGATAATCCAAAAACTTCCAGTCGAAGAAAGGATGGAATGTACTTTTTCAATGAACGGTTTTACTTCCAAGCTTGAAACGTGTCTCGCTTGTGCTTTGCGGGAGTCATTGTTCTCGTTTGTCGTGGCAAAGTATGGTGGATTTGAAACAATTAAATCAAAGGAATCGCTAAACTCTTGATTCAGGAAATCGTTGTGAATGAGTTGCAATCGGTTTGACCAAGTTGAATTCTTAAAGTTCAATATCGCTTCTTCAGCGGAAGCTTGGTCAATTTCAACCCCTGTGACTTGTAGAGTGTCATTTTGTTGCGCAAGCATTAAGCTCAAAACTCCCGTTCCCGTTCCAATGTCAAGCGCTCGTGTTTTGTTTTCCGCTTCAATAAACGTGCCCAATAGCATAGCATCAGTTCCCACCTTCATGGCAGCATCACTTTGTTGAACTGAAAAATTCTTGAATTTAAAAACGGACATTATCCGATATATATCTCAATCAAACCTTCTGGCGCAGCGACATGCAACTCCTTGTTTTCACGATCTACTTTCGTCACTAATCCATCAATGAATGGAATAAGCACTTCTTTCTCTCCTCTCATTACTTGAAGCAAAGGATTGACTGGTAAATCTATGACTTGCTCAAGAATTCCAACTTCGCCAAAATTAACGTCAATTACTTTATAGCCTACAACTTCATGGTCGTAAAAGTTAGTTCCTTTTAGTTCCGGTAAAATTTGAGCTGGTAAGTAAATGTTTTTTCGAAGAATTTTCTTTGCTGAATTTTCATCTGTACATCCTTCAAATCGAACAGCCGCAAAATTGGCATTTTTCAATTTAATTGATTCAACAAAAAAAGGAGTGAGTTGGTCGTTTATATCGATATAAACAGCATCGAGAGATGCGTAATCAGACGGATCAGTAACGTCTAAAAACAGCGAAACTTCACCTTTGAATCCGTGAAGTTTCGCTACATATCCTAAATGAAAGCAATCTGCTTTATTCACTAATGTATGTTTTTAATTATGCTTTTGGCTCTTCGTCAGCTGGTGCTTCTGGAGCAGCTTCTTCAGCTGCCGCTTCTTCAGCTACCGCTTCTTCAGCTACCACTTCTTCAGCTACCACTTCTTCAGCTACCACTTCTTCAGCTACCACTTCTTCAGCTGCCGCTTCTTCAGCTACCACTTCTTCAGTTGCAGGAGCTTCTTCAGCAACTACTTCTTCCACAGTTGTGTTTTTAGCTTCGATTTCTTTTGCTCTTTTCGCTGACACTTCAATTTCCGCTTTCAATCTGTCAGATTTGTCTTTTTCAGCAGCTTGCTCTAAACCAGATGATTTAGTAGTAATCTTACCTTCTTTTTCATCAAGCCATTTCGTGAATTTCTCTTCAACTTGCGCTTCAGTCAATGCACCTTTCTTAATACCATTAAGTAAGTGGTTTTTGTACAAAACACCTTTGTAAGAAAATAAAGCACGGGCCGTATCTGTCATCTCAGCTCCATCTTGCAGCCAGTTAAGAGCACGTTCGAAATTTAATTCTACTGTCGCAGGGTTTGTGTTTGGATTGTACGTTCCGATTTTTTCAATGAAACGACCATCTCTTTTCGCTCTGCTATCTGCAGCTACGATGTGGTAAAAAGCTTTGCTTTTCTTACCGTGTCTTTGCAATCTAATTTTAGTTGCCATACGTGTTAAAAGTTTGAGGTGCAAAACCTCGATTATTAATATAACTATCTGCCTTCTCGAGACAGGAGCGCAAAATTACACTTTTCTTTTGAAAAAACCTCATATATATAAAAGAAACTGATTTTAACTGAATCAAATTCAATACAAGGCTATGTTTTTTTTAATCCCTGCTAAATTATCTTGGAATAATATTAAATTAATCTTAATTTTCACAACAAAATAATAGTCTTTTTACATTATTTATGCGCAATTTTTTTACTCTAATACTACTTCTACCTTTCATCGGCTTCAGTCAAGGGTTCCAAGTAAACTTCCAGGGCCAACAGCAACAAGGTATGGGGGGAGCTGGATCAGCATTACCGCAAGATGCAGCAATTTTATTTTTCAATCCTGGTGCCGCCAGCTTTCACAACAGCAATGAAATTAGCGTTGCAATGACGCCAACTTTTGCTAAAGGAACATTCTTAGAAGACAACACCAATGAAACCGCACACACAACTTCTCCGGTTGGAACACCATTTTCTGCATATGGTTTGTTTCAAATAAAAGAAGACAGTAAATTGAAATTAGGACTGGCTGTCTACACGCCATTCGGAAGCACAGTTGAATGGGAAGAAGGCTGGACTGGTCGTTTCGCATTAACTCGTCTAAAATTACTTTCGATTTTTGTTCAACCAACAATAAGTTATAGACTTACAAAGAAAATAGGAATTGGAGCTGGATTCGTTTACAGCTATGGAAAAGTGAATTTGCAAAAAGATTTACCATTGCAAGATGTCTCTGGAGAATACGGACATGCCGAATTAAGTGGCTCTGGAAATGGATTTGGATTTAATGTTGGACTTTACATTGAACCAACCGAACATTTAAATTTCGCTGTCACTTATCGTTCTCAAGTTAACATGAATTTAAAAAAGGGAGAAGCTGATTTCAGTGTTCCAGAATCTCTGAATGATAAATTCCCAGATGGTAGATTTACGTCATCTATTCCTCTTCCATCCGTATTTACTTTTGGAATAGCGGTGAAACCATCGGAAAAACTGGCAATCGCACTTGACGCAAATTATGTCAACTGGAAAGCGTATGACACATTGGCCTTCGATTATGAAACGAACACATCGTCACTTCTAGACACTAAATCGGCGCGGAAATATGAAGGTTCAATAGCTGTTCGCTTGGGTGCACAATACAAAGTTACACCTCAAATAATTGCGCGTCTAGGAATTGCTTATGCCATGACACCAGTGCAAAATGGTTATGTGACTCCTGAAACGCCTGATAATAATCGTATAAACTATACATGTGGAATTGGTTATACGATCACAGAAAAATTAATCCTTGACGCTTCGTTTTTATTTACTCAGGTAAAACGAGAAGATACAAATTTAGAAACTGGTTTAAGTGGAAAGTTCAAAACACTTGTTTTTGCTCCAGGACTTGCCGTAACTTATAAACTTTAACCCGATGAATATGAAATACACATCGATCGCACTTATATTATTTACAGCTTTAGTTAGTTGCAAGCCAAAAATTGAAGCTCCAGAAGCGTCCATGGGAGATGTTGACGCAAGTCGATACATCGCCATTGGGACAAATAATACTGCTGGATATTCAAATGACGGACTGACATTTAACGGACAAGACAATAGTTACGCAGCAATAATTGCTAAACAATTTAGTGTTGTAGCCACAATTGACTTTAAACAACCGTTCGTTTCTGCCGGATCAATTGGATTCAATATTGACGGAAAGTCCCCGTTAAAACTTGGTAATAAAACAGATTGTAAAGGACTGACATCCCTTTCGCCAATTCGAATTGCTGGTGCAGGAGATATGACACAACTCATGAATCAATATGCAGGTTACGGACCTTTTAATAATTTCGGAGTACCTGGTATGAGCGCATTGTCTATAAATGTCGCTGGTTACGGAAATCCAGCCAATGGCGTTGGGAATTTCAATCCGTATTTTGCTCGTTTCACTTCCAATGAGGCTACTGCTTCTGTTTTGAGTGATGCAGTTGCGCAGAATCCAACATTTTTCACTATAATGCTGGGAGATGATGATATTCTTACCTATGCAAAAAGCGGTGGTACAAATGGCGTTATTCCTCTAGCAAACGGAGCCGCCGGAGTTGGATTTAGCGGAAGTCTTGAAGAAGTGATTACTTCACTTAACGGCAATGGAGCAAAAGGTGCTATTTCAAATATTCCCGATGTAAAGGAATATCCTTATTTTACTACAATTCCTTATAACGGACTTACAGTAGATGCCGCAAATGCAGTTACATTAAATCAAATATTTAATCCTGTTGGAATTTCATTTGTAGTTGGAGTCAATGCCTTTATTATGGAAGACCTTACAGCTCCTTTTGGAGTGCGAAAAATGGTAGAAGGAGAACTTGTTTTACTAAGCACTCCGCTTGACTCTGTAAAATGCAATGGAACTGGTTCAGTTTTTCCTTTCCGAGACGAATTTGTTTTGGACCTAGATGAAATAGCTGAAATAAACACAAAAATAAGTGAATATAACACTGTTATTTCTAGCCTTAGCCAGACCTATGGACTAGCAATTGCAGACACTAAATTACTTATTCATAGATTAAAAACAGGGACTGTGTACAATGGTGTATCAATGAGTTCTGCCTTTGTTACGGGAGGTGCATACTCTTTGGACGGAATTCAACTTAACCCAAATGGCCAAGCATTATTGGCAAATACGTTCTTAGAAGCAATTAATCTTGCCTTTAGCGCAGCCTTACCATATGCTAATCCTATAAAATATTCTGGAATAATTTTTCCTTAATTTAAATTAATCACCTAACAATATAATCATGAAAAAACACTACTTATTATCCATCCTATCATTAGGATTAATCTCTTCAAGCTCTGCTCAAACAGCTTGCGACCAAGGTCGCTACGCAAATAATGTTTACTCAACAGTTGACATAACTAGCGATATTCTTTACGGAAATAACACAAGTAACACAGGTACAAATACTAATTTGAATTTAGATTTTTACGAACCAAATGGTGATACCTCAACTGCGCGACCATTAATTATTTGGGCTCATGGTGGAAGTTTTATCTTTGGAACTAAAGCAGATGGTGATGTTGTTGAACTATCTAATAGATTTACAAAAAAAGGTTTTGTTTGCGCTTCAATTGATTACCGGTTAGGAATTAGTTTTCCGTTCAACCAAGCAAATGCAACTAAGGCTGTACTGCGCGCTGTGCAGGATATGAAAGCAGCTGTTCGCTTTTTCTACAAGGATAGATTGACAACGGATACATACAAAATTGACACAAATCAAATTTTCATTGCTGGAAGTTCAGCAGGAGCACTTACGGCTTATCATTACGCTTATCTTGATAAAGAATGTGAATTAGAAGGATTCATGTCTTCGGCAGAAGTAACTGCTTTAGGCGGACTTGAAGGTAATAGTGGTAATCCAGGTTACTCTACAAAAGTGAAAGGAGCTATTGGTCTTGCTGGTGCATTAGGAAGTTATGGCTGGATTGAAACTGGTGACATACCATTTTGTGCAACTCACGGTACAAATGACGGAACTGTCCCTTACAACAGAGGAAATGTTCAGGTACTTGGAACTCCAATTATGTTATTGGATGGTTCACGTATGATGCACGAACAGGCAGAGGCAATAGGATTATCTCATAAATTATACTCGCACTATGGAAAAGATCACGTTCCGCATGCGAGTGAACCATTAACAATGGATACAACTGAATGGTTTATTCGTGATTTCTTAATAGAACAATTAGGATGTTCAGAAACAGCTTTGCAACCAGAAAATGCGCCATTACAATCCTCTATACTTTACCAATTGACATTTTGCGGACTGGGCATAGAAACAATGAATATTGAAGGTGTGAAATCAATTTATCCAAACCCTTCATCAGATAAGATTTTTATCGAATTGACAGATGCAGCAGCAGTTAATGAAATCCAATTGATTGATTTAGCTGGAAGAATTCAACATGTGAATAGTCCAACTTCGACAATTAGCGTTATTGAAAAAGGAAATTTAGTAAGTGGAACTTATATTTTAAGAATTTCATATACTGATGGAAGTTTCTCAACTAACAAAATTGCATTTCAATAATTGAATCAATATACTCTTAAAAGAGCTTCAGCAATGAGGCTCTTTTTTTTGTTCTATGAATTAAATTTCTTCTAATTTTACAGAAAAGTAGTACACATGGAAATTCGAACCCTCTCAACAAAACAGGAAATGCTCGCTAATTATGAGTTACTCCTTGAAATGTATCCTAACCTCAAATTAGAAGAATACAGCAATGAATTGGACGATATGATCCCACATAACTACAGCCAAGTTGGCGTTTACATCGACAATGAATGTGCTGGTCTTACTGGCTTTTGGATTGGAACAAAGTTATGGTGCGGAAAGTATTTGGAACTCGACAATGTTGTTATTTCATCAAAAAAAAGGTCTAACGGAATAGGGAAAATACTTTTTGATTTCATGGAAGAGAAAGCAAAAAATGAAGGTTGTACAATGCTTGCACTAGACTCTTACACCTCTAATTTCAAAGCACATAAATTTTTCTATAATCAAGGGTTTGCTCCACGAGGATTTCATTTTATCAACATCTTAGACATGTCTAAAGTGCGCTAAATCTAGATTGACTTTATTGGTTCAATAATCTACTTTTTCAAGAATATTTCGTATTTTTAGACCTCAAGCTAAAACAAATTATGAAATACTCAATTACTCTCCTCGCAATTTCTTGCGCAACCCTTTTATTTTCACAAACTACAAAACACTACTGTGCTAAGCGAGATGCCTTTTCTTCAAATCAAGTAAAAAGCAACTCTTTAAACATCGCACAGATTGTTGAAACCGAACGCTATGACGTGCATTTTTATGCACTTGACATAGAAATGAACAACCTTTCCACGAATGTTGCTGGAACTGGTGAAATTCATGGAACGGCAAACGTAACTCTAGATAGTGTTTTATTCGAATTATTTAACAGTCTTACCATCTCTCAAATTAGACTAAATGGAATTCCTACTGTATTCAGTAGAAACAATTCAGCAGTTAAAGTACCTGTTAATATTACTGCAGGTCAATCTTTTCGTATAGCAATAGATTACGCTGGAACTCCACCAAATGGAGTTTCAAATCCACTTGGTGGCTCTGGAATGACAAATGCTTCCTCTCCAAGCTGGGGAAACCGTGTGACTTGGTCTCTTTCCGAATCCTTTGCTGCATACGAATGGTGGCCATGTAAACAATCCTTAAAAGATAAGGCGGACAGTGTTTCGATTAAGATAACAGTTCCAAATGCATGTAAAGCAGGTTCAAATGGAATTCTAGAAAATGTAATTAATTTAGGAAACGGGAAGTCTCGTTATGAATGGATGCACCGCCACTCTATTGATTACTATTTGATATCTGTAGCCGTCGCCGAATATGTAGAATACAATGTATATGCAAATCCTGTAGGATCAACGGGACCAGTATTAATTCAAAACTTCATTTACAATAACCCTGGAACACTTCCGAATTTTCAAAACGACATTGACGAAACAGTAGATTTCATTGAACTTTTTGCTGATTTGTATGGTCCTTATCCTTTTCAAGATGAAAAATATGGACATTGCATGGCTCCATTGAGCGGTGGAATGGAGCACCAAACAATGACGACACAAGGCTATTTCACAAGAGGATTGACTTCACATGAATTAGGACATCAATGGTGGGGAGATAATGTTACATGTGATTCATGGGCTGACATATGGGTAAACGAAGGTTTTGCTTCTTACAGCGAGCAATTAATGTTAGAGTACTTGTACCCAGGTGACGAAATAGGAAATATGAACGACATACACAACAATGTGAAATCACAACCAAATGGAAGTGTTTGGGTAGAAGATAGTTTAAATGAAGGTCGTATTTTTAGTGGTAGATTAACATACGACAAAGGAGCGGCTATTATTCATACGTTTCGCTTCATGATGAATGACGATATTGCATTTTTTCAAGCACTAAAAAACATTCAAACTGATTTTAAAAACGGAGTTGCCAATGGTTTAGATATTCGTGATTATTTTCAAGCAGCATCTGGAGTTAATTTTGACGATGCATTTAATGAGTGGTATTATGGAGAAGGTTTTCCAACATACTCTGCACGATGGAATGTAGACGGTTCTGATTTATTACTTAAAGTCACACATACAACTTCTAGTTCTACACCCACATTTACAAATCCTTTGGAGTTACGTTTTACTCGATCTGGTGCAGCTGACACTGTAATTAGAGTTGACATCAACAACAATACAAATTACTACACTATTCCAAACATGAGTAATGTGCTTAGTTTTGCGGCGATTGATCCTAATAATTGGATTATCAATAATTCAGGTTCTATTATACGTGACCAAACTATGCTAGCTGGAATTGACGAATTAAATACAGCTAACGCAATCTATTCTGTTTTTCCAAACCCATCGAATGGCGAGTTCAATATTAAAAGCACAGAACTTGGTAACAATCATTTAATAATTGTGGATACAAGAGGAAGACAGATTTCAGAAATGGACTTCCAAAAAGATGGAACTTTTGATGTCTCTAAAGAAAAATCAGGAAATTACATTCTTCAAATCACGAATGATAAAGGAGAGAAACGCATTAAAACGATTGTTAAAAACTAGCAGTTACAATCTTTCGCTTTTTGGCATACCGCACAAACAACGAAAATATTATCAGTAAACTTTGGCGAAACAACCATTTGATTCTTTTTGAATTGAATGGTTGTTAACGCATCAAACTCCTCCTTTTTCAAAACGGATATTTCATCGTTAATTTTCAATCCTATTTTATCAACGTATTGAAGAAATTCAGTTGAATTGTCCTTAACAGCGATTATTTTACACGATTTCCCTTCATTTACCTCAGACAATGTTTTTCGAAATGGAATTACAATTTCTCCGTTTTCATTTGGAATTGCATCACCGTGCGGATCAAAATCGGGAAAATCTAAAAACTTATCCAAACGATTCATCAACTTTTTAGAGTGAACGTGTTCTAATTCTTCGGCCAACTCATGAATTTCATCCCACGAAAAATCCAACTTTTCAAATAAGAACGTTTCCCACAAACGGTGTCGACGAATGACCATCATTCCCTCCAATTTTCCTGATTCACTCAATGCAATTTTACCGTACTTTTCGTAATGAACTAGATCTTTTACCTTAAGCTTTTTCGCCATATCACTTACAGTTGCAGGCTTCACTTCAAGGTAAGCAGCTAAACGATTGACTCCAACTTCCAATTTTCCATCTTCGAAAACAGTTAACTGAACCAACGCTTTTAAATAATTTTCTTCTGTAAATGATAACATAAATCAAAACTAAGGATAAATTTCAACTTTTAGAACGATTCATCTTCAAACTCGTCGACGCTTGTACTGTCCTTTTTGGGAATTATTCTAAACCATTTTGTACTTCCCGATTCTGTCACTAGCATTTTATACTTATGAGAAGTTGTTATTCTAGAAAACGCGTTAAAATGCCACCATTCACTTGGAATGTTACTGAATTTCTGAGAGCTCATCACTTTTCTCAATAATTTTCTATTGTTTACGTGTTTTAATGTTAATTCTCCAGACTTCAAAAAGCGAGCTTCCAAACTCGGAAATGCTATCTCTCGAAAGTCATCGTATCCCGCTCCCATATCTAGCTCCTTTCCTTTTGCATCTATTATTGTTAAATCAACAGCAGCACCAAAATTATGCACACTTCCTTTCGATGGATTGGAGACAAACTTGCCTCTTCTGTACCTTGGAATAGAATCCAACGCGTCCCACATTTCACATTGAACTTGCTGAGGACGCGCTCCGTCAAAAACCAGTAATCGATAGCCAGGTCGAATAGAGTCTAGGAAATCTTGACATTTGGAAAGTCTTTCTGCCACATCTTTCTGAAGATACACTTTTCTCAAAGTATCGTACAAAATGGAATTCATAAAATTATTAGAAGAGGCATACCTTAAATCCACTTGTATTTTTGAATTAACTGAAGTGACGTCTGCTAATCCTATGGAACGAAACACCTCATCAATGGAATCATTTAACGCAATCAATCGTGCATCGTCTGCATCTGAACCACCATCAATTAGTTCACATCCTGTATCATTTTTTAAATTCTGACTGCAGGAAATAAGGACTAAACACAAGATGGATATCCATTTCATACTTCAAAGTAACAAAAACAATTTTAATCACCTCTCAATTCAAGTTTCTAGTTAAATTTGTTGCAAAAATTTCGATATGCCAATTTTATCAAATAAAGCCGTACAAATGCCAGAATCACCAATTCGTAAATTGGTGCCTTATGCAGAAAAAGCGAAAGCGAACGGAAAAACAGTTTATCATTTAAACATCGGTCAACCCGACATTGAAACGCCAGAGGTAGCGTTAAATGCGATTAAGAATATGGATCGAAAGGTGATTGAATACAGTCACTCTGCTGGTTTTGAGTCGTATAGAAATAAATTATCTACGTATTACAAATCAATTAATATTCATGTTGAACCAAGTGAAATAATAATTACAACAGGTGGATCTGAAGCATTGACTTTTGGATTTATGACGACATGTGATCCTGGTGATGAAGTTATTATTCCAGAACCATTTTACGCAAATTACAATGGATTTGCGGTTGCAGCTGGTCTAAATGTTGTTCCTGTAACAGCATCGATTGAAACTGGATTTGCATTGCCGCCGGTAGAGGAATTTGAAAAAAGAATCACATCAAAAACAAAGGCAATTGTAATATGTAACCCTGGGAATCCAACTGGTTATTTGTATTCCAAAGAAGAATTAGAAAAATTACGAGACATTGTCAAAAAACACGATTTATTTTTGTTCGCTGACGAAGTTTATAGAGAGTTCTGTTACGATGGAGCGCAACCATTTTCTGTTATGAATTTGGAAGGAATAGATCAAAATGTTATTCTTATCGATTCAGTTTCTAAACGATACTCAATGTGCGGAGCACGAATTGGTTGCTTGATTTCTAGAAACAAGGAAGTCATGTCAGCAGCCTTAAAATTTGGACAAGCACGTTTGTCTCCCCCGACAATCGATCAAATTGCGGCAGAAGCTGCTTTGGACACACCTCAATCTTATTTCGATGACGTGGTAACAGAGTATGTAAAACGAAGAGATATCATGATAGAAGGCCTGAATAGTATTCCAGGAGTATTCTGTCCTAAACCGAGTGGCGCATTTTATTGTGTAGCTAAATTCCCTGTAGACAATGCTGAACGTTTTTGTCAATGGTTACTAGAAGATTTTGAATACGAAGGAGCAACAGTTATGATGGCACCTGCAAATGGATTTTATTCAACTAAAGGACAAGGAGAACAAGAAGCGAGAATTGCTTATGTTCTAAACCAAGATTCTTTAAGAAAGGCAGTAAAATGTATTGAAGAAGCGTTGAAGGTTTATCCTGGGAGGATTTAAGAAATACGACTAAATAAAAAACGTGAGTTATTAATTAACTCACGTTTTTTTTTTATACAAAAAAAATATCCCAGCAATAAATTACTGGGATATTCAATATTAATTAAGATCGAATTAACGAACTGTCATTTTCTTAGAAATAGTTTCATTTCCGAAAGTAACATTGATCATGTAAATTCCAGCTTGAAGACCGTTCATATCAACAGTATAAGTATTGTTAACAACTGCTCCAGTAGAAACTGTTTGTCCAGTCATTGAAATAACATTAACAAGTCCACCTTCTAAATTTCCGTTTACTTTAACCAAAACAGTATTGTTTGTTTGGTTGATGAAGTGAACTAAGTTATCTAAAGTATACTCATTAACATCAGCAGATCCCATA
The DNA here is from genome assembly GCA_963925035.1 of uncultured Flavobacteriales bacterium. Classification (GTDB taxonomy): domain Bacteria; phylum Bacteroidota; class Bacteroidia; order Flavobacteriales_D; family Crocinitomicaceae; genus UBA4466. The sequence goes on from CAWUSK010000013.1 coordinate 34,335, forward strand.
TCACCAGCAGCAATACCTGTAGCAGCTGTTGAGTTATATGCGTAATCCTTGATAGTTAAAACATCACCGATAGCTTGAACGTCTAAACGACACCATCCGTAGTAAGTTGTACCTGCCGTTTGGAACTCAAGACCTAAATATTTATCAGTAACTCCATTCCAGTTTTCAGAATAAGGGTTAGCGCTATCTACATTGTAAGCCATTGTACATGTTGCAGCAATCCAGTTAACAGTATTGTCAATCATGTTACCGTTATCCATTGCAAGTGCATAGTTATAAGCAGAAGGCATTTCACCATTAACTCTGTTTGCCGAAGATGCTGGAGCAACTAGAGTATATCTAGTTCTAGTTCCTCCTGCTGTAGTATCTCTACAAGCGATAAGAAAGTCATTCGTCATATCATTGTCTAAATCTAAACCAACAACAGTGAAACCTCCAGCATCTGGAGTATCATCCATGTTAAAGTCAACGATGTCAGTATAAACTATTTGAGCACTTGCTCCAGCAATACCAGTTCCAATAACGGCAGCAGATGCAGCGTATCTTCTTAATTTTTCTTGTAATTCTCTTTTCATAATCTCTAGTGTTTTAGTTGAAATAATCAACCACAAATTTATAAATAAAAACTTAAAAACACTAATTAAGCACTAGTTTTTTTTAAATTTTCATGTCACTTCCAATAAATGAACTAAACAGTTCACTCGAAATATCAGCTAGATCAGCTAAATGCAAAATATCTAAACTCGGCTGTTGATTCATCCATATCATCGTTCTATTCTCCTGTTTTTTCAAATCATCAAGTAATTTTGAATCTAAGGTTTTTGTTCTGATTTTAGTTTTACGGTTAATAAACTCCATGGCATTCTCATATTCATCTTTTACATACAAAATACGGTAAGAATAGCGCATTATTAAACTTGGAAGTAGTCCAATAGGAACATAGATTACACCCTCTTTGATTCCTTCAATCCAATCTCTATCTCCAACATCTCTGTAGTTATCGTAAATGTCTTCTGTATTTGCATTTACAGAAACCCCTGAATCTCTCAATTCATTTATTGCATTGATGAGTTTTTCTCCTTCTAAACCAGTAATGATTTTCACTTCACCTCCGTGGAATTTCGAAACCATTTTACTGTAATGTTCTGCCTTCTCTTCATTTCCTTGAATTTCGTGTAAGTCTTGTAACCATCGATAGGTTTTTTTATAGACTGGCGCAATCGCTTCAACAATTTCAAAGGCATGAATGGCATTTTCATAGTCCTTCATTAAAGCTAATGTCTCTCCTATATGGAGATGAGCAATTGGATAATGAAACAAACCATCCACGGCAATTAAAAAATTCTCCAGCGCGTTATCGTACATTTCCCTTCTTAAATAAGAGACACCGATACCATGAAATGCGTAAACGTTCTTTGCGTCAAGCTTTAAACACTCTCGGAAAACCGATTCTGCCTTTTCAAATTGACTTAGACTTAATAGTAGTTTTCCTAAATCAATTAAAACCTGAAGTGAATCTGGAAACTCTTCCAATGCACGTTCAAGCAGTATTAATGCTTTTACAGGCTCATTCATTCCAATTGAAACTTGAGCTTCCAACACATCTAAATATCGTTCTGCCATTAATTCGTTTGCTCTAACGTAGGCTATATATTCCTCTGCCAGTTTAAATCGCTTGGTCTTACAAGCAGAATCAATAATATCAATTAAAAATCTAAAATCAGGCTTGTCTTTATTTTCAATTTCTAGCAAGATTTCTAAACATTCATCATATTTACCTCCATTGGAATAAGATTTAGCTAAGTAATAATTATTTTCTCTAATTATTTCTTTTAGATTGTTTTTCATTGCTTCATCAGAACCTTGTGCAGCAGCCATATCATCAATGTACCCTAAATCAATTAACTGTTGCAAAGCTGCAGCGTTTGTTGATTCATCTGCTGTTTCTGTTAGCACCAACTCTCCTCCAAATCGCTTGTCGTTTTCCCAACTATCTATGTATTCAATTTCTTTTGGATGATCATAAATATCCATCAATGGAATACCGTCCATATCTCTACCGATCGGTAAATCAAATAAGCTCAAAAGTGTAGGAGTTAAATCTAATACTCGTGCTCCAAAAATCTGCTCTCCTTTCTTTATTCCAGGTCCCATTGCAGCAAAAACTCCAAATGGCGCATGTTCAACTGCGGGTCCAGATGGGACTTTAGGGATATACAAGGGCCTTAAATGGTCTGAATGAAATCCATGATCCGAGACTACAATCACAGTTGTATCATCGTCAACCATATTGAGTAAACGATCTAACATCATATCATGGTAAACGTATGCACCATTAACGACATCTTTATAAAAATCAAATTGTTCTTGATCCAATCCTTCCATTTTTGGAGCATGAAACTTCATGAATCCATGACTGAAATGATCTAGCGCATCGTGGTAAACTGCTGTAATGTCCCACTCTTCTGTTTCCATTAACTCCGTCGCAACAGCGTGTAAGGTTGATGAATGGGCTAAAAAACGTCCGATGATTGGTAATCTTTTATCTTCTTTCTGATTAAGTTCAACTGCCTTAGGGACAAAAGGCATAATTAAATTCCCTGTAATCTCTTGAGGATGAACTCTCAATTCTGACAAACGCTCAACATAACTCTCTGGATAAACGGTTCCTGGCGGAACGACCCAATCTTCGATTGCAATAACATCGGTTCCAGATTTTTCCTGTTGAAACAAATTCGAAACCATTACTCCATTGATACTTTCAACTGGATTTGATGGCCACCAACCAACAACATTTGACTTCAATCCTTCCTTAGTAAATATATTCCAGAAGGCATTTACCTTTCTTCCGTAAGAAGATATCGGTCGAACTCCACCTGCTCCATCACCTTCAACGAAACCTAAAATCCCGTGTTTATATGGTCTGAAACCAGTGGCCATGGAAGTCCAAAGCATTGGTGAAAGTGGTGGGTCCAAAGTCGCAATCCGACCTCGAACACCATTATCAACAAGCTTTTTCATGGCAGGCATTAAACCTGCAGCCATTAATTTATCTATCATATTCCAGTCAGCCGAATCCCAGCCAACCAATAGTACTTTACGCTTTTTCTCCGCCATCTTTGTTTTTTTTATCCCAATCTGCCTTTGCTTTTTTCCATGCTCTAACTCCGATACTTCCTAAAGTTAGGACACCAAGAGATCCTCCTGGTGGCACTTCAAAAGGCTTTCCATTCAACATGATGACCTTTTCTTTCGACTGCTTTTTACTGCTCATTTCTATTTCTGTATAATTCAGGATTCACTACACTTACCAAATCTTCTATCGAATTTTCAATGTCACAAAACTGTGCAACTTTGTTAATTTCGACTTCAGGAGAGGACATCAATTCATTATAATTAACATCAATAAATGGATAATTGTTCTCACGGAGAAAACGATATGTTTTTTTCAAATGAAATTCATAAACCGTTCTATACTTCTCTCGTTCGCTTACCTGATTTTTGTTCAACATTTTTTCTTGAGAGAGTAATATTTCTTCAATATCCCTTCGCATAAAAATAAAGCGATAATTATATTTTGTATCTAAATAAATCGGTAAAGGCGAAACAACTTTCAAGGCTTTTCCAACTGCGTCTTTCAAAAAAGAATTATCTACCACAATTCCTTTAACTGCCTCTAATTCAAAGTACCCTTCTAAATTGCTAATATCACTTTCTCGTTTTCCGTCTTGAAGAATATCTACTTTTCCAGCATTTAAAATTTGCATCATAAGGGAAGTGCCAGATCTTGGCAGACCTGTAACTACAATAATTTCAGACTTCATAAACTATTTTTGAGTATCAAAGTTAACATTTTATATCGAGGTTAAAAGTATTTTATTCCTTCCTTGTTGTATCAGTCCCTTCACCTCCATTTGCTTTAAAAGCCTTGATATCACAACTCTTGAAGAATGTAAGTCTTCAGCAATTTGTTGGTGAGTTGCAACTATTTCCAACGAACCTTTTAACTTCGCTTGGTCCTTTAAATAATTCTCCAAACGTTGATCCAATCGCGTGAATGCAATCGCGTCAATTGTCTCAATTAACTCAGTCATTCTCGTGTGATAACTCTCTAAAACAAATTTACGCCATGAATCGTATTTCCCCATCCATTCATGGAGTTTAGAAATTGGAACTGTTAAAATTGTTGTTTCTTCTATCGTTGTAGCGCGGATCTCACTCCTGCTTTCTCTCACACAGCATTGCAAAGTAAAGGCACACGTTTCACCTGATTCGATGTAATACAAAAGTAATTCTTGTCCATCTTCTGCTTCTCTAGAAACTTTCAATGATCCATCGAGAATAAAAGGCATGAATTCAATTTGTTGATCAACATCAATTATAATTTCATCTGATTTGAATTTTTGAATTTTACCAACCGATAATATTTCCTTCAACAATTCTTCTTCGAACAAAAAACCAATTCTATCAATCACCAGTTGTTTTTGACTGTCTAACACCTTCATAATTATCAATTTATTTACCTAGATTATTTTAGAAAGAATACACCAAGTTACCTTTTGAAGTTAGCAACCTGAAATTGTGATTAATTCATCGTGATTTAGAATCTCGATCTTACGACCATGCGTTTGAATTAATTCTTCCTCCTTGAAGTCTTTTAACAGACGAATCAAAGTCTCGGTTGCTGTACCAACGAAATTTGCTAAATCTTCTCGTGTTAAATTGATCATTTCACCAGTGTAAATTTCCTCTAATATTACAAGAGCAAACGCCAAACGTCCTCTAACGGGTTTCTGCGCCATATTCGTAATATATGCTACTCTATTGGCTAATTCAGTTGAAAGTTCCTTCATTATTCCATTTCTTAACGTAACGTTTGTATCCACTAAATTCAAGAAATCGGCCTTACTGATAAAGCAAATATTACTCTCTTCCAAGGTGGTAGCTGTTACTTTGTAAGGTTCTTCACTAAACATAGCTCTAAAACCAACGATTTCACCGGCCTTAGCAACGTGAATTATTTGCTCCTTGCCCTCTTCTCCTCTAGCGAATATTTTAACTTTTCCATTATTCAAACAGAAAACACCTCTTGGCAAACTCCCCTCAATAAACAAAGGTTGACTTTTCTTAAAATAAGAACAGCTTTTAACAACATTCAAGTCATCCACTTCTACATCACAAAATGATTTAAACAAGGAATTGTTTTTCGCTAAACAATTCACGCAGGTAACGTGCTTGTGTGATTGATCCAACATTTTACTCTTTTTTTCAAAGTTACTGTTTTAACTTCTGCTTTCAAAGGCTCTTGTTTCAATTTTACTAACTATGCTAGTGATGCGTTTTCAGCTGATTTAAAGAATTCTTAAAGTGTAAAACCGCGTAGAAAAATTACATGCTTTTGTTTTAGACGCTTAAGTCTTAGAATACAAGATTACAGTCCAACCGTTCAGCAGGCAATCAATCGAATTAAGCCATTTGAAAACGTGAAAAAAGTACACGAAATTGCAAAAGCAACAGGATATAAGTCTATCAATCACGATTGAGTTTTTGGACCTCCTAAACAACGCATGTCTGACATTGTAGATACCGCCAAAAAAACACTAGAGTTACCTCCTGACAGGATTGCCTTATACAGTTATGCTCATGTTCCCTGAATCAAAGGAAATGGACAGCGCTGTTACGACGAATCCGATTTAATTGAATTTCATTTCAGCTTGAACCAAACTTAAATGTTGTTGTACCGCTTTAAAAAAAAACAACAACATGAAAAAGACAATCTATTTATTCGCCGCACTCTTACTAAGTGCATCATTTGCAAAAGCGCAAGCCCCAAGAAAAGTTCAAGTCGCAATTCTTTTTGACACTTCCAACAGTATGGATGGTTTAATCGATCAAGCGAAATCACGTATTTGGAATATCGTGAATGAAATAAGTACGCTTTCATACAATGGATTTCGTCCATCGATTGAAATAGCATTGTACCATTATGGAAATGATAACTTAAGTCCTGGTAACAATTACATCGAACAAATGTTGGCATTAACTGGCGATTTGGATGCCGTATCTCAAAAATTATTTGGATTACGCACAAACGGAGGAAGTGAATTCTGTGGAGCGGTAATCGGACGTTCACTGACTGATTTAAATTGGTCAAGCAATCCTACAGATTTGAAAATGATTTACATCGCAGGAAACGAAGCTTTCAACCAAGGTCCAATTGACTATAAAGAAGAATGTAAACGAGCAGCAACAAGAGGGATTTTTATCAATACCATTTACTGTGGAAATTACGATCAAGGCGTACGTGAATTTTGGAAAGATGGAGCAACGTGCAGTAATGGTGATTATTTCAACATAGATTCTGATAAAGCCATTGTACACGTGAAAACTCCATACGATGAGAAAATCGATCAATACAATGATTCTTTAAATAAAACTTATTACGGATACGGTGCCGAAGGGCAACGTAAAAAATCAATGCAAATTTCAGAAGATCAAAATGCGGAATCAACTTCCATGTCAGTTAAAGCTGAACGTTCAATAGCAAAATCAAAAGGTAACGTTTACAATAATTCGTCTTGGGATATTGTCGACGCAGTTGATAAAGATGGAAAGGACATCGGTAAAATGGCAGAAACGGATTTACCTGAAGAGTTCAAAGGAAAATCAACTGAAGAGAAAGAAGTTATGTTAGAAGAGATCAGAAATGATAGATCAAACTACCAAGTTAAAATTACAGAACTAGCTAAAAATCGTCAGGAATTCATTGACGAAGAATTGAAAAAACAAGCCACTGAAGGTGTTGAAATTGATGATTTCGGAACCTCTGTAAATGAGAGTATCATCAAAAAAGCCGAGAAAATCGGCTACACAAAAGAGAATTGATCCGTAATACAATTCTATTTTCAGGTCTAGAAAGTCCATTCGTTTCAAACGGATGGGCTTTATTTTTTCTATATTTCCACTATGAAACATGCGTTCACTTCCAAAATCGAACTGCTGGAAAAGTTAAAATTACAGCACATTACCATTTCGAAAGAAATTTCAGAAAAATTCTGGACAGAAGATGCTAGCGGTTCGTTGTAGAATCAACGATTCATTATCACCATAAACAACTATGTTCAGTGGCAAGCAGGCAGTGTGTTCATTAGGAAATGACACCGCGCACATTACAGTTTCGACAGAACGATTGAAGCAATTAAAAGTTGATTTATTAGACACCTTGAATGTGGAATTAGGACGCGATTTTTCCGAATACGGATTTGATGACCCGATAGAGTTTAAAGAGGTTTTGAACCAAGATACAGATGGCAAAAAACGATTCGATTCAGTTACATTAGGGAAACGCAGAGCTACTATTCATTTAGTAATACAAGTCAAATCGAGTGATAAACGAATAGAGAAAAGCATAGCAATTCTTGAAAACCTAAAACGAGCTCCAATAGGAAAAGAGACAATGCGACATATTTTAGGTAAAGATTTAGCCTAATCCTTTATCTTTGTAATCAAATTTCACATTTATGGTAGTTTATTTAGACAATGCAGCAACGACTCCGATTGCACCAGAAGTAATTGAAGCGATGCTTCCCGTTTTAAGGGAGGGATTCGGAAACCCATCATCATCTCACTCTTTTGGACGAAAATCAAAGGCGCTATTGGAAGTTTCTCGAAGAAGCATTGCTAAACACATGAATTGTCAGCCATCTGAAATCATTTTTACATCTGGCGGTACCGAAGCTGATAACATGGCTCTCAATTCGTGTGTAAATGAGATGGGTGTGACACACATTATTACATCATGCTTGGAGCATCATGCAATTGGCCACACGGCTGATGCAATTGAAAAATCTGGAAAAGCACGTGTTTCTTGCGTAAAAGTAGATTCAAAAGGAAATGTTGATTTAGCTGACTTGGAGCGTTTGCTTCAATCAGAAGATAAAACATTGGTTTCATTGATGCATGCAAACAACGAAATTGCCACAATACTATCTTTGAAAACAGTCAGTGCCTTGTGCCGAAAATATAAAGCATATTTTCATTCGGATACTGTTCAAACAATGGGACATTATACGTTTGATTTACATGACTTAGATATCGACTTTATTACTTGCGCTGCACATAAATTCCACGGACCAAAGGGAACTGGATTTTTGTATGTTAATAAGAGCGTGAAAGTTGGATCGATGATTCATGGTGGAGCTCAAGAAAGAGGTTTTCGCGGTGGAACTGAAAATGTATATGGTATTGTTGGTCTAGCAAAAGCAATGGATTTGGCTTATGAAGATGTTGAAAGTCATCAAAAACATGTGCAAGAATTGAAATCCTATATGATTGAACAATTCCGAAGTTATTTCGATGACATCCAATTCCATGGAGAAATTGAACCGCATAATTCATTGTATACTGTTTTAAACGTTTGTTTTCCACGAACAGAAAAAGCTGGAATGTTACTTTTCACATTGGATCTAAAAGGTGTAGCAGTTTCTGGTGGCAGTGCTTGTTCATCAGGTGCTGCAAAAGGTTCTCACGTATTAGAAGGAATCGGTGCTGACATGACTAGACCGAATGCACGATTTTCATTTTCGCGCTATACAACGAAAGAAGAAATTGATTTTGCACTAGAACAAGTGAAATCAGTTTTTGAAAAAACATTAGCTTAGCTCATTGTGCAAAATTC
>CAWUSK010000014.1:0-39266 GCA_963925035.1 uncultured Flavobacteriales bacterium
ATCAAAATACAGATTTGGTGCACTCTTATTGTAAACCTATTACTAACCGTGATACATAAAAGAGTAAAGCGCAGGTGGGTCTTTTCCAACCTTGTTAGCTTCTCTCGATTGCATTTATTCAACTATATCCATTTAACCAAATTCTTGGAAGACCCAGAAAAAGATTGGCTCAAAGAAATCGACCCTCAACTTCAATTAAATTTCAACTCAACCTAAAACAGGAGGGGCTTACTTTTGAAAAGTGAAAATCGTTATCAGCAAAATCAGTGGCTAGAGAAGGTTTAGAGACTAAATTGTGGTTTTATCGGACAGTAGTGAAATAAAATCTATTAGTATATTAATTATCAATACCTTTCATAAATTCTCTTGGTGCAAAGTAAACCGTTATCATACGATCGTTTCAATTTAGTTATACAACTCTCAATAGTTCTAGGGAGTTTAACCAATTTATACATTATAATTTTACTTATTTACATTGATGCTTCATCAGTTATAATAAGTCCTATCGCAGGTACACTTATTTTTATTTTCAGTTTTTCACTCTTAAAATTTAATAAAATAAATGCAAAAATCTGCTATCTTATTATTGCCTATACGATCGCGATTGAAATTGTAATCCACAGTTGTTTTTTGGGTTGGAACAGTGGGTTTTATTATTTTATGTTTTTGCTCCCAACTGTTTTTATTTTGAATGCAACATGGAAAACATGGATGCTCATTTTTTTCAATTGCACCATTATTTTGCTAACCTCCGCATTAAAGATATATCTATCCAATTATTCGGAAATTCACCCCTTAGATGCCTCTTCTCTTGAATATATTAGTTTAATCAATTTAACAGGAACCGGCACAGTTCTTATTTTAATAATGGTTTATTTCAGCAGAACAATTTCATTTAAAGACAAGGCGCTTATTCAAGTCAACGCCGAACTTGAAATCCAAAACAAAGAAATTTTCGAGCAATACAAGCACTTGCAATTATTGATGAAAGAAATGCATCATCGTGTAAAAAACAATTTGCAAATCATCTCTTCGCTGATGTCGTTACAGGAAAGATCAGTAAAAGACAAAGATGTAATTGCGGTATTAAATGAAAGTAAAAGACGCGTCGAAGCCATTGCGTTAATACATCAAAAGCTTTATCAAAACGAAAATGAATACCAAGTTGATTTTAAGTCCTATCTGGAAGAAATCATGAGTAATCAACAGCTAATCAATAAAAAAGTGCGCTGTAAGGTAAAATCAGAGGGAATAATGCTCGACCTTGACACAGCTGTTCCGTTGGGGATAATAATATCTGAAATGATCACAAATGCTCATAAACATGCCTATAAAAACATTGAGAAACCTACTTTAATTACAACATTAAGTAGAGTGGATGATAACTATCAAATTATTATACGAGACAATGGTATTGGACTGCCTAAAGACTTTAATATGTATGAAACTAAATCACTCGGATTTGAAATCATTACTGCTTTGGCAGATCAAATAGAGGCTAACATTGAATTTTCAAATTCTCCAGGAGCGCAGTTTTCAATAAAATTTAAAAATAAGACTTCTATTATTGCCTGACCGATAAATTCATTTGAATATTGTTTTATTTTTTCATACGTGAACCAAAAGTTTCTTTTCGTGTACTGAATAAAAAAACAATTCAGATGAAAAAGATAATAAGTTTATTGAGCATCGTGTTATTTAGCATCAACGCTCAGGCCACAGAAGAAGAAATTGTAAAATCAACAATTTCTAAAGTCACCGTTTACTCTCAGGGTGCACAAATATTTAGAACTGCCCAGTATTCCATTGGAAAAGGAGTTACAGAAGTAATCCTTGAAGGCGTAAGTTCTTACATTGACGCGAACAGCCTTCAAGTTAACGCAACTGGAAGCGTAGTTATCTTAGATTCCAAATACAGCGTATTTTATCCTTCACCTTCCACTACACCGCTAGAAGGTTTACCACTGAAAATAAGCAACAGCATACGTTTTTTGGAAGATTCGCTAAAAAATATCAATTATGATATACAAGAATTTCAAGATGAAATTGATGTACTTGTCGCAACCAAAAATATTTTAGCAAACAATGGTGCAATGCGCGGACAGGGAAAAGTAAATGATTCGATTAACCTTTTAAAACAATCGGTGGAATACTACTCGATAAAAATGCTGGAAATCAATAAGAAAATTCAAAAACTAACGCGCTCAAGAGGTGTTTTAGATGAGAAAAAAGTTAGAATGAATCAACGTTTAATTGATTTTAAAAACCATCAAAATAGTGTGGAAGGTAAGAAACCAACCGGGCCGATTCAACGCATCACAATTACATTAAAAGCAGATGATTTAGTGAAAGGAAAAATTGACGTTTCCTACCTTGTGAACAACGCAGGATGGACGCCAATTTATGATTTACGCAGTGAATCTGCATTGGGAAAAATCAACTTAAATTATAAAGCGCAAGTCTACCAAAATACAGGAGTGGATTGGGATGATGTACGATTAAACATTTCAACAAATAATCCATATTTAAACAAAACAAAACCTGAATTAAATCCATGGTATGTTGATTATTACAATTACCAAACATATTATGGAAATCAACCTATCACAACTGGAAGGTCCGAATTACAAAAAAAGCCAGTTGGAGCTTATAAAACTCAAGCAGACAGTTATTCTGAAACTGAAGAAGTTACAGCGGCATATGCTGATAAGTTTGTACAAGTCGTTGAACATATGATTTCTGCGGAATTCAGAATTGATTTACCTTATTCAATTAAGTCGAATAATCAAGCGCACATGGTTCTTGTGAAGAATGTTGACTTAGATGCAAACTACAAGTATTACACTGTACCGAAATACGATAACGGAGTTTACCTTGTTGCACAATTATCGAAACTAGACGAACTTCAATTGGTACCAGCAAAGGCAAATATTTTCTTTGAAGGAGCTTACATGGGAGAAACTTATATCGATCCAACAACCATGGAAGATACATTGTCATTAAGTCTTGGTAAAGATCCTAATATTATTGTAAAACGTACACTTTTACAAAAGGAAATGAAAGAGAAAATTGTTGGAACGAAAAAAGAACGAACGTTCTCGTATAGCATAGAAGTTAAAAACTTAAAATCCACTTCGATTGATATTATAGTTCAAGATCAGTTTCCAATAACACAGAACGCTGATATTGAAATTACAAATATCGATCTCGGAAAAGGAAAAATAAATGATAGAACTGGTGCTATTGAATGGGAGTTTAGCTTGAAACCAAAAGCTTCAAAAGATATCCAATTCAATTATCAAATAAAACACGATAAAGATCAAAATATAAATCTTTAAAATCTATTAAAATTCATCTAAAACCGTCAGACTGGGTCTGACGGTTTTTTTATTTACCACTTAATTGTATAGCCTTAAACCAAATGGATTTTCTTACATTTGGTTTACAATGAAAAAATTTAATATTCCCGAATATTATAAATCACCTATCATCAGTAAGGTGAAGGCTCAAAGGAAACTAGAAGACCCTAGAAAACAAGACTTCTCTCCTTCTTCGATCAAATTTTACAATGTAGAATTTATTATTAGTCGCCACTTTGGTTTTTGCTACGGCGTAGAAAATGCTATAGAAAAATCTTACGACGCAATCCAATCCAACCCAAATAAACAAATCTATCTTCTGAGTCAAATGATTCATAACCCTGAGGTAAACAATGACCTAACGAGTCAAGGTGTTCAATTTATTCAAGACACAGAAGGAAATCAGCTTATTCCATGGGGAAAAATCAATTCAGATGACATTGTAATTATTCCAGCATTTGGAACAACCCTTGAAACTTTAGCGATTTTAGAAGAAAAGCAAATTGATACGGTAACGTATAATACTACCTGCCCGTTCGTCGAAAAAGTGTGGAACCGTTCTTCAACACTTGGTCAAACAAAACATACAGTTATCATTCACGGAAAACACAACCACGAAGAAACGAAAGCAACATTTTCTCACAGTCAACGAAACTCTCCTACAATCATTGTAAGAGATATTACTGAGACAAAAAAAATTGTAAACTATATCAATGGGGAAATTTCCAGCGATCATTTACTTGAATCCTTTAAAGGGAAATATTCTATAGACTTCAATCCTGAGATAGACCTTAAAAGAATTGGAGTTGTGAATCAAACAACAATGCTCGCCTCTGAAACAGAAGAAATAGCCGATTGTTTAAAATTGGCAATGGTTAACAAATTCGGCGAAACTGAATTGAAAAAACACTTTGCAGATACACGTGACACACTGTGCTATGCAACGAACGACAATCAGTCTGCGACATTGGAATTACTAAAAACAGAAGCCGACTTAGCAATTGTAATTGGAGGCTACAATAGCAGCAACACCTCACATTTAGTTGAATTACTCGAAGCTAAGTTCTCAACTTACTTCATTAAAAACGAGAATGAAATCATTTCAAAAGACAGTATTTGTTCGTTCAATATTCACGAGAAAAAAATTGAAAATCTCACGCGTTTTTTACCCAATCATGAACAATTTAAAATCATTATTACTTCTGGTGCTTCATGTCCCGATTCCGCTGTTGATAGAGTAATGCAAAAAGTAATGTTAGTTTTGGGTTATCAACTTTCAGAAAACGATATAAAAAACTAATGGAGCGTTTTGTCAACATAATGATTATCGAAGAAAATGATGCCGTGCGTAATCGTTTGAAAAAGCTTTTGCTCGGAGGTGGAAATAATATTCTGTCGGTAAAAACGATTAAAGATGCTTTGCCGATTATCGATAGAAAAGAAATAGGAATTTATTTAGTTGACATTGACGATTCACTTAACGGTGAAACAAACTTAAAATCGATCAAAAAACGAAGTCTATTTAAAAACCATTACATTCTTTTATTGACAAAGGAAAACAGTAATTCCGTCAACTTGGTAAAAGGTATGCATCAAGGAGCAGTTGACTTTATTACCTATCCTTTTCAAGAAAATATAATAAAAAGTAAAATTGAAGTCTTTAAAACATTGTTCCTTAAAGACCAACGTATCGGACAATTATTGAACAATATATTTCCTGAAAACGTGCTTTCTGAGCTGTCTGCAAAGGGTAAATATTCACCAAAAAGAGTTGAGAATGGAGTGGTATTATTCACTGATTTCGTTGATTTCTCTTTGAAGTCTAAATCCTTGAATTCATTACGCCTTATTCACCAACTAGAGCGATATTTCATAAAATTCGATGAAATTATTCAACGGTATAACCTAGAAAAAATAAAAACCATCGGTGACGCGTACATGGCTCTTGCAGGCGTAACAGAAAATAAGCCTGAGCCAGCAATTAGAGCTTGTTTAGCAGCATTGGAAATTCGTGATTACATTCGAACAGAACGAGATATTGCCTTGGCGACAAAAGTAGATTTCTGGGAAATTAGAATTGGATTGCATATGGGACCTTTAGTTGCTGGAATTATTGGTACTTCTAAGTTTAATTTTGATGTTTGGGGAGATACAGTAAATATTGCATCTCGAGCCGAAGCTTCAACAAAAAGAGGAACAGTAACAATTACATCCAATGTTTTTGAACGAATTGAAACTTACTTTGAAACTGTAAACAGAGGAAAAGTAGACATCCTTAAACGCGGTGGATCAATCGATATGTATTTTCTTAAAGGTTTAAAACGCGAATTCGGTATGTACTCCGAAGGAAATGCTCCAAATTCAGACATTCGCGTTTTATGTGGATTACCTTCCGTTGATTTTAAAAATTTGAGAACGTACATTGTTAATCAGCTGAAATCACTTTTACCTGATTATTTGAGTTACCACAATTTACCGCATACCATTGATGTAGAAAAAGCTGTACTTCGATACGCGAACCTTGAAGGAATATCTAAAGAGGAACAGCTATTACTCCAAACAGCGGCGCTTTTTCATGACGCTGGCTTTATTTTACAATACCACAAAAACGAAGACATTGCAATTGGAATGGTGAAATCATCGCTTCCGCGCTACGGTTATTCAACCGAACAAATTGAAAAAATTGCTCAAATTATAGATTCCACTAAACGCTCAGTTGAACCAGCTTCATTACTGGAAGAAATAATGTGTGATGCTGATCACGATTACATTGGCAGACCAGAATATCATATTATTGCTGGAAAATTACGAGAAGAACTCTCACAAAACAACGAAGTTTTCCAAGAAAAAGAATGGATAGAATTTCAACTTGATTTTCTGGAGAATCAACATAGATACTATACCGAAACTGCTAATAATATTCGACTAATTAGTAAAAACACACGAATTAAAGAATTAAAAAAGCAGCTCGATAAATTAAACAATTAAACCTCAAATAATGAAAGTATATACCAAAAAAGGCGATAAAGGGACAACTCAATTAATTGGTGGAACAAGAGTCCCAAAAAATACTCTTCGCATTGAAGCATATGGTACAATTGATGAATTAAATTCTTACATCGGATTAATTCGCGACCAAAACATTTCGGCTGAATACGTGGGCCAATTATTAGAGATCCAAGACCGACTTTTTACACTAGGCGCATTACTTGCTAGAGATCCAGAAAAACAGAAAATGCAACTTCCAGAACTGATCGAGTCCGATATCACTAATTTGGAAAATTGGATTGATGCCATGGAAGAAAAGCTAGAACCAATGACGAGTTTCGTATTACCAGGTGGACATACAACTGTTTCTTATACGCATATTGCACGTTGCGTTTGCCGCAGAAGCGAACGTATTATTACAGAATTGAATGAAAGCTCTCAGTTATCTGAAATTGTAATGGCGTACGTCAACCGATTGAGTGATTACCTTTTTGTTTTGAGCAGAAAACTCACTTTAGACCTAAAAGCAAAAGAACAACTTTGGAAACCAAGAATGTAGAATTATCAACATTATTGAAAACTTTAGGGTTAAAAATTTGGAATCTTTCAAATTAAATTTACTTTTGCGCAAATAACAGATTAAAAAAAGAAGCACTATGTACTGGACTTTAGAATTAGCATCATACCTAGAAGATGCACCATGGCCAGCAGCGAAAGACGAGTTGGTTGATTATGCAATAAGAGCTGGTGCACCACTTGAAGTAGTTGAGAACCTTCAAGCACTTGAAGATGAAGGGGATATCTATGAAAATATTGAGGAGATTTGGCCAGATTATCCGTCACGGGAAGACTTTCTCTTTAACGAGGATGAGTATTAAATAAAAAGAACCGTTGTAGATATTACAACGGTTCTTTTATTGTATTTTACTTTCATGAACTACCTCGGACATATTTTCTTTTCCAATAATGACATCGAGCTAATGTATGCTAATATTTATGGCGATTTCATTAAAGGAAGTAAATTAAGCCACCATCCTGAAATTGTCCAAAAAGGCATCAAATTGCACCGCACCATCGATTCTTTTATTGACAACCATACAAAAGTTTTAGAATTAAAAAAATTGCTTTCAACTGATCTCCCGAAGATATCTGGAATAGCGATTGACCTATATTTCGATCATATATTAGCGGTTCAATGGGAGAAATTAAACAATGAAAACTTAAAGAAATTCACAGAAGATTTTCATGCTCACGACTTTAATTCAAGTCAATTCGACAATCAAAACTTTGTGTTTCTAATGAATAAAATGAAATCCGACAATTGGCTATACAATTATCAATTCCACCATGGACTTGAGTTTGCTTGCAAAGGACTCTCTCGAAGAATTTCATTTTCAAATCAATTGCATAATGCTCCGGTAATTTTCACTACATTTCGCAGAGAAATTGAGCAGACATTTAATGATTTCATGACAGATGCAATTCCGTTTTTTAAAGAATACCATCAGAATTTTAAGTCATAAAGTAAACAACTGTGGATAAGTATTCCATCAAATTGGCAGACTTCTCATAGATATTTATGTAATTTACATTAAACATTATAGCAAAGCACCTACATTTTGCAACAGAAATTATTCAAAATATCATCTTTCGTTTTTGGAGCAATCATGTTCCTTAGCGCTTGCGTTATGCAAAATGAAAAAGACGATGAAACGTTCGAGCGCCCAAGTGTCAATATCGATTTACCAGAAATATTGCAAAAAGGAAAACTTACCATTTTAACTGAAAACAGTTCTACCTCTTATTTTATCTACAAAGGGAAAAAAATGGGGTTTGAATATGAAATCCTAAAATTGTTTGCCGAAGAAATAGGGATTGAACTTGAAATAAAAGTCGTTCAGAACTTAGACAGCTTAATTGTGATGCTCAACCGAGGTGAAGGTGATTTAATTGCGTGTAATTATACTGTAACTCGCGAGCGTAACAAAGTTATTAGTTTTTCAACTCCATTTCTGCAGTCTCAACAAGTACTCGTGCAGCGTAAACCGCAAGGCTGGGAAAAAATGAAAGAAGAGGAATGGAAAGCATTGTTGCTCAACAATCCTGTTCAATTAGCAAAGAAAAATGTGCAAGTTTGGCAAAACTCAAGCTACTACGAACGATTAGTGCACTTGCAGGAAGAAATTGGAGATACCATTTACTTTGAAGGTTTGCAAGGAAATGTAGGCGGAGAAGAATTAATTGAACTGGTTTCTGACGGAATTATCGATTACACAATCACAGAGGACAATGTTGCCAAAGTAAACGAACAATTTTTTGACAATTTATACACCGGTCTTGAACTCTCTGTTGAGCAGAAACTGGCCTTTGGCATTCGAAAATCAAGTCATTTGTTAAAAGTGAAATTAGACGAATGGCTAATCGACTTCATGGAGAAATCGACCTATAAGTACATTAAAAAGAAATACTTCGAATCACCTAAATTCTCTCAAAAAGCGCGAAAAGATTATACGAGTTTGAACGGAAAATCAATTTCTCAATTCGATGCATTCTTCAAGAAAGCCGGAGTAAAAAGTGGATGGGACTGGAGACTTTTGGCAGCAGTTTCATACCAAGAGTCGAAATTCAATCCAAACGCCCTGTCCTTTGGTGGTGCTTACGGAATGATGCAATTCATGCCTAATACAGGGCCACATTATGGCGTTTATCCCGATTCTCCTCCCGAAGAACAAATTATGGGTGGTGCAAAAAAATTAATGGCTGATGAAAAATTCTGGACGGATGTACCCGATGAATTAGAACGTAAAAA
Organism: uncultured Flavobacteriales bacterium; assembly: GCA_963925035.1. GTDB lineage: Bacteria > Bacteroidota > Bacteroidia > Flavobacteriales_D > Crocinitomicaceae > UBA4466. The sequence continues at coordinate 9,157 of CAWUSK010000014.1, forward strand.
ATTCGCAATGGCTTCATACAACGCTGGTCGTGGGCATATAAAAGACGCACAGCGTCTAGCAAAAAAACACGGATTAAATCCGCATGTCTGGGATGACAACGTAGAAAAAATGTTATTAAACCTTTCCAAACAGGAATATTACCAAGACGAAGCAGTACGACATGGAATGATGCGAAGTAAAATTACTTATCGTTATATCAATGAAGTAATGATAAGATACTTTGAATGGGTTGCTGTCTATCAATGATAGTAACTATCTTTACCACAAAAAGATCAAATATCTTATTGTCATAGAAGGCCCAACGGCAAGTGGTAAAACTGGTTTAAGCATCGAATTGGCTAAACGTTTTAACACGTGTGTTTTTTCTGCAGATTCACGTCAATTTTACAAAGAAATTTCAATTGGAACAGCTAAACCATCTTCAGAGGAACAAGCAGGAATACCACATTTCTTTATCGACTCCCATACTTTATCCGATGAAGTGACAGCCGCCCAATATGAAATTGAAGCGCTTGAATTATTGGATAAGGAATTTCAAACAAAAGACGCTATAATACTCACTGGAGGTTCAGGAATGTTTATCGATGCGCTTTGTATTGGATTAGATCCTATTCCCTCTTCTCCAGAATTAAGAAAAAAAGTTAACGACGAATTTCTGTCACTTGGACTGGAACCATTGCTCGAAGAATTAAAATCTAAGGATCCTGTTTATTTTGAATTGGTGGACAAACACAACCCAATGAGAATTATAAGAGCAATCGAAGTGATTAGATTGACAAATAAGACCTTTACCGAATTCCGAGTTGCCTCTCCAAAACAACGTCCATTTGAAGTGCATCGTTTTGTGATAAACCATCCTCGTGAAAAGTTATACAATAGAATCAATCTGCGCGTTGATGAAATGATGGAGAGTGGTTTATTGGATGAAGTAAAATCTGTTGTTCAATTCCGTTCCTTAGCTTCCTTAAATACAGTAGGATATAAAGAACTGTTTTATTACATTGATGGAAATTGTACTATTGAGACTGCTGTTGACAAGATTAAACAAAATACACGCAATTATGCCAAGCGTCAATTAACATGGTTTAAAAAGCATCCCAATACCATTTGGATTGATTACACTGACGTAAATGAAATGGCAGAATTGATTCAAAATAAATTTAATTCAAACTGCATTTAAACTATGCGTACATAATTTGGAATGATATTTGAAATGACCTTACCAAACATTCAAACATGAAAATAACTCTCAACAAAGTTCTTCCAACTCCACTTGCTTCTATCGCGCATAGCGAAAAAAGTATTTGGGGTAGTTTCATTGAATTAAACGATGGACAGCGCATCATGCTGAACGCATCTAGTGGAAAAGGGAAATCAACTTTCACTACAACAACGATTGGCCTTCGCAATGATTATTCAGGAGAAATTCTTTACGACAATCAAAACATAGCGGAATATTCACCAAACGAATGGGCAGTAATCCGACAATCAAAAGTGGCGGTTGTATTTCAAGATTTACAATTGTTTCCAAAATTTACAGTGAAAGAAAATTTACTGATCAAAAACCAGTTGACCAATGTTTATTCTGAAATGCAAATCATTCAAATGATGGAAGAATTAGAAATTGGAGACAAATGGACGCAAGAATGTGGATTACTGTCAATGGGACAACAACAACGAGTTGCGATTATTCGTGCCTTGATACAGCCATACAGTTGGTTGATTATGGACGAACCTTTTTCGCATTTGGACATTGAAAATACAGAACGTTGCTTGAACATGATTCACAACAGAACAATAGAACAAAAAGCTGGATTTGTCCTAACAACATTAGGCGAAAACCACGGTTATACATTTGATAACGAACTAAACCTCTAGTCATGCTAAACAAACTGCTTTTCAAAAATCAAGACAGAAAGCAACTCATCATCGCGATGATTGGTGCTTTTATGGGAATTACTTTTCTTATCACTTCTATTCACTATCTAATTAAAGTGAATGAATTCGGAGAAGGAGCCGATATCCTTGGACCTAATACGATAATGGTTCAGAAAAAAGTGTCGAATTCAAGTACGCTCAAATTAACGCGCACAGATTTCAGTCAAAAAGAACTTGAAAAAATTAAGTCGGAATCATTCATTCGCGATGTAAAACCTGTGATTTCAAATAATTTTGACGTCTCTTTCGAAACAAATGATCCAATGGTTCCCCGTTTCAGATCTGATGTCTTTATTCAAACTGTCGATCCAGAATTTTTAGATGTAAAGGACGTGAATTGGAAATGGAATAAAGACGATGAATTCGTTCCGATCATAATGCCACGAGAGTTTTTAGTCATGCTGAACACCTTTATGAGTGCAAGTGGAATCCCACAAGTTTCAGACGATTTGGCAAAGGATATTAAATTCAAATTTACACTTTCCAACGAGGATAACTCTAAAAAAGAATGGGTGGATGCGCGAATCATTGGATTTACAAATGAAGTCTCTTCCCTGCTCGTTCCAGAATCATTTATGACTTACGGGAACAATAAATTCTCAGAAGGAAATGAGCAAAAAATCACTCAAATCATGATTTCTGGAGAAGAAAGTGAATTCGGATTAGTAGAAGACTTACTCACAAAGCGTGGATTGGAGTCTAAAAATGCGCAAATGGTTGTTGGGCGATTGAAAAGTATGGTAGGAACATTGTTTTTAGTTGTGCTTGGAATCTCTGTAATTGCCGTTTTTGTTTCTGGATTGGTACTCATCCAATACATGCAATTGCTAATGTCTCGCAACGCATATGAGGTGAGAACACTTTTGAGAATTGGTTATCCTCCTCAAGAAATAATTCGAAAGTTCTTTATCAATTTTGTGAAAATCTTTGGAATTGTTGCTGCTTTAGGACTCTCTATATTTTTTGTTTTTAAATATTTCTTAGATGAAATGTTCGAAACAGGAGGATTGTACATTGACACTGGAATAACATTTGGAAGTCTAGGTGCTTTGGTTTTAGCCTATTTTATTTTTACATTTGCGAGCTATGGAACAGCTAAAAAAGGCATCTTTAGAGAAATTTAGACGTTAAAGAAATGTTAATCTTAATTAGAATTTCCATTTTTAATTAGAATACAAATACATTTAAAGAAATAATCAAACACATATGAAATTCATATTATTACTTACACTCGTTTTATCATCTTCGGCGGTTTTTTCTCAAAAAATAAGATTTAACATTGATGGCCAGCAAGATACTACCGTTCATTTAGTGCGCTACCATGGTGCAAAATTGTACTACGCAGATACTGCTGAAATCAAAAAAGGAATCGTTGAATTTAACGGCATCAAGCATAAACCAGGAATCTTCGCTCTGTTTCTGCCTGGTCAAAAAATGATGGATTTTATTTATAACAATGAAGAGATTTATATCGAATCTGAACGAGAAGACCTAGTTGGTAAATCAATAGTCAAGAAATCAGAAGAAAACAAACTCTTTTTAGGATATGTTAAGTTCATCAGCAGTGAACGTCAAAAGGCGATTAAATTGTCTGAACAACGAAAGGAATTTGATGTTGAGTCTGATCAATACAAAACCATTACGTCCAACATTGATAAAACAACCGAAAACGTAACTGATTATCAAAACAATCTTATCATAAACAATCCAAATAAATTGGTTTCGAAGATTGTTAAAATGTCAATGGATGTTGAAATACCTGAAGCTCCAAAAGGCGAAGCGGGAAACATTATTGATTCTAATTTTAAATTCAATTATTACCGCGCACATTACTTTGACAACATCGATTTCACAGATGATCGTTTGGTCAGAACTCCAGTTTTTGCGAACAAATTAGAAAACTATTTTAGCAAAAACATGATGATCCAACATTGGGACACTGTGCTTTATTATGCATTTAAATTGTGTGACCAATTCGACCCTAAATCAGAAGTATATCAATACGCTATTTCATGGATTACTAGCTCTTATGAGCAGAGTAAAATTATGGGGATGGACAAAGTTTTTGTGATGATGGGAGAACGCTATTACTGTGCACTAGATGAAACTGGAAAACCTAAAGCGCATTGGATGCCAACCGATAAATTAGCGACATTGTGTGAAAAGGTAGAAACACAAAAGCGATTGGTAATGGGAGCGCAGGCGCCAAATATTATTCTAAGAGACACAACAGATGTCAATTGGGTAAACCTTTACAATGTGGATGCTGAATACACAATTCTTTATTTCTGGGATCCAGAGTGTGGACATTGTAAAACAATTACACCTAAGCTTCAAACATTGTATGAAAATAAATTCAAAGAACGAAACGTTGAAATATTTGCAGTGGGAAAAGCAATCGACAAAGACTTTGAAAAATGGAAAGCATTCATTCGTAAATACAACATGCAATTTATCAATGTTGCAGTAACAAATGCTCTTTACAAAGCTGCATTAGAAGACGCTAGAATGTTTGTCCCAAAATACACGACGATAGAATCTCTGAATTATCAGCAAACCTACGACATCTTCTCAACTCCTAAAGTTTTCGTTTTGGACAAAGACAAGAAAATTATTGCAAAGAGTTTAACCATTTCTCAATTAGAAGATATGTTGGACAGACTTCAAGGTGTGAAAAATGCCGAAAAGTTATTTCCACCTGAAGATGAAGTTGAAGACGAGCAAATGCATTAACATACTAAATCCGTTTAGTTAGTAGAAAAGCGCCAATCGGCGCTTTTCTTGTTTATAACTTAATGTTTTGGTTACATGGAAATAGTTTCAATTGATGTATTTTTGTGACATAATTCTTAAAAAAAATATTATGAAGTATTTATTATTTTCTTTTCTTTTCATTTCATTTATTGGGTTATCTCAAGGAAATGAAGATTTCACTCTTTCAAATACAACTGCAACCTACGCGGATGGAAGTTTTGTTGGAAATGGTTCTGTAACTTGGAACTACGGACATTCAAGAAACCAGGATATCTATCCAATAACAGGTAATGGATTAATGTTAAGAAGAGCTTCTGACAGTTATCTAGAAGTTACATTAACTGGTGTTGGTAACTTTTCATTTGATTATAGAAAAGCTTTTACTGGCGGTGGTACAGATCGTCAATTAGAATTGCTTGTTAATGGAACTTCTGTCGCAACAACTCCAGTTTTTGGGAACATTGCTGGAGATGATCCAACAGTAGGCAATCTCAATTACGACATAAATAATGCTGGAACAGTTACTATTAGAATAAAAAACGTCGGAACTACTACAACAAATCGCCAAGCAGTTGTTGATAATATTATTTGGACAGCATTTACTCCAACTTGTGACACTTATTCTACTCCTTCAATTTCTGCGTGTGAAACTTATACTTCACCATCAGGATTGTACACATGGACAACTTCAAATACCTACAATGATACAATTCCAAATGCAGCCTTGTGTGATAGTATTATAACAATTGATTTAACAATCAATCAACCAGAAGCAGTAAGTGCTTCAGCTTCGATCTGTACAGGTCAAACGTATATTTTTGGAACTCAAACTTTAAATGATACTGATGCTGGAATTCATACAGAAGTGTTTTCCAATATGAACACCTGTGATTCTACTGTAACTCTAACACTATCTGTTGTTACAGGATATACAGAATCTGCAGCAGCTACCATTTGTGAAGGTGAGACTTATATTTTTGGATTACAAAACATAACATCAGAAGCAGGAAATCCTTATACCGAATCTTTCACTTCAATTGGAGGATGTGATTCCACTGTAACTTTAACATTAACTGTCATTTCAAGAACCTATGAAACAATAGCTGTAACAGAATGTGACAGTTATACTTCGCCTTCTGGCAATTATACATGGACAGTGTCTAACACATACAATGATACAATTCCAAACACAATGATGTGCGACAGTGTAATAACAATCAACTTAACAATTAACAACTCAACTACTGCATCAATTTCGGAAACAGTTTGTGGATCGTATGACTTTTTGGGAACAATATTGACCTCAACAGGAGTGTACGTAGAAACAATTCAGAATACAATGATGTGTGATAGTGTAATTACTTTAACATTGGATGTTACTCCATTGCCGAACGCACCACTGACTTCAACAGATTCTGCTTATTGTGAAAATGATGTTTTGGCAGATATGACAGTTACATCTGGCAGTGAATTTGGAGAATTAATAATTGCAGGAATTGCAGATGGTCCACTTCCTGGAGGTTTACCTAAAGTGGTTGAGTTTTATGCAATCCAAAATATAACTGATTTAAGTGTATTTGGTTTTGGTTCTGCATCTAACGGCGGCGGAACCGATGGTGAAGAGTTTACATTCCCTGCAATTTCATTGACAGCTGGAGATCACTATTACGTTTCTACCGACAGTGTTAACTTTGAATCTTTCTACGGTTTTAATCCAAATTACTCAGAAGGAACAGCTTCAAACAACAACGGAGATGATGCAATTGAATTGTTTAAAAATGGTGTTGTTATCGATGTATTTGGAGAAATTGATGTTGATGGAACTGGAACACCTTGGGAATACCTAGACGGTTGGGCTTACCGAAATTCAAATTCAGCACCAAATGGTGGAGTTTTTAATATTTCTGAATGGACTTTTAGTGGTACGAATCAATTAGAAGGAGGAGTAACAAACGCTGCATGTGCTGTCCCTTTTCCAATTGCAACAATGTCAGTTACTATACCTACAGGTGCTTTTACGTGGTATTCTGATGCGACGTTAATGACACAAATTGGAACCGGTGCCAGTCAATCACCTACTATAATAAATGGTGCAACGAACTACTATGTAACTGAAACATTCTTAGGTACAACTTCATGTGAAAGTGCTTCATCGATGGTTACAATCACTATTAACACTAACCCAACGAATGTAACATTTGCAGCTTTAAACGATATCTGTGAAGGCGCATCTAACTATACTTTAGTTGAAGGTGCTCCAGTGGGAGGAACGTATTCTGGAACTGGTGTTACTGCAGGTACTTTTAACCCTGCAACTGCTGGCGCTGGAATTGAAACATTGACTTACACTTTTACAGATGGTAATAACTGTTCTGCAGACGCAACACAATCAATTACTGTTAACGCTGCTCCAACAGCCACATTAGCTGCATTTTCAACTGTGTGTGTTTACAATCCTTCAATGGCCTTGACAGGTGGTGCTCCAGCAGGAGGAACATATTCTGGACCTGGTGTTACAGGTGGTGATTTTGACCCAGCAACTGCAGGAAATGGAACGCATACAATTACTTACACCTATACAGATGGAAACAATTGTGAAGGAACAGCTGCTAATTCAATAACAGTTGATGGATGTGCAGGAATTGATGAAACAAACGTAATTGGATTAACTATATACCCTAATCCAACAAACGGAATGATTACAATTCAATTTGAAGGTAATACAGGAACTATTTCTATCGTTGACCTTACAGGGAAAACTTTAAATAAAACTGCCATTCAGTCAAATGAAACAATTGACATTTCGAACTTAAATGCTGGAACGTATTTCGTAAATGTTGATGTGAACGGTTTAATTTCAACTGAACGTGTGATTGTAAAATAAGTGCACTTAACTATTCTTAAAACTGCTCGTCATTGACGAGCAGTTTTTTTTGTGCAAAATATTAACTTGGCTTAAATACTTCTGCAATCATACATCGCACACTTCCCCCACCAATTTTTTCAATGGTAGGAATTGGAACATGCAAAAGATGATGATTCATTTCTTTAAATTTATTCAATTGCTTGACTTCTAAAGATTCAAAGGCATTTTGAGACATTACAATAATTCGCTCCCCGTTTTTGTTCTTGATTTGAAGCATATTTCCAGCAAAATGATTGTAGACTTGTTCGTTCGTTAATTCAATAATCATTTTTCCATCATTTTCTAAAGCTTGCTTCACCATTGCACGTTGATCTTCCCGAATCGTCTCCAAACCAATTACAGCAAAAGTTTCTCCTATGCACAACATCACATTGGTATGGTAAATTGCTTCACCTTTTCCGCCGTAAGCTTCAAATACAATTGGTTCATACCCTATTCTCGACGCAAAATCAATTGTCAACGTTTCATCAGTTCTTGGGGAAATTGCCGCATACATTTTTTTTGATTGATAATCAAATACCATACTTCCCGTTCCTTCTAAAAAACTAGGGTTCTCATTTTGTTCTGACCCAGATAAGTCAATTGGTGTATATCCAAAATTAGATTGAAAATAATCTACTATATCGAGGCGTCTTTCTTTTCTGCGGTTTTCGACTAACATTGAATATTGAAATAAAAAGCCATTTTGATGCATCGATATCCAATTATTCGGAAAAATGGAATCAGGAGAAAGAGAATCTTTAAAATCATCAAAAACAATTACCTCAACTTTCAGTGCTTTCAAACTTTCAACGTATCCATTAAATTCTTTGAGTGCTAAATCTTGTACAAATGATTTTTCGTTTTCCGCTGGTTTATTTTGAAATGAATTCGAAAAAAACGCTTCTTCGTTAAATCCAAAATTAGATGGACGAACCATTAATAAAGTATCTGTAAGTTGATTATTCATAATTACAATTTAAGTGGAAACTACTTTTAACCCAACAATTGAAGCTATTAAAGTCGTAATAAAATGCAAACGCCACTTCAAACAAACGAACCATTTACATTTCTAAAAATCAAACCTAATCAAATTTTATGCGTCAAGTATTAACAACTCCGTTCCAAATTTTAACTTTACTGTAAATTATTGAATTAATTATGAATTGTTTCAAACTCCTTATTGTTATTTTTCTCCTATCAGTCAATTCATCGTTTGCCCAAAAAAATTGGCAGCAAGAAGTGAATTATACTATTTCTGTAGAATTGGACGATGAAAAGCATACGCTAGTTGGCCATGAACAATTCAATTATATCAATAATTCTCCTGATGAACTCACGGAAATTTACATCCACCTTTGGCCAAATGCCTATTCCAGTAAAAAAACGGCACTTGCAAAACAAATATACCAGATGGATGACAATGATTTAACGTTGGGAGATGATTCATTAAAAGGTTCTATATCTCAACTAGATTTCAAAGTCAACGGAGTACAAGTGAAATGGGATTTTGAACAATTCAACAGCGATATTTGTATTTTAAAACTAAATCAACCATTATTACCGGGCGATGGAATATCTGTTACTACTCCATTTTTTGTGCAAATTCCTTCAGGAAGCATTTCACGACTTGGGCACGTTGGACAGTCTTATCAAATTACACAATGGTATCCAAAACCGGCAGTTTACGATAAAAACGGATGGCACCAAATGCCTTATTTAACGCAAGGTGAATTTTATTCTGAATACGGTTCATTTGACGTTTCAATTACTCTTCCTGAAAACTATGTAGTTGGAGCAACTGGCGATTTACAAACACCTTCCGAAGTTGAATTCCTTAATGCTTTGGCTCTTAAAACTGCCGAAGAATTAAAAAATATTCAGCCAGGAAAAAAGAATTATACAAAAGGATCCAATGACTTTCCTAAAACAAGTTCAACTAAGAAAACCATTCGCTATACACAAAAAAATGTACATGATTTCGCTTGGTTTGCTGATAAGCGATACATGGTTTTAAAGGGTGAAGTGGAATTACCTCATTCTAAACGTATGGTAACTTCTTGGTCAATGTTCACTCCTCGCAACAAAGGTTTATGGTCAAAGTCCATCGAATACATCAACGATGCAACATTTTATTACTCCAAATGGAATGGAGATTATCCGTACAATCAAGTTACTGCTGTTGATGGAACAATAAGTGCTGGTGGTGGAATGGAATATCCAAATGTTACAGTAATAGGAAATTCAAGTAGTCCAATGGAATTGGAAGTTGTCATTGTACATGAAGTTGGACACAATTGGTTTTACGGACAGTTAGGGACTAATGAGCGTGTTCACGGCTGGATGGACGAAGGAATGAATACCTTGAATGAAATTCGCTATGTTCAAACAAAGTATCCAAACAATACTGTACTATCTGACATGGTGCTGAACGGACGTTTTCATTTGAACGATTTGGACCATCACGATATGGCGGATATTTCTTACCGCGCAATAGCAGGAATTGGAGAAGATCAACCGATAGAAACACATTCTGCGCGCTTTACGAGTGCCAATTATGGTATAATCATGTATCAAAAAACAGGATTGTTATTCTTTTACCTCAAGGATTACTTAGGAGAAGAGTTATTCGATAAATGTATGCAAGCTTATTACCGCGAATGGGAATTTAGACATCCGCAACCCGAAGACATGAGAGCAACGCTGGAACAAGTGTCTGGCAAGAATTTGAGTTGGTTATTTGACGATTTAATCAAAACCACCAATCACATTGATTATAAAATCAAGAGTGCTAAAAAAACGGATGCTGGTTATATAGTTAAAACTAAAAATGTGGGACAAGTTGATGGACCAATTGAAATCAACGGAATACTAAACGACAGTGTTCTCGAATCAGTATGGATCGAACCTGGGAATAAGAAAAATGAAATTCTCCTTTCTTCAGAAAAGTTAGATGAAATTCGAATCGATCATGGAAAGGACATTCCTGAAATGAGTCGACAAAATAATTCTTGGAGCAGAGAACGCTTGTTTAATCGTTTTGAGCCCTTAAAATTTGAATTCCTAATTGGAGACCACGAACCAGAGCGAACTCGCGTTTTTTGGACGCCAACAATAGCAGGTAATGCCTACGATAAGTTTATGATTGGTGTTGCTATTCACAATTACGGTGCACCAACGAGTAAGTTCAATTATATAATTGCACCTTTCTACTCTTTTGGGCGTCAAATGGTTTCTGGAATAAGTGATTTCAATTATACATTTCTTCCAAAGAAAAACCTCAAAACATCGCGCTTTGGTGTTTCCATCAAATCATTTAAAAACGATTCAACGTTTAGAAACAACGATTCCTACTACATCGCTGTTTCCCCTTATTGGATAGCAAAGATCGGGAATCGTAAGAATAGTTCACCCATTAGTCAATACATCAAAATACAATCGATTTATAAAAAAGATAAAGTTGGTCCAACGCATTTGGAGCATCTTGGTGCATATGTGGAATATAATTTTGATTACACAAAAGTCGATCACAACATCAACATCAAACTGCGGAATGAATATTACACAGACGCAAAAAATTCAGACGAGTTAGGGAGAGTTCTGCTTGAATCGACTTATCGTTTTCGTTACATGAAGAAAAAGATGAACCGTTGGATTGAGTTACGCGGTTTTATTGGACATACTTATTTAAGCAAGTTCTCACCAATTACTTCTTATCAATACAGCATGTCACTTTCTGGTGCGGACGGGCAACAAGATCTTTTCATTGACGAATATTATTTCGGTAGAAATGAAACGCGCGGTATCTGGTCTCAACAGCGTGATGAAAATATGGGTGGTTTTAAAAGTACAAGTTGGTACGGAACCACAGCGTACACGATGGCTACGGCAAATTTGTACTTTCAGTTTCCTATAAAACCAAATATTTTTGGGGTCTTCGCTGATTTCGGAACGTTTTACAACGGCTCGTCTTTCAATGGTGCAATAAATACTGGTCTTGCGTTGCGATTAGGTAAAATATTTGGTGTTTACTTCCCTGTTTGGATGAGTAAACAAATGGATGCAGCCTACAATTCTCAAAATTATGCAGAGCGGATTCGATTCACTTTAAAAATGAACATTCAAAGCAAACCAATCAATTTTATGGAGTTACTTAACTAATCCATAACATATCATTGGGTGATGTACACATAATTGCTTTATCACGGTACATTGCCAATGGTGCTCTCAGTAAAATCGGATTTCTTAAAATAATTTCATACCATTCGCTAGAAGTATAATCTTTCCCCCTCAATTCGGCTTGATAATACAAATTTGATTTGTCCAATACGTGCTTTGCCTCCATTTGTAATTTGTTCAAAAACATCATAAACAAGGTTTCTGAAACACGTGCTGAATTTAAATCTTGACGGTTGATATTTACCCCTAATGTATGAGCCATCGCAAGGGTTTTTCGATCCAATTCTCTACTACTATTGTAGAGAAGAGTAAGCTCTCTTTTATTTAGGTACATAGAACAAGATTTTATGGGTTTCCATCTAATTTACAAAAATAATGTCACTCAATAAAATTAATTAATTATAAAATAGCTTTGATAACAACAAAGAAAGCCTTGAATTAGCAATGTTTAATTGATTATCTCACCATTAAAACAACTTTTTTAAAACAAAATACGTCTCTACAACAACCGATAACAATCTACCATGAAAACTACAATTACACTCTTTTTAGTCGTTCTGTTTTTTAGCTTAAAAAGCTTCAGTCAAACAATCGAATACGCCCCAGTAAACGATTACCCAACATTAATTGCAAATATTTTTGGAGTTCAATGTGAAGGTGTATCAAACGTTCAAGTGCAAGCACATCAAATGGCAATAGGCCGATTTGAAAATGGCCAAGGTTTAGGTTTAACGAGTGGTTTAGCTATGACGACTGGTTTATTAGTTGGGTCAAACACTCCGAGTGGAAACTTTAATTCTTACGCTAACAATTTTCCACCAGACATAGACATCTATAATTTCGGTGCAGCTTCAGGACAAACACCTGTAAATTATGATGCTTGTATTGTTCAATTCGATTTTACGCCACTTGTATCAGATACTGTTCGCTTTACATATATTTTGGCTTCGGAAGAATATCCAGAATATTCTCCGTCCTCATATACCGATCGATTTCTATTCTTAGTTTCGGAAAATGGCGGTGTAAGTGAAAACGTTGCAATTCTTCCAGGTACAACTACGACTGTAGAAATCAATACAGTTAATCCATATGTTAACCCTCAATTTTACTTAGACAATGCGATTGGACCGAATTCTCAAAGCTTTGTTTATGACGGGTATACATTGCCTTTTGAAGCTAAATTCTTCACTCAAGTAGGTTCTACTTATCATATTAAACTAGTAATTGCCGATGTCAATGATGCCATTTACGATTCAGCAATATTTTTGGATGAACAAGATCCACACAACGATATTTATGGTGATTTAACGATTAACGGACAACCTGCAGAAGGAATTATTGAAATATTTAATTTCGTTCAAGATACAATACTAGCAGCACCAGTTGCAGTTATTCCTGTTACAAACGGAACATATTTAGCGGATAGTTTATCTTCTGGTTTATTCCATGTTCGATTCACTCCTGATCCAATACTTTTTCCAAGTACTGCGCCCTTCTATTATGTAAATGGAGACACTTGGAACACGGCAACTGCAATTGGACTACCTTGCTTTCTGAATAGTGCAGGAATCAGTTTGTCTCCTTTTGGAGTTCAAAACGGAAACGGAACTATTAGTGGAACAGTTACTATTGATACTAGTTATACAAAATCTAATGTCGATCCGCTTGATAATGCTTTGCTGAAATTATACGATAATGCAACAGGTGAGGCTATTGATTTTACATACTCTGATGTAAACGGAATGTATCAATTCAATGAAGTTTCAACTGGAGATTATTTTATACTAATTGATGTTCCTTACATTCCTCAAGTCGATACGCACGCAATTTCTATTCAAGATGGACAGGTAATTTTAGGTGCTGATTTTGAGATTGCCTTAGACGGAATTCATGCATTGGACAACTTAGAATTAGCACTTGAAGAAAGTCAATTAGTAAACATTCAACTTTATCCAAACCCAGTTACAACTGAATTGAGTATTGTAAATCCTTCCACCGAAGAGTTGAACTACGAAATTTACGGAATGAGCGGTAAAATAGTTGCGAGCGGAACTTTAACGGCGGGAGTATCTAAAATTAATTTAGCATTTATAGACAACGGTGTTTACTTGCTTAAATCAAACCAAACTTCTGTTCGAAGAATAATTATTCGGAAATAATAGCACAATCACAAAGGAAAGCGGAGGGAAACTTCCGCTTTTTTTTAGTTATGCAAATTCAGACAGCTCTAACCAACGATCGGTTTTCTCTTCCAATTCAGCAACCACTTCTGAAATTTTGATTCCTGCTTCCATCAGTTCATCGTTTGTAGCTTCTCCATTAGATAGAATAGCCGTCAAAAGGACTTTTTCGGTTTCCAAGTTTTCCATTTCCTTTTCTAAACTATCAAATTCTGATTGTTCCTTGTAAGATAGTTTCTTTTTTTCCGCTGGTGCTAGTTTAACCGTCTTTTCTTCATTGATGATATTGTCTTGAATCGGTTGTGCTACTTCCTTTCCATCACGAATATCTTGCTGCTGCTCTTTCAAGTTTTTACGGTAAACAGTGTAATTTCCTAGAATATCGTTGACCTTTCCTTCGCCTTCAAAAACGAATAAATGATCTACCATTTTATCCATGAAGTAACGGTCATGCGATACAACAATTAAACATCCTTGGAAGTTTCTTAGATAATCTTCCAAAACTGACATTACAAAGATATCTAAGTCATTTGTTGGCTCATCTAAAATCAAGAAGTTTGGGTTTTTCATCAAAACTGTCATTAGCTTCAAACGTCGCTTCTCCCCTCCACTTAATTTATGCACGAAGTTGTAATGCATGCTTCTTGGGAATAAAAACTTCTCTAAGAAATGTGCTGCTGTCATTTGACGACCTTTCTCCAATGGAATGTATTCGGCAATATCTCGAATGACATCAATTACCTTTTGATCATCGGCACATTCCAATAATTCTTGGTTGTAATAGCCAAAAACAACGGTTTCACCCGTGACAACTTTTCCTGTATCAACTGATTCAAGTCCCATCAACATATTTAAAAATGTCGATTTTCCTGTACCGTTATTTCCTACAATTCCCAAACGCTCTTGACGTTGGAAAGAATAGCTCATTTTATTCAATATTTTTAAATCCCCAAACGATTTTACAACGCTGTGCATTTCCAAAATCTTCGTGCCTAAACGTTCCATTTGAACTGGAATGTCAATTTCGTCTTTATCGATACGCTGACCAGCAACTTTCTTCACATCGTGAAACTGTTCAATACGCGCTTTTTGTTTCGTTCCTCTGGCTTTTGGTTGACGACGCATCCACTCCAATTCTTTTTTGAAGTGATTTTGCGCTTTACCAATTGTAGATTCTAACTGCTCTTGACGTTCAGCTTTCTTTTCCAAATAGTAGGAGAAATTCCCTTTGTATTTGTAAATTGTTTGATCTTCGAGTTCAAGAATGGTATCGCACACTACTTCTAGGAAATACCTGTCGTGCGTTACCATCAAAAGTGTCGATTTAGACTTGGACAAGTATTCTTCCAGCCATTCAATCATATCTAAATCCAAGTGATTGGTAGGTTCATCTAGAATCAAGAAATCAGGCTCTGATATCAATGTTTTCGCTAAAGCAACACGTTTTTTCTGTCCACCTGAAAGTGTTTCGATCAATTTCGACGTATCTTCCAATTTCAACACAGAAAGTATTTGAGCCACTTTCACTTCAATATCCCACGCATTCAAATCGGTCATCGCCTCGAATGAGTTTTCAATCAACTTTTCGTTTCCGGAAGACATAGCAATGTTATAGGCTTTTACAGCTTGAAGTTCAGGTAAATCATGTGAAAAAACTTCCTCCATGATTGAATTCTTTGGATTCAAGTTTTCACTTTGCTCCATGAACGCAACGCGAATGTCATTTCGAAACACAATTCGTCCATTATCAATTTGCTCTAAACCCATTAAAGCCCTCAACAAAGTCGTTTTTCCGTTTCCGTTTTTCGCGACAATTGCCACTTTTTGTCCTTGGTCAATTCCAAAAGTCAAATCTTCAAAAATGATTCTATCACCAAATGATTTAGTGAGGTTCTCTACCGATAAATAGTTCATATGCTTAACGAAGTCGATCCAAAGAATCTAGTAACTTCTTATCTCTTTTAATTCCCGTGTTGGCAAGGAATGTGAATGGAAATCCAACAACAAATAATAAAAATCCAAGTCCCATTTCTCGACTTGAAGTTTCTGTATCTAATAAACTCTCACCGAAATAACTCAACAAGAAAACAGAAATCAGCATTAGAAAATAAATTCCAAAAACTGTTCGACCGAGCCTAAATTGACGGTTCAAATTCTTGTATGACATGAGCGTAATAAAGCTTAATAATATCAATCCGATTGTTCCCAAATAAAACGGGAAACTTTGCTGACTAATTAGTTTACCAGAAACAATATCGAACTTCATTATTCCATAAGAATTGAATGTATAACGCGCTGTTTCATTTACAAAACTAAAAATTTCGCTTCCTAAAGTGACAAACGTCAATAAAATAATAACCACTGCTAAATACACAGTTTGAATTCTTTGAATCATAACTTTACCTATTAGTGGCGCAAAGATAGTTGAAATTTGACAGTTACAGTAGTGTTTTGTGGAAATGACGTTTAAAATTTCTTAAATTTGATACATGCGAAAAACACCATTCACTCTAACATTTGTGATTGTAACAAATGCCATTTTAGTTGCACAAACTGATGTATGTAGCTGTTTTGAACAGACAGTGTAGTCATCATTTGAAAAATTCAATCCAAAAGAAAAAAATAAACATGTCCGTATTTATTGAAAAATCGTTTGAAGGAGCGGGAAAATCAATTCAACTCGAAAAGGGAGAATATGAAAGCTGCACTTTTAGCGACTGCGTGTTTACGAGTGAAAATTTTAGTCATTTCATCTTTATCGATTGCACGTTTGAACGATGTGATTTAAGCTCAATAAAAGTCGAAAACACTTCGTTCAAAGATATTAATTTCGTAGATTGTAAAATGTTAGGGATGCAGTTTGAACATGCAAATCCTTTTCTATTTCAAATTGAAATGAATCAGTGTCAATTGAATATTTCTTCTTTTTACCAAGTCAACTTGAAAAACACCTTATTCAACTCTTGTAGCTTAAAAGAAGTTGATTTTACAGAGACCAATTTAACAGAAGTAAAAATGGTCAATTGCGATTTAAGTCAAGCTATTTTTGAGAGAACAAATTTGCAAAAAGCTGACTTTTACAGTTCATTTAACTTTCAAATCGATCCAACGAATAATACCGTAAAAGGAGCGGAATTTTCGAAAGAAGGAGCTTTGGGTTTACTGTCTGGATTCGGCATAAAAATTAACTAATAAAACATCCATATTGCATTACTGGAATGACTTGCAACGGTTGTAAAGAGCACGTTGAAAAAAGGTTGATTTCCATTGATGGGATTACTAAAGTCGAAGTCAATTTATCAGAAAAAACAGCGCTCATCGAAATGGAGAAACATATTCCTATGGATACTTTGAAAGATGCCTTTGAAGGAAGTAGTTATATGATTCATAAAGATAAGCCTGAAGAAGTTGACGCTCAAAAAACACCAATTAAACAAGGTGAAGAAAACGGAACTTATTATTGCCCCATGCATTGTGAGGGAGAAAAAACCTATTCGCAACCAGGCGATTGTCCTGTCTGTGGCATGGATTTGGTGAAAGAAGTAAAAACGTCATCGTCAATGCAGCAATTCACCTGTCCGATGCATCCTGAAGTCATTAAAAATGAACAAGGAAGTTGCCCGAAATGCGGCATGGATCTCGTACCGTTTAAAGTGGATGAATCGGAAGAGTTCAAAACGTATCGGAAACTATTGCGTAAATTTTGGATAGCGAGTGGTTTCACACTTCCAATATTCATCATCGCGATGTCAGAAATGATTCCAAGCAATCCTTTGTACAAATTATTAGATCTTTCAGTATGGAATTGGATTCAATTTGGACTTTCAATTCCAGTTGTTTTTTACGCCACTTGGATGTTCTTCAGAAGAGCTTATGCTTCGGTTAGAATATGGAATTTAAACATGTTTACTTTGATTGGATTAGGTGCAGGTGCTGCTTGGTTATTTAGTTTGTTTGGCCTACTATTTCCCTCCGTTTTTCCCAATCAATTTAAAACTGATGCTGGGACGGTACATGTTTATTTTGAAGCCGCAACAGTTATTCTAACGTTAGTCCTACTGGGTCAATTGCTAGAGGCACGTGCACAGAGTAAAACGAACAATGCCGTTAAGGAATTATTGAAATTAGCTCCAAACAGTGCAATTCGAATAGAAAACAGTGAAGAAACTGAAATACCAATCGATGAAATTAAAGTTGGAGATTTATTACGTGTTAAGCCAGGTGAAAAAATTCCTGTAGATGGTGTAATAACCAATGGAAAAAGTTCTCTGGATGAATCAATGATAACCGGAGAACCTATTCCGGTTGAAAAAATCGTTGGCGACAAGATTAGCTCTGGAACTATTAACGGGAAGCAATCTTTTGTCATGAAAGCGGAGAAAGTAGGAGCTGAAACTTTGCTTTCCCAGATAATTGACATGGTCAATAAGGCAAGTAGATCGCGCGCTCCAATCCAAAAAATGGCAGATACAATTTCGGGCTACTTTGTGCCGTTTGTCGTTGGGATTTCAGTAATAACATTCATTCTTTGGATGATATTTGGACCTGAGCCTCGCATGTTTTATGCCTTTGTGAATGCTATCGCAGTTGTTATAATCGCTTGCCCTTGTGCTCTTGGCTTGGCAACTCCTATGTCTGTAATGGTTGGAGTTGGAAAAGGTGCACAAGAAGGTGTGCTTATAAAAACGGCAGAATCATTAGAAAAATTAAATAAGGTCAAGGTGATTATTATTGATAAAACAGGTACGGTAACTGAAGGGAAACCGTCAGTAGAGGATTTTATTACTGTCAATTCCGTATCTTCTGAAATCTTAATTCAAATTGTAGCTTCAATTAACGCCCAAAGTGAACATCCGTTGGCACAAGCCACGGTTGATTATGCGTCTAAACACAAAATTAATTTAATTGACATCAGTGACTTTAAATCCTCCACAGGAAAAGGTGTTCAAGCAAACGTTAATAGTGATAATGTATTGGTCGGTAACTTAAAATTACTTAAAGAAAATGATGTTACTATTTCACCTGAAAATCAAGTGAAAATCGAAAAACACCAGGCACAAGGGAAAACTGTTCCGATGCTTGCTATCAATGGTAAACTGGAAGGATTTGTAATCATTTCCGATGCCATTAAGCCTTCCAGTAAAAAAGCAATTAAAAAATTACAGGAACGTGGAATCAAGGTCATAATGATGACTGGAGATAATGAGCATACAGCAAAAGCCGTATCAGAACAAATCGATTTAGATGAATTTTACGCCAATTGTTTACCCGAAGATAAACTAAACAAGGTGAGCGAATTGCAAGACAAAGGATTTATCGTGGCGATGGCTGGTGATGGCGTAAATGATGCTCCTGCCCTAGCTAAATCTGATGTTGGAATCGCCATGGGAACTGGAACAGATGTCGCTATAGAAAGTGCTGGCGTGACATTGGTAAAAGGCGATTTACAAGGAATAGTGAAAGCGCGAATTTTAAGTGAGAAAGTAATGCGCAACATTAAACAAAATCTCTTTTTTGCATTAGTCTACAATAGTGTTGGATTACCAATTGCAGCAGGTGTGCTCTACCCTTTATTTGGAATTTTACTTTCACCTATGATTGCAGCTTTAGCAATGAGTTTTAGCTCTGTCTCTGTCATTGCAAATGCGTTACGATTGAAAGGCCAGTCGTTGAAATAAGAAATTGTAACCCATCAAAATGATGTAGTTAGTCCTTTCTATTTTTTCACTAATTTATATTGAGAAAATCCATTTTTAGTTTGAACATTCAAAAAATACATTCCTGGAGTTAATTCTAATTTATCAATTGATAAGGTCTTTACATCAAGATTGTCTTCAAATAATAGCTGCATTCCATTCAAATCTAGGAGTGAAAAACTCAAGATTTCAGATTCAGATTCGATGTAAAAAACATCTTCAAACGGGTTGGGATAAACATTAGGAGCCAAACTCTCAATGCTATTAATAGATAATGCAGAACACGCAATTTGCGGTCCAAAAACTTGTACTAATGTACCATTGTCAACATACCAATCTTCCCAATTTCCTCCTGTACCTGTTTCCCAATCAGCCAACGAAAAAGAGTTGTTTCCACTATTATTTCCATTAATCTTATACACTTTTATCGCATTCCCGCCTAAATTCCATTCAAGTGGTGTGGAAGCCGTACAATTTTCTGGATTCATGTCCAACAGCTCGCAATTTGGCTGAATGAAATAGGCTGTTTCAGGATAATTAGGGAAATCTCCAAATACACGTGCCAATCCATTTTCATCGATGCAAACAGATGTGTATTCATTACAAGCTATTCCTTTTCCAACCATTCCGTAATCAGTTAATATTCTTGCCATAAAAACGACATGTCTTCCCTTTCTATCTGGACTATCGTAGTGACTATCAGTAATAACATCTTCCAAATAATCAATTTTCAGAAAACTAGTTGAATCTACTGTAACATCAAAATCATATGGATTACTCAGCGCTACATCGGATGTTACTGTTCCATTTTCAGCTGAAAAGTAATACTTTCCAAGAATAGCCATTCCCGCGCTTGTGCCACCAATAACGATATTTCTATTTTGCATTGCATCATTAATAAGACTATCAATTGGCGAATCTCTCCAATAAGAAATATAGTTCCATTGATCACCGCCAGCAAACCAGATTGCTTCAGCATTCTTAATTTTATCGTGAATATAGGTTTCATTAGAGGCACTCGAATTATTAAAAACAATTGTTTCTACAGAGTTAATTGTAATTCCTAGATCCGTATATAAATAATCATTGTACCCGTTGGATCCGCTAGCTCTTAGAACAAGTACATCACCACCATTTGCTCTTTGTAGAAACCATTTCATTGCCTCGTCATGCTCAGTTGCACCACCCATCATGCAAACTCCTCCTGTTGGAGAACTTACCAAATCAACGGAATTCCCAGTAAAGTAAGAAGTATAGGATTGAGAAAACACAGTAAATACCGAGAATAATGCAGGTAGAAGTAGTAATCGTTTCATTTCTTGATTTTTAATTATCGAAATATTTTTCGATCCTTATCAAATATAATCAAAATAAAACGCTTTGAACATTCCAATTAGCAATTTGAGTCTACCGAATTCATTCATTTCAGTATTTCCAACAACTGGTCAATAGTTTTAATATATAATAAGGAAGAAGAAATGTTATAGTTTAAATGACTGAGCTGGTTTCCGCTGATAAGTACCTGGGATTTTTTAGAAAAGTCATAAAGTACATTGTGAATCTTTTCGAAATTTTTCTCACTAATCCTAGCTACAAAAGTAGTAATGACAATCTTTGGTTGCAACTGTTTATAGGCTACTTCTAATTCTTTAATCGGAATTTTTTGTCCAAAATAATAGCAAGTATACCCTCTCTTTTTTAACAGATAATAATACAGAAGAATACTAAACTCATGCTCTTCATTATCGTGTAAAAACAAAAATGCGGTTTTATCATTGTCTGATTTTACATTTAAGCTTTCGATGTGAAAAACAAGGAATCCTTTTAGAAGATTTGAAAAATAATGTTCATGAATTATGTCGATAGAGTTAACATGCCAAAGCTGACCAATTTTCTTTAATAATGGTAATACAATTGAGTCATACATTTCAATTAGACCTGTTCTTTCTAATTCAGTATTCAAAATTTCATTGATTTTTACTCCATTGAAATCTAAAATAAGCAAGGTCAAAGTATCAACTACTGATTGATTTTCAGCTTCTGAAACAAAGATTAAAGATTTGGCCGCATCAATAATCTCAGTATCACTTAGCTTCGCAATCTTGGAAATCTTATGTCCAGACGAATAAAGCAGATTGATATTAAGAATTTTCTTTAAATCATTCTCACTGTAATACCGGATTTTTGTATCTGTTCTCTTTGGTTCCAGCAAGCTATAACGTTGCTCCCAAATACGAATAGTATGAGCTTTGATTTGCGTGAAATTTTCAAGATCTTTTATGCTATACCGAACACCTGCCATTATATATTTATGAAAATAAATTAAACAAATCTAACTTAATTATCGCTTACTTATTGACTCAACTAATGTTTTTTTTGAATTCTGAAGTCTACGATTATTCCAATAGAAGGCTGTATAGTCCCTGAACTATTTGCAATCGTTTTTATTAAATACCTCGATGAATCATTTGGGTCAATTTGTGGATTCCCTAAATCATCTTTTTGAACCAATAGAATTGGCGCCGTTTTTGCCTTGAAATTATAAACATTTTGTATGTCTAGGTATAACGTCAGGGACCATTTTTCAAAACTAAAACGCTTATCGATCCTAATATTTAAATTATGATAACTACCTCCTCTATTTTGATTTAATTGATCATAATCTAAAACTCCAGAGTTGTTTAAATCCCATACTTGAGTGAGGGAAGAAGTCTCCAGGTCGTAAGGGGTGAAAGGAGAGCCCCCCGAAAAAGTCCACCTGAATCCGACTTCCCAATTTTTTTTGAACCTTTTACCGCCGGTAATTGAAACAATGTGTTTGCTGTCCCATGTTGATGGTGCATATTGCCCATTCTTTGTTTTAAACTCTGAATTCACATAGGTATAGGCAAGCAAACAATAAAAACCCTTGATTAATTTCTGCTGATACAAAAACTCTATTCCATAAGATCTTCCAGTCGAAGTAGATGACACTTCTTCATTTCCAACAACACCAAAATCAGCCCCAAGGTTCGCTAAAGAAATCGAGTCAGTAATTGAGAATGGGTAATAATTGTATTTTTTGTAAAAACCTTCTAATGAAAACTTAGATTCAAAGTTTGATATAAACGAACTACCCATAATGAAGTGATCAGCTTGAATGTATCGTAAATTGTTTTCCTTATTTTTTAATACCCCAGAATTGTCTCTATACCCAAGAATCGTGTAGGACGGGAGTTGATTGTAACGCGCGACATTACCGCTAAAGGATAAGTTATTTGTAGCTGCAAAGTTTATAGAAAAGGACGGCGATAACTGATTTAGTGCATTAGTCATAGACTTAGAATACGTATTTAAATCCGTTCTTACTCCTACACTTAAATCTAATTTCTCCTTAAAAAAAGATCTGCTTACTTGCGCGAATCCAGCAAATTTGTGTAAATCTAAATTCGATGTTACGTCAATTAAGGTTGGTTGATTTCCAATTATAATATTATTGAAGGTGTTCGATTGGTAACGGGCATATTCATACCCGAAACCGGAGAGAACTTTAAACCCTTCTTTTATCCATGTGTTTTCGAACCTGAACTTATTTTCAGCTTCAAAAGATGAATAGTCGAAAACTAAATTTTCCGGAGTCTCAATGTTGTTCTCATATTTCCGAGAAGCGTTGTTAAGCATATTTCTACTGAAAATAAAGCGCTGATTACTCTTGTCGCTATAATGTAGATAATTAATTCCTATAGTATAATTCCATTGATTCTGAGACGGAATATTATCCAAAAAATAATCATTTAACTCAAGTCTTTCTTCGTCAGTTACACCCTCATTGACTTTTGAATTTAGAACAAACTTATCCAAAGCGCCTAGTCCAATAAAAGTTATCTTATTCTTATTATTTATTTTATAATCTACTTTAAACTGGCTGTCGTTATAAGTTGGTAAAAATGGAAGTTTTAATACCGAAAATAATAATTGCAAATAAGATCTTCTCACCGAAAAAATGAATGAAGTCTTTTTACCAATCGGACCGTCTAGGGTTAGTGCCACATCGCTAGACCCAATTGCTAAATTGGTAATCAAGGCATCCTTATTACCTTCCTTTTGTCTAAAGTTTATCACAGAACTCAAACCACTCCCATATTGAGCAGGGAATCCTCCTGAATAGAAATCGATTCCTTGCAGAAAGTTAATATTCAATAAACCGACTGGTCCACCGCTGCTTCCTTGTGTGGCAAAATGATTAATATTAGGAACTTCAATTCCATCGAGATAAAACTTATTTTCGTTCGGGGAACCTCCACGAATAATCACATCATTTCTAAAAGATGCCGGACTAGCAACGCCTGGAAGAGCCTGAAGTACTTTACTTGCATCTCTATTTGCTCCAGGTAGGCGTTCAATTTCAGCTGAGCTTAATTTTTTAAAAGATAGAGGAGATTCGATCGTCTTACTGAAGGGATTTGCTTTCACCGTTACTTCATCTTGTT
Source organism: uncultured Flavobacteriales bacterium (assembly GCA_963925035.1). Lineage (GTDB taxonomy): Bacteria > Bacteroidota > Bacteroidia > Flavobacteriales_D > Crocinitomicaceae > UBA4466. Next base: position 33,279 of record CAWUSK010000014.1, read on the forward strand.
CAAGAAAAATTTCTTCGAGCGATAAATCTACCTGTACTGGACGAGAATTGGTCACGCTGATATCGTCAACAATTAACTCTTTATAACCATAAACCGAAACTTTAAGCGCGTAAAGCCCTGGTTCTATACCATCGATTGAATAGCGCCCAATAGAATCGGAAATGGCACCTTTCTGTCTTCCAATTAGTTGAATTTTAGCAAACTCAATTGGATTATTATTAACTGAATAATAAACTCTTCCGGATATTGTACCATTTTGTCCAAATGACAAAAAATAAATAAGAAATACGGACAATAAAAGGATCAACTTCATACAGCAAAATTAAAGATTTTCAACGGTGTATTCGGTGCGAATTAACCTTTCTAATTTCTCATACTTTAAAGCCATTTTTTCATTAGGAAGATCATCCTCATACCAAATTATGTTCTTCCCAAAAGTACCTGCCAAGCGTTGAAAGAAATTCTCTCTTTGTTTAAGTGCAATAAAATTAGGATTAATTGCAGACTGCGCATTGATAAAGGGTTCCATTTTTGAAGGAGTTCCCATTGTGTCAAATACAGCAGGAAGTTCAGAAACTGGTAATTGATGGTTTTCGATAAATCGACGCAAAGACTTATTTTGAAATGGGTCTGTAGCTAATGCAATCTTATTAAACCCATTTCTCTTTGCAACCTGATAGGAGTAATAAACGTTCTCCGTACTATGTTCTGATATTGTATCCAAGAAAATATGTTCAGCTGGAATTCCTAGTTCCATTGCATATTTCGCCATGATTTTCGCTTCAACATATTCTGAATGAACAGACCCTCCAGAATATATTATGTTTTTGGCTAAACCATTTTCGTAAAGATAAACGGACCAATTTACGCGATAGTTCATCGTTGTGCTCCATGATTCTCCATTATATGGGTGACCAGGCACGATTACAACATCATAAGGCTGAGAAATATTCGCTTTCTCGAGCATTTTTTTAGGCTGATTTCTTATGAAACCACAACTAGAGACAAATAGAGAAACTAAAAATAAAAAACTAACTACGTTCATATGATTTAGTTTAATTTGATTAGCCTAGGTTATCTTTTATAATCTAGAAGTTCGATGACTACCTCATTTTTCCTGTTTATTAGCTTATATGGCGGATTGTAGCCTAAATAGGTGAAACCAGCTTCAAAAGCAATTTTCTTTCCAATTAACAGTGATTTCAATTCCTCATATTTTTCTTTAAGAATTTCGTCAGATGCCCATCCTGAAAATGAAATGACGGCGTACGTTTTTGACGGTTGCAAATTCAAAACCACCTGTGTGCTATTTGGTTGAGGTAAATCCTCCAATTTCATATTCGGTGGCATAAAGAAACTCATTTTCGAATTTCTACCCATTTCCATTTGAACCGGAGATGTCATTGAAATTTGAGAATTATTGCTATTGCCGCCAAAAATATACGAAGCAATTCTTCTGAATCCAATACTTGAGTTTTCATCGTAGCTATTTTCATCTAGTTGAGTTGACGCCACTACTAATTGTGGATATTGTCTAATTTCAAATTCATCAAAAACCTCAAGAGTTTCATAAGGTATTGAACCAGTATCTGATGTATTTTTAGTTATTACCACTTGAGAGATTACCAACGTAATAATTAGTACAAAAAGAGTGATGAGAAAGTATTTCATAATTCTTTATATTAAGAGCTGCCTCAACACGAGGCAGCTCTGAAAGTTAATCCATTATATTTTAGAAAACTTTACAGTATTAGATTCTCCTTCACCAATTAAAGTAAGGTAATATTCACCATTTGGTAAAGTTGAAATATCGGTTGAAATAGTTAGTTGCTTGTCCATCGATTGGGATTTTAAGATTCTACCATTCATGTCAGAAATGTGAAACTCATTTACGAAAGCCTGCTCAAGTTGGATAGTAATTTTATCTGACGTTGGATTAGGGTAAATTAGTATTGAACTCTCATTCAATTCATTCAAACTTGCCAAGGAAGGCACTAAAACAGCATCAATTACGTGCACAACACCGTTCATACAAGTTAAATCAGGCGCAGTAACATTTGATGAGTTTATCATAACTCCATTTGTCAAATCAACATTTACAGTTTGTCCATTTAAAGTAGGTACAGCTCCATTAGCAAGATCCGTAGACAAAACAGTTCCAGAAACTACATGGTATAATAATATGTCTGCCAATTCAGGATTAGCTAAAAGTCCATTAATATCAGTACCCAAAGCTGTTGCGAGATTATCAAATGCTTGATTTGTTGGTGCAAATACCGTTAATTGAGTGAATGGATTTGTTAAACTTGGAAGCAATTCTGCTGTAATTACTGCAGCAGCCAATGAAGTGAATCCATTATCAATTGCCACATCAACTACCGTTTCAACAGGAAGAATAACGCCGTTAATTACATGCACATAACCGTTAGTAGCCATTAAATCAGCAGTGCTAACCATTGCTTGGTTTGCATAAACTGCACCCATAGCTGTTTTGGTCAATTTAATAGTATTCGTATCGTTTAAAGCTGTTACTATATCTCCGTTGTTAACAGCCGAAGCTGGAACTGAACTTCCTAAAACATGATACAATAATATATCTTGAAGGTTCGGAAGAGCCAATAAACCATTAATATCAGTATTTAAAGCTGTTGCCAACTGGGTAAACGCTGCATCTGTTGGAGCAAATACAGTTAAGGCAGGTGAAGATTGAAGTGCGCCCTCTAATCCTTCTTGTAATATCGCCGCTTCTAAATAAGTGTGGTCAGGACTTGGGACGATAATGTCATCAAAGACATTTGTTTGAGAAAAGGAATTAATTCCTAGCGCAAAAAAAGCTGCTGTTAGACCAATAGTTAATCGTTTCATACTATTTGTTTTTTTGTTTAATGATATTTTTAAATTGTTAAACAAATATATGTTATTATGTTTAATTAAAGCAAGAAAAGATTGAACAAAAAAACAAGGTGTTATTTTTTATAAGAAATAACGCCTTGTTTATCAAGGTGTTAAATTAAATGTTGGAAATGTAAATTTTTCATAAAAAATTAAACAAGCAATAAAAACCCCAGGTATTCAGCACTTTAATTGCATAAGTACACCACTTTCTGATCAGGGAGTTGTGTTTGATAAACTAAGAATAGGTTTTTAATTCTCTACATCTCTTCTAGTATATTCTTATTGAGAATTATTTTTTTGTACATGTTTGACAAAAAACCAAGAGTCACTCGATTCTGTATTTTTCTTTTTGAAATAAAATAACGCACCAGCAAAAAACACGAGTGCAAAAATCTCTAAGCAAGCAGTAATAATTAAAGCTATATTAGCAATAATAGGGTCTTCAAATCCAATTGAATCGAAAAAGCGTTCCATTTGCGCAAATCTATCTCTACCTACAAACAAGAAATGGGCACCTCCAATGAGTTTGTCGACAACATTTAATAGCCAAAACAGAATCCAATAAATAATGATAAAATATTTGACAAGGTCTTTGCCTATTATTTTGTTTTTATCGCTTACTTTTTTTATTTCCATTTCGAAGTGTTTTTTGAAATCGCATTAGTTAAAATCAACTAAATTTTGTCTGGTTGAATACTATATATTGCTTGTAAATGGCATATAATATGAATACTGATAGTATCTAATTTGTAATCTACCTCAAAGTAACTAAAATCCCTTTATTTTAGCGCTTTTAAACAATAAAATATACTTATTATCGCCTGAGTATAATGAAGTCTCTGAGAATTATCGAAAATTCGACTGTTAATAGCGTTTTTCCAACAATTGACGTACCTTTGCAACTTATATACAATAAATGACATTTAAAGAATTAGGTATAATCGAGCCGGTTTTAAAGGCACTAGAAGAACAAGGATACACACAACCTACCCCAATACAAGCACAATCAATTCCAATTTTATTAAAAGGTGACGACTTATTAGGTTGCGCGCAAACTGGAACAGGTAAAACTGCAGCCTTCTCAATTCCAATTATTCAACAATTAGTTGAAGCTGGAATCGACACGAAAGGAAAAAGAAGAGTAAAAGCATTGGTTGTTACACCAACGCGTGAGTTAGCGATACAAATTGGAGATAGTTTCAAAGCATATTCAAAGCACACGCCGGTAAAAAATACCGTGATATTTGGAGGAGTAAAACAAGGGTCTCAAACGAACGCATTGCGCGCTGGAGTTGATGTACTTGTTGCTACACCAGGAAGGTTATTGGATTTAATGCAACAAGGATTTATCACATTACAACACATTGAATACTTCATTTTGGATGAGGCAGATCAAATGTTGGACATGGGATTCATTCACGATATCAAAAAGATAATTGCAAAATTACCAACTAAAAGGCAATCGCTATTTTTCTCTGCTACAATGGCGAAAGAGATTGTTGAATTGGCAGGTAAAATTTTGTTGGGAAATCCTCAACGTGTTACCATCGAACCGAAAAAAACAACTGCAGAAAAGGTAGAACAAGCGGTTTACTTTGTACAGAAAGTAGATAAACCAAAGTTGTTGGTTCATCTTTTGGAAGAAAATCCAGGTAGTTCAACATTGGTTTTCTCGCGTACTAAACATGGTGCCGATAAAATTGTTCGTTTTTTGGCGAAAGCGAAAATTCAATCTGCAGCAATCCATGGAAATAAATCACAAAATCAACGTCAAAAAGCGTTAAACGATTTTAAAGATGGCAAACTAAAAGTATTGATTGCGACAGATATTGCTGCGCGTGGAATTGATGTGGAAGATTTAGCTTTGGTTGTGAACTATGATTTACCAAACGTGCCAGAAACGTACGTTCACCGAATTGGTAGAACTGGACGTGCTGCGGCAAGCGGAATTGCATTGTCTTTCTGTAATGGTGAAGAAAAAGCGTATTTAAAAGACATTCAAAAACTGATCAATCAAACAATTCCTGTTGTTGATAATCACCCTTTTCCGGACGATGGAACAGAAGTTTTTGTAAAAGCGGTACAGCAACAACGAAGACCGAAAACAGAACGAGGTAATTCTGGAGGTAACTCTGGAAATAGCCAAGGAGGAAATAAATCAAAACGCTACGGAGCGAAAAGGAATTAGCAATTGATAATTGACAATGGATAATTGATAATTCGGTTATCGAGTTTGTCGTGAGAAACTGATGAACATGAAAAAAGTACTTGTATTTGCGGGCAGTAACAGCTCGACTTCTATCAACCAGAAATTGGCGAAATACGCATCAACCTTATTAAAAGACGTGAGTTGCACGGTAATAGAATTAAGAGATTATCCAGCTCCTGTTTTTAGCGAAGACCTTGAGAAAGAAGTTGGTTATCCTGAAACGTTAAAGGCACTGAATGAGCTTTTTAAAGAACACGATGGTTTTATCATTTCATTACCAGAATACAACAGTTCTGTTACCCCTGTTTTTATTAATACGGTCGATTGGATTTCGCGAATTGAACGTCCAACTTTCAAAGACAAACCCGTGTTACTTTTGAGTACTTCGAATGGAGCAAGAGGAGCTATGACTAATTTGGCGAATGTAGAAAGCCTAATGCCTCGTTGGGGAGGAATTGTTACTGGAACGTACAGTTTACGAAGCTTTAGTGAGAATTATTCGAATGAATCTGGTATGATTACAAATGTAGCAGAGATTGACAGATTGAAGACTTTAGTTCAAACTTTTGAAAGCGAAGTCTAACAATTAATTTATAGCATAAAAAAAACGGAACATTGCTGCCAGTCATGGTCGGAAGATTTTTCTTCCGACCATTTTTCGTTTTACGAACACTTCCTTGTTGATATAATCGATTGATTTTCAATATTTTAACTTGTTTTTATTGCTGATTATTAGTATCTTCGTTACTGATAATCAGTTAACTATGGCAGTATTTAAAGATCACAAAATAGGAGCAAATCATTTATTGGGAGTTATTCCTGAGAGCCTTCTAGCTAATCTATCGGCAACCACTAAAGTCGATCATTATTCTAAAGTTCTACAC
>CAWUSK010000015.1:0-83767 GCA_963925035.1 uncultured Flavobacteriales bacterium
TAAGCAAGAACTCAATGTTAGTCATCTTGTGTCTTTGAATAAAAACGGAATCCAGGTAATGTTATATATGACTTTGATCGTAGCAATGCTAGTACTTGTGTATAAGAAGGCAAACAACATTGGCTACAAAACTGCCAAAAGACGATTCTCAATGGAAATCAGGGATTTAGCTATAGCTATGATTGTAGTGCATTGCGGTGGGGATCCAGGCCTCTATTTTAAGACATAAAAAATGGTCGGAATTTCTTCCGACCATGACTAAGCTATTGCCTCCCTTCTCTCAAAAACTAAATTAGTTTTAGTCCTTCAATATATTTCTTGAAATGATAATTTGCTGAATTTCAGAAGTTCCTTCATAAATTTGAGTGATTTTCGCATCTCTCATCAAACGTTCAACATGGTATTCTTTTACAAAACCATATCCACCGTGAATCTGAACAGCCTCAACAGTATGTCTCATTGCTATTCTAGATGCATATAGTTTGGCCATAGCTCCAGATTGGTCGTAATTTCGTCCCATATCTTTATCAACGGCAGATCGATAAACAAGCATTTTAGCAGCCTCAATATCTGTTGCCATATCAGCTAATTTAAAAGCAATAATTTGGTGTTTACTGATCTCTTTTCCGAATGCTTTTCTTTCTTTTGAATATGCAAGAGCTAACTCGTATGCTCCGCCTGCTATACCCAATGCTTGAGACGCAATACCAATTCTACCTCCAGAAAGGACTTTCATTGCAAATGCAAACCCAAATCCATCTTCCCCTATTCTATTCTCTTTAGGAACTTTTACATCATTGAATAATAATGTATGTGTATCACTTCCTCTAATTCCTAATTTATTTTCCTTTGCACCAACAATGAATCCCTCCATTCCACGCTCAATAATGAATGCATTAATTCCTCGATGACCTGCCTCAACATTTGTTTGAGCAATAACTAAATAAACAGAAGCAGTAGAGCCGTTTGTTATCCAGTTTTTTATTCCATTTAAAAGATAATGATCTCCTTTATCTATTGCAGTTGTCTGCTGAGAAGTGGCATCAGAACCAGCCTCAGGTTCAGAAAGGCAAAATGCACCTATCTTTTCGCCTTTCGCCAATGGAACTAAATATTTTTGTTTTTGTTCCTCTGTACCGAATTTTTCAAGTCCCCAACAAACAAGTGAGTTGTTTACCGATAAACAAACCGATGCAGAAGCATCCACTTTAGAAATCTCTTCGATTGCCAACACATACGATAAAGTATCCATTCCTGAACCTCCGTACTTTGGATCAACCATCATCCCTAAAAAGCCAAGTTCACCTAACTGTTTCATTTCTTCCACTGGAAAACGTTGTGCTTCATCGCGTTCGATAACACCAGGTTTTAAAACATTTTGAGCAAAGTCTCTAGCAGCATCTCTAACAGCTAAATGTTCTTCTGATAAATCAAATTTCATAGTTAATAAGGATTTTAGTTTTATTATTATTGCAGGTTGTAAATTTAATGCTTTAATTTAATTTTTTACCTTTAATTTATAATGAGTTCATACAATTTAATCGGATTAATGTCTGGAACATCAATGGATGGTCTTGATATTGTAAATGTGCAGTTCAATCTTTCAGAAAGCAATGAATGGTCATTCAACTTAAACCATTCATTAACTGTTGTATACAGTGAAAATTTGCTCAATAAATTAAACAGTTCAAAGCAACTTTCTGCTGTAGAGTTATTGTTGTTAGATAAAGAATTGGGTCTTTTTTTCTCCACAGCCGTGAATAACTTTATTGAAGAATATCAACTTAACAGAGGCTACATTGATGCTATTTGCTCTCATGGACATACTATTTTTCATCAACCAGAAAATGGATTTACGCACCAAATTGGATGCGGAGAAACTATTGCATTTCACACAGGAATTAAAGTCATAAACGATTTTAGACAAAAAGATGTTGTTGCTGGTGGGCAAGGTGCTCCGCTGGTTCCAATTGGAGATAAACTTTTATTTAAAAATCAAGCAGATGCTTTTTTAAATATTGGTGGTTTTGCTAATGTTTGTTACCCAAGTGATAACACGAAAGCATACGATATTTGCCCTGGAAACTTGCCACTTAATCATTTTGCTAAAAAACAAGGTCAAGATTTTGACTTTAACGGAGAAATGGCAAGAGTTGGGAATCTAAATCAGACTTTATTACACGACTTAAATACACTTTCCTTCTATAGTCAAGAAGGTCCAAAATCACTTGGTACGGAATGGCTTGAAAATAAGTTCATGCCACATTTAGAAAGCTCGTTCAGTAATAATGATATTATGAACACGCTTGTTGAGCATATATGTATTCAAATTGCGGCTGACTTGAATAAAATGAAAACTAATTCTTTATTCATAACTGGCGGCGGAGCAAAAAATGCATATTTGATCGAGCGGCTAAAAACTTACTTCCATGGGAAGGTGATAATTCCTGATGACACTATTATCGATTTCAAAGAAGCTTTGATTTTTGGGTTTCTTGGAGCTCTCTACCTTAACAATCAGCCGAATAGTTTATCCTCCGTAACAGGTGCAAAGAAAGATGCAATTGGTGGCGTTTTGCATCTTCCAAGTTAATTTCAACAATGCAATAACATTTCTTTTTTAAAGTCATTTCGTCTGCTATACTGTTAAAATACTTTATTAACTTTGTCCGCTTTAAGTAAAAAACATTACAATAATATCTCATGAAAGATCTATTAGAAAGATTTGAAAACAAACGACCTGAAATCGTTTTTGAATGGAAAGATTCTGAAACCGATGCTGAAGGCTGGGTTGTTATCAATTCATTACGCGGCGGTGCTGCGGGTGGTGGAACTCGAATGAGAGTTGGGTTAGACAAACGTGAAGTTGAATCACTGGCTAAAACAATGGAAATTAAATTTACAGTAGCTGGCCCTGCAATTGGTGGCGCTAAGTCTGGAATTAATTTCGACCCTAAAGATCCAAGGAAAAAAGACGTTTTACGTCGCTGGTACGCTGCTGTAACGCCGTTATTAAAACATTATTACGGTACAGGAGGAGATTTAAACGTGGATGAAATTCACGAAGTAATTCCAATTACAGAAGATTGTGGTGTTTGGCATCCTCAAGAAGGTGTCTTTAACGGTCACTTTCAGCCGAGAGAAGCTCAAAAAATTCACCGTATTGGACAATTGCGTCAAGGTGTATTGAAAGTTATTGAAGACGAAAAATACTCACCAAAAGTAGCTAACAAGTATGTTGTAGCTGATATGATTACTGGATATGGCGTTGCTGAATCCATAAAACATTACTACGACATTTGGGGCGGAAGTGTAAAAGGTAAGAAAGTCATAGTTCAAGGTTGGGGAAATGTAGGGTCTGCTGGAGCCTATTATTTAGCGCAACAAGGAGCACTGATTGTTGGAATAATTGACCGTGTTGGAGGATTAATCAACGAAAACGGATTTACACTCGAAGAAGTTAGAGAATTGTTTTTGACAAAAGACGGAAACCAATTGAATCATCCTAATCTTATCTCTTACGATGAGATGAACGAACGTATTTGGGACTTAAATGCTGAAGTTTTTATTCCATGTGCTGGTTCTAGAATGATTACCGAAGATCAATTGGACAGAATGATTAACAATGGTATGCAAGTTATTTCAGCTGGTGCCAATGTACCTTTTGCTGACCCAGAGATTTTCTTTGGTAAGATTGCTGAAAAAGCAGACAACACTATATCCATCATTCCTGACTTCATTTCGAACTGTGGAATGGCGAGAGTATTTGCTTATTTAATGAGTAATGATTTAGGAGTCTTAACAGAACAAGGGATTTTTGAAGATACGAGCGCAACAATTCGCAAAGCACTTCAGAATTCTTATGAAAAAAATAGCTCAAAAACGGGAATTGCAAAAACAGCTTTCGAAATTGCATTAAAACAACTCGTTGATTAAAGTGTAGCTTTCATTGATTAAACGGTAGTTGACGGCCTGCGATTAGAATTACATTTACACGTAATTATTAATCAAAAAAAATCATATGGAACTAGTTATCATCTCTGTTTTTATTCTCGGATATGTCGCTATAACACTGGAGCATAGTATCAAACTTGACAAGCTCATTCCCGCATTAATGATGATGGCAATCTGCTGGGCAACCATTGCTTTTGGTATTTTTAACACCTACCAATGGTTTGATCCTCATGTTGGTCAAATTATTGACATCTCACTTTTTAATCACGAGCAGAAATCTCACTTACTCGAAGGAACTCTACTGCACCACTTTGGAAAAACTGCTGAAATATTAGTCTTCCTTATGGGCGCAATGGCTATCGTTGAAATGATTGATCATTTTAAAGGGTTTGGAGCAATCAAAAAAATGATTAAAACAAAAAGTAAATTGAAATTACTTTGGATCATTTCAATTTTGGCTTTTTTCTTATCCGCTATTATCGATAATTTAACGGCAACTATCGTCTTAATCACTATTTTACGTAAAATCATTCCGAACAATACAGATAGAATGTGGTACGCTGGATTCATCATCATTGCAGCAAATGCAGGTGGAGCTTGGACACCAATTGGAGATGTTACAACTACGATGCTTTGGATGGCAGGTAAAGTAACTTCAGGAAAACTAGTCACCCTTTTAATTCTCCCGTCTATTATTTGTACAATTGTTCCTTTGCTAATCGGAAGTGTATTACCCGCATTTAAAGGAAAAATTAATGTGGATGACGAGCCCCAAGAAAAAACCAAACACGCCTCCTTTATGCTTGTTCTTGGGTTATTATTAATAGTATTCGTTCCTATTTTTAAAACAATTACACATCTACCTCCTTACATAGGAATGATGTTATCACTTTCAATATTTGCCACGGTAAGTGAGATATTGTCCAATAGATCTATTCGACTAACACAAACAGATGGAATAGTTGATGATTCAGAACACAAAGGCCCAACAATGCATGCGCTTTCAAAAATTGAAATACCTTCAGTGCTGTTTTTCTTAGGAATTTTAATGACCGTTGCTTCGATGGAGTCTTTAGGAATGATATTCAATTTTGGTGAATATGTAAATAATCACATTCCGCAATCAGTATTTGTGACGTTAATGGGCGCTAGTTCCGCTATAATTGACAATGTTCCGCTGGTAGCAGCAAGTCTTGGGATGTTTCAAGATGCCGCAGACGCGAATGTATGGCATCATTTAGCATATGCAGCAGGAACAGGTGGAAGTATGTTGATTATTGGTTCTGCGGCAGGAGTCGTAGCAATGGGAATGGAGAAAATTTCTTTCTTCTGGTATTTAAAGCACATTAGTTTGCTAGCTATCATTGGTTACTTAGCAGGAATTGGTGTTATGTTTATCACCACCTAAACACATTAGGTTTCACTTGATAGTTTTAAAAACACACACATAATAACATTTCTTTGTTCGTTTAAATTAAACACAATTAAAAAAGAATTAATTAGAATGTTATTTTTGTGTCCAAGAATTCTCTAAACGAGGTTCATTGTAATACTAACTAAAAAAATATATTGTGGAAATTTTTATCGTTTCAGTTTTCGTTCTTGGTTATCTGGCAATAACACTAGAGCACTCTTTGAAAATCGACAAATTGATACCAGCTTTGATAATGATGGCATTGGCTTGGGCGGGAATTGCTTTTGGACTTGACAACTTCACCACGTGGTTTGATAGCCATAACGCAACTTTGGTTACTGACTTCTCGTCTTTACCTTTAAGTTCTGAAGATCATCATGAAGTCACAAAAATGAGTTGGATGGAATCTACCCTCCTTCATCATTTTGGTAAAACGTGTGAAATCTTGATATTCCTAGTTGGAGCAATGACTATCGTTGAAATTGTTGACCATTTCAATGGTTTTCAAACGTTTAAGAGAATTATTAAAACTAGAAAAAAATCATACATCCTCTGGATCGTTTGTATTCTTGGGTTCATCTTATCTGCAATCATTGACAATTTAACTGCAACAATCGTCTTAATTACTATCCTAAGAAAAATCGTTAAGGATAATAACTTAAGAATGTGGTACGCTGGTTTGATTATTATAGCGGCAAACGCTGGTGGTGCTTGGTCTCCAATTGGTGATGTTACTACAACAATGTTATGGATGGCACATAAAGTTTCTGCTCAACAATTAATTATGCATTTATTACTCCCTTCTCTAGTATGTATGATCGTTCCTACTTTTATAGCGAGCTTCCTGCCAATTTTCAAAGGAGAGATCGATGCTGAGGAAAAAGAAGAGAAATTATCCAAAAATGGTACATTAATGTTGGTAATCGGCTTAGGAATGATTGTATTTGTTCCAATCTTCAAAACTTATACTCACTTACCTCCGTACATCGGAATGATGCTTTCATTAGGAATTGTATCATTAGTAGCTGAGTTTATAAGCGCAAGAGCATTTTCGTTAACTACAGTAGAGGATCACGAACATATTCACGGACCTACGTTCAAAGCATTAGGGAAAATTGAGATGCCTTCAATCCTATTTTTCTTAGGCATTTTAATGACGGTTGCTGCACTTGAATCTCTTGGTTTAATCTTTATCTTCGGACAAGACATCATTAATTCAGGATTAGATTTAGATGTTTTCGTAACATTATTAGGTGCTGGATCAGCATTAATTGACAATGTACCATTGGTGGCTGCGTCAATGGGAATGTTCCAATTACCAATGGATGATACATTATGGCACTTTATTGCCTACGCAGCAGGAACTGGCGGAAGTATGTTAATCATTGGTTCTGCAGCAGGAGTTGTTGCAATGGGAATGGAGAAAATTTCTTTCTTCTGGTACTTGAAAAACATTGCATTACTAGCAATAATAGGATACCTTGCAGGAGTTGGGGTTTTCTTATTACTTTAATAATAAATTGACTATATAAACGTTAGAGAAATTATGAGCTTATCATTTTTATTACAAGTTGATATTGTGGGTGAATCGAACACGGGAGTGAAAGACGTACCACTATGGGATATTATTGCAAGTGCAAGTCAAGGTTTTGGTCTTGTTATCAACGTTATTTTAACGTTAATGCTAGGCTATTCTATCTTTATTTTTGTGGAGCGTTACTTAGCATTAAGAAAAGCTACCAAAGAAGAAAAAGGATTTGTTTCAAAAATCAATGACTACATCATGGATGGAAAAATTGATTCAGCAAAAGATTACTGTTCACGTTCACATTCACCATCAGCGCGAATGGTAGAAAAAGGTCTTTCTCGTTTAGGGCGACCAATTGATACAATTTCTGCATCTGTAGAGAATGCTGCGAAACTTGAAATCATGCGATTAGAACAACGTGTTAGCTTTTTAGCTACTGCGGCTGGAGCTGCTCCGATGATTGGCTTCCTTGGAACAACTATCGGAATGGTAATGGTGTTTATCGACTTGCAAAATGCAACATCTTTAGAATTGAAAATTATCGCACCAGGAATTATGACAGCAATGATTACAACAGTTGCGGGTCTGATTGTTGGTATTATCGCATATGTTGGTTACAATTACTTAGTCGCGAAAATCGGAAGAGTTGTGTACCAAATGGAAAACGATGCGTTAGAGTTTATGGATTTATTACATCAACCAGGTAAATAGAAAAAATGAATTTAGGAACAAATAATAAAGTCAAAGTTGAGGGTGGAATGGCTTCCATGACTGATTTAGTGTTCTTGCTGTTGATCTTTTTCATTATCATGAGTTTGATGAGTAACAATCAAACACCGATAGATTTACCAGAAGCAAGTGACTTACCTTCAGTGCAAGATCCTGTTGAAGCGACTGTAATAATTACAGAAGACAATCAGTACGTTGTATTACCAGGTGGTTCTTTGGAACAGCCTTTAGAGTTTGAGGACATCAAAGAACTAGCTGCTGCAGCAGTAGAAAGTCAAGGTAAAATGAAACTTAAAATAGCAGGCCACCGTAAAGCTAGTTACGAAGCAATATTTAATGTATTGGCTCTGTCTCAAGCAAACGGATGGGATCCTGTACTGGCATATGACAAATAAATAATTATGGCAACAATTCCAATAGCAAATATCATTGACAAACGTAAAGGCGCGGCTGCCTCTGCTATTGTTTTGCTATTGTTGTTGATTTATTTATTGATCACAACTTTCGAAATGGCTGATCCAGCTCCGAAAGATCCAATTATGACAACTCAGACTGTAATTCCTGAGGAGTTAATCTTGAAAAACTTAAAGGTTGAAGGTGGTGCAGGTGCAGGAAGTCCTTCCGATGACCCAATAAAAGACCCAAAACCAGTTACACAAGAAGTAATTACAAGTAAAAGTAATCCTGACACGAAAGTAAACACTGGAAAAGGAAAAAATACAACGACGCACAACTCACAAGAGACAAACACGACTACTCACCAATCCAATGATCCATTTGCTAATGGAGGAAATGGTTCTGGTAATGATGGCGGAGACGGGAAAACTTTTGGAACCGACTCTGGGTCAGGAACAAATGGAAATGGCGGAAACGGTAACGGTGATGGAAGAACTCGCCTTAACGATCCAAATGTCAATGACTTACAGTCTAATGTTGACGCGACAATTCACCTGAAATTGACGATTGACGCTGAGGGTAATGTTGTAGCAGCTATGAATATTTCAGCGCAAACTACTACGACCAATCAAATATTGATTAACCGAGTAATTACTGAAGTAAAGAAACAAGTAAAATACAATAAGGATCCAGGTGCTCCTTTAGCTAAAGTTTATATGCGTGTCGGCATCAAAGCCCAATAACAACTATTTATCGGATATTAACTGGCTTTTTCAGCAGTTTCCTTCCTACCAAGTGATGGGAGCAAAAGCATTTAAGCCTACTTTGTCCAATAGTTGGAAAATAATGGATTTTCTTTCTTCTCCTCAAAAAAACATAAAATGCATTCATGTCGCAGGAAGTAACGGAAAAGGTTCTACTTGCTCCATGTTGGCTTCTGTTTTAACCGAATCAGGATACAAAGTTGGATTATTTACTTCACCACACATTAAAGACTTCAGAGAGCGCATCAGAATAAATGGTGAGCAAATTCCAGAACAAAACGTAATTGACTTCATTCAAAAAGTGAAATCAAGTCACCTAGACTTCGAACCGTCCTTTTTTGAAATCACTTTTGGAATGGCCGTAGAATACTTTGCAAATGAAAAATGTGATGTTTGCATAATCGAAACAGGACTTGGAGGAAGATTAGACGCAACCAATGTTGTAGAGCCCATTTTAAGCGTTATTACAAATATTAGTTTGGAGCACACCGCAATGTTAGGTAATACCGTTGAAGAAATTGCTTTTGAAAAAGGTGGAATTATCAAAAAAGATGTCCCTGTAATACTTGGAGAAACATTACATCAACTCTACCCCATTTATGAGAAATTAGCTGAACGGAACGATTCAAAAGTGCATTATGCATCAACAATCACAAATGAATCGAACTTTCACTCACCTTTATTGGGAGAATATCAAAAAGAAAATCTTCGAACTGTCTTGAAGTGCTGCGAAGTTCTTCAAACACAAGAATTTATAATAAGTATTGATTCAATTCAGCACGGTCTAACTAATCTTTTTAAAAACACAGGATTTTCAGGGCGTTTACAAGTTATAAATAATTCACCTCTCACCCTTTTTGATGTTTCACACAATCCTGCTGGAATTTCAGCTTCCTTAGAATCCATCGAAAAAATAAACAAGGGCAAACTGCATATTATCTACGGCACTAGCGCAGACAAGGATGTACTCTCCATCCTGAAACTATTTCCAAAAGACGCTAGCTACTATTTCACGGAGTTCAGTAATGATAGAAGTATTAAAATTGATACGCTAAAATTGCTTGCTGAGCAAATTTGGACCAATCAAATTAATTTTTTTACATCACCAATAAAAGCGTTATCAGAAGCACAACATCAAGCTAATCATGAAGATACAATTGTTGTTATTGGGAGCTTCTTTTTAATCTCCGACTTTTTTTAATTTTTTTTTAATCTAGCACTTGCCATTAAGAAAAAATGGCTTACATTTGCACACGCATTCTGATAAACGAATTGGAATTACGGGGGATTAGCTCAGTTGGTTTAGAGCACCTGCCTTACAAGCAGGGGGTCACTGGTTCGAATCCAGTATTCCCCACCAGTAAAATCAAAGCCTCACATTTCTGTGAGGCTTTTTTTATCCCAGTTATTTTTTTGATTCTCGCTCCTTATTAAAAATTACTGAAATTTTATAGTATTTTAGTCTTTGCTAAAAAACTACCTATGAAGTATTTAATATCCTTTGCATTTTCTTGCATTTTAATAATCCAATTGTCTGCTAATGCTCAAACAGGAGGCGAAACATGCGCAACAGCAACTGTTATTGCATCTATCCCATATCAAGCAACAGGCAATACTTCCACAGCGCTTGATGATTACTTTGCGTCGTGCCAAGATGTTGGAAATAATGGTGGTGCAAAAGACCTTGTTTACGAATATACAAATGGTTCGAGTGATGTCTATTTAACGATAAGCCTTTGTCAAGCTGTAACAAATTACGATTGTCAAGTATATGTTTATGAAGGCAGTTGCACTGGAACTCCTGTTGGCTGCCAAGAAGATGGATGTCAATCACCGGCTTATGGAGCTGCATATAACTCTACACTAGTAGCGCAATTATTTTTAGCAAATACAACATACTATATTGTTGTTGATGGATATGACGCAGGATCAAATGGGGATTATCAGATAAACATTTCGGAAAGTATTGGGATTTCTCCCCCGGTAGAAACAAATATCCCGCTAATACTAATTGATACTTATGGGAATCAAATAGTAGATGAACCTAAAATAAATACCAATCTTAAAATTATTAACAATGGTCCAGGTACACTAAATCATCCGACTGACGTTCCAAATGTTTACAACGGTTTCGCTGGAATTGAAATAAGAGGTGCATATTCGGCTTCTCTACCCCAAAAACCATATGGAATTGAAACTTGGGATGTAAACGGAAATAGTAACAATGTTTCTCTACTCGGAATGCCGATTGAAAATGATTGGATTTTAATTCCGAATTACAACGATAAAACATTTTTAAGAAATGTTTTGGCATTTAATTTATTCACACAAATGGGACATTACGCTCCACGAACTCAATTGGTAGAAGTTGTGGTGAATAATATATACGAAGGAGTATATGTGTTTACAGAAAAAATTAAGCGTGACAAAAATCGTATTGACATTTCAAAACTAGATTTGGATGACAATGCAGGAGACAGTTTAACTGGGGGCTATATCTTTAAAGTAGATTATTGGAACAATGGAAACAGCTGGCCAGCAAACTATGACAATCCAAATTATCCAGGAAATCCTGTGCAATTTGTTTACGATTATCCTGCAGTAGATATTATAACAGTACAACAAAAAGACTACATACAAACTTCAGTTGAAAATTTTGAAGATGCACTTTGGGGCACAAGCTTTAATGATCCTGTTTTGGGGTATCGTTCCCAAATTGACGTTAAGTCATTCATTGATTATTTTATCGTAAATGAATTCTCAAGAAACGGCGATGGCTTCAAAAAAAGCAGACGATTTCACAAAAACAAAGACAGTAAAAACCCACTTATTCTTGCTGGCCCGGTTTGGGATTTTGATTGGGCGTATAAAGACATGAGCACAGCTTATTCAAATGGAGCAGGCTGGATGCACAGTTTCAATGGTGGCACAGATGTAACTCCGCCAGGATGGTACATCAGACTAATGCAGGACACAACGTTTGCAAATGAATTGGCATGTACTTATTTTACATATCGACAAACAATTTTAGACAAAACTAATTTGAATGCATATATAGATTCTTTAGCTGCAATAATGGATCAGGCACAAGAACGACATTATGAACGTTGGCCAATATTAGGCGTAAATGTAGGAACACCTGAAATTGGCAGTCAACCAACTACGTACGCTGGAGAAATTACAAAGTTTAAAACTTGGATTTCCGATAGAATCGATTGGCTGGATGCAAATATGCCCGGAAATTGTCCAAACCTTGGAACAAACGAATTAGCATCAAAGGAACCGTATTGGAATGTATATCCAAATCCAACGCATGATATCCTTAACGTTTATGTTGATCAGCCAATAAATTCAATCTCCATATCTGATGTTAGTGGTAAGATTGTACAACATCAATTCGTGAATGGATCTGCAATTGCACAAACAATTACAAGTCAGCTTAATGGAGTTTATTTGCTGAAAGTTGAATTAGAGAATGGACGAATAATAAACACTAGAATCGTTTGTCAATAAGATAAGCATACCATCGTTCTATATTTTCGCTGTGCATGGCAGTCTGGCGCTAAATATTGAAGTTAATTTTTTCACCCTTCCGAAGGAATTGAATAAATATGTCGTCTAATTTATCAAACGATGTAAAATTATGAAAAAGATAACACTAGGTATCCTTGCGCTGTTAAGCACTGCTGCTCTATCCGCTCAAACCAATCCAGCCATTCTTTCTTGGCTACAAAATAACTCCACTTACGGAAGTCATTATGTTTCTGGAAATTCAACTGTAATTCAGGACAATGTTTTAGCGAATGTTCAAACTGTGCAATACTCAACAAATTGGGTATACGCTTCAACAAAAGGAATTCCGACCTACCCAACAGGTCCATTTTTAGACGGAAATCCATCTTTGGCAACTAATCAAAATGCTATTTATAAACTCCCACTAAATCCAACTGAAAATACTGGAGTAAAAACACCTACAACTCCGGGCAATATTGGCGTTTTTATTAACGGAGTATCACTTTACGATTACCGTGATGGAGTAGCTTGGAATACAACTACAGGTGCTCTTTGCGGAGGACCTGGTAATACAGCTTGTCCCGGCGGACCAGGAGCAGCAATGGATTGGAATAGAGATGCGATCCCAGCTGAAATGGCGGGATTTGATTGTTCCAAAGGTCACCCTGCAATGGGAAATTATCACCACCACCAAAATCCTTCTGCATTTAAGCTAGACCAAGTTGTTTTATCTAACATTTGTAACTTATACGATGCTGATGGTTTATATACTATTAATACATCTCAACACTCACCACTAATTGGTTTCGCATACGATGGTTTTCCAATCTATGGAGCATACGGTTATGCAAATACTAACGGAACTGGAGGGATTACACGTATTAAATCTGGTTACGAATTAGCAAATTATTCGGTAAGAACAAATTACCCAGATGGAACAGACGTTAATGATGGGCCAGCTGTTAATGCGACATACATTTTAGGTTATTTTAGAGAAGACTACCAATGGGTAAGCCATCCAGAAGAAGAATATTTAGATGAACACAACGGAAGATTTTGCGTTACTCCTGAATATCCAGCTGGAACTTATGCTTACTTCTGTACTGTTGATGATAACTGGAATTCAGCTTATCCATATGCAGTTGGACCAACTTTCTACGGAAATGTAACAGCAGCTAAAGTGACGACTATTTCTGAAACTGTAACGACTTATACTTCAACTGCAGGGCTAAGTAGTTTGTTTGAAGATGAAAACAACTTCACAATCTACCCTAATCCTTCAAATGATTTTATTGCAATTCAAGTAAATGATATCGTGAAAAATAATTTGGACATCGAGCTATACGATACCAATGGGAAACTTGTCAGAAACTCACAAATTTCTCAAGGCTCAACGATCTGGTATTTAGACGTAAGAACTCTTTATAGCGGACAATACATTCTGAAAATTACAGACGGACAATCCTTCATTACTAAAAAAGTAATGATCGGTAAATAATACTTGCCTCTCCGTATTGAAAGCTGTTCAAATTACTGAACGGCTTTTTTTGTGGGATATTTTTTCTATTTTTAATAAAATAATAAGCTCATGGATTTACGCATAAAAACCTTCGAAGAATATCAGCATCAATACAAGCATAGTATTGAGCATCCAGAATCTTTTTGGAGTGAAATAGCGAGTAAATTTTTATGGCAGAAAAAATGGGACACGGTCCTCGACTGGAATTTCGAAGAACCAAAAATTGAGTGGTTCAAGGGCGCACAGTTGAACATCACCGAAAACATGTTGGACAGGCATTTAAAAAATGATGCAAATAAAACGGCTTTTTTATGGGAACCAAACAATCCAAACGAAACGGGGAAATCTATTACTTACAAAGCTTTACATGATGAAGTTTGTCAATTGTCAAACGCGCTTCGCAAATTAGGGATAACAAAAGGTGATCGTATTTGTATTTACATGCCGATGGTGATCGAATCAGTGGTTGCAATATTAGCCTGTGCTCGCGTAGGAGCCGTTCATTCAATCATTTTTGCGGGTTTTTCATCACAAGCATTGGCCGATAGAATCAATGATGCCGAAGCAAAAATAGTAATAACCTCCGATGGTTTAAATAGAGGAAACAAAAAGGTTGAACTGAAAAAAATGGTAGATGTCGCTTTAGAAAACTGCCCAACTATCCAACATTCCATCGTTTTGAATGTTACAAATAGCGAAGTGAATTGGGACTCAAACAGAGACTTAAATTATCACACATTGATTTCAAATGAGGCAAAAAACTGTCCAGCTGAAACTATGGAGGCAGAAGACCCTTTATTCATACTTTACACTTCTGGTTCCACTGGAAAACCGAAAGGAGTTGTGCATACTTGCGCGGGTTATATGATTTACACGGCTTATTCATTTCAAAACGTTTTTCAATACGAACCAAACGACGTTTTTTGGTGCACAGCAGATATCGGTTGGATTACAGGACATTCATACATCGTTTACGGGCCACTGCTGTCTGGCGCGACATCTGTTATATTTGAAGGGATTCCGACTTTTCCAGATGCTGGTCGTTTTTGGGAAGTCTGTGAGAAATATAAAGTCAACCAATTTTATACAGCACCTACTGCAATTCGATCTTTAATGGTGTTTGGACTCGAATATATCACTAAGTATGATTTATCTTCGCTTAAAGTCATCGGGTCTGTGGGAGAGCCAATCAACGAAGAAGCTTGGGAATGGTATTTCGACAACATCGGAATGAAAAACTGCCCAGTAGTTGATACCTGGTGGCAAACAGAAACAGGTGGAATAATGTTATCTGGACTTGGAAATTTATCACCAATGAAAGCTATGCATGCTGGATTACCTTTACCGGGAATCCAACCTGTTTTACTGGATGGAGAAGGACAAGTGATTACAGAAAATG
Source organism: uncultured Flavobacteriales bacterium (assembly GCA_963925035.1). Lineage (GTDB taxonomy): Bacteria > Bacteroidota > Bacteroidia > Flavobacteriales_D > Crocinitomicaceae > UBA4466. The sequence continues at coordinate 15,217 of CAWUSK010000015.1, forward strand.
AAATAGAAGGATATTTGTGCATTGGATTCCCTTGGCCGTCAGTTATTCGAACGACATATGGAGACCATGAGCGATGCAAAAACACTTACTTCTCCAATTACAAAGGATATTATTTCACCGGAGACGGAGCGAAACGAGACGAAAATGGAATGTACAGAATTATTGGGCGAGTAGACGATGTAATTAACGTTTCCGGACACAGATTTGGAACGGCAGAGATTGAAGATGCGATAAACATGGATATAAATGTGATTGAATCTGCAGTGGTCGCTTTCCCACACGATATTAAAGGTCAAGGCATTTACGCGTTCGTTGTGATTGAAAATGGAGATTCAAATAGTGCTTCTGAAATAAGTAACTCTATTATCGAATGTGTTTCTAAGCGCATAGGGAAAATTGCTAAACCGGATAAAATTCAAATAGTATCAGGGCTTCCAAAGACTAGATCAGGGAAAATAATGAGAAGGATTTTGCGTAAAATTGCTGAAGGAGAACGTTCTAATTTTGGAGACACTTCCACCCTTCTCGACCCAGAAGTTGTAATAGAAATTGTTGAAAAAGCCATCTAAAACGAATTATTTCAATCGCGAAAGCGTGCGGCTGATGTCCTACCGAAAATTAACAGAAGACGATGTTACTTCTTGGCTAGAATTTTTTGAAAACAATGAGCCACTTCATTTCCTTGGAATGGATACTTCCAGAAGTCATTTGGATATAGCGAAAGAATGGATATAAAAACAAATAGAACGCTATACTGAAAGTGAACAAGAAAAATGCAATGTTTCCGCTTTTTGATACAAAATATACTGGAATTGGCCTTGTTGCTTTTGGAGACAAGTAACTTTTGTCTCGTTAATAGTAACTAAATTAATTAACTTTGTCAAAATTAAACTCGTTGAATAAATCCCAAATCCATCAAGCGCTATTTATACTTCTAGCGATTGCGTCTTTGCTCCCATGGGTTTCAGCTCCCATTGCTTTATTGGCGGGAATTATTTTCACAAACCTATTTAAATCGACAATTGTAAAAAGCAAAGCTTCACTTGTAAAGCGATTACTGCAAATTTCCATCATTGGTTTAGGATTTGGAATGAATATCAGCGAAGCACTTGAAGTAGGAAAAGAAGGATTATTACTGACCATATTCACGCTCACTTTTGTATTTCTTCTTGGTTGGGGGATTGGTAAATTAATGGGCTTAGACCGAAAAATTTCCTATTTAATTTCAAGCGGAACAGCAATTTGCGGAGGAAGCGCAATTGCTGCTGTTGCACCTTTAATCAAAGCTAACGAAAAAGAAATTAGCATTGCAATTGGAACCGTTTTCATTCTAAATGCCATTGCACTTTTTGCTTTTCCAGTGATTGGCCATTTACTCGAATTAAGTCAGCATGATTTTGGAATCTGGAGCGCAATTGCGATTCACGATACCAGTTCTGTTGTTGGTGCAGCATCCCAATACGGTGAAGAAGCACTGGAAATTGCAACTACAGTAAAACTCAGTCGCGCTTTGTGGATTATTCCATTGTGTGTCGTTACCGCTTTCGCTTTTAAGCAACAAGACCAAGGAATAAAAATGCCTTACTTTATTTTATTGTTTGTCGTGGCTATGCTTATTTCAAGTTGGCTGCCTCAATTCAATGAAATCTATGTTTGGATAAGCTATCTTGCGAAACGCTTATTGGTGCTTACGCTTTTTCTTGTAGGAACACAATTGACTTTAGCCACCATAAAAACAGCCGGTGTAAAATCGATGTTGTTTGGTACTATTTTGTGGATCGCAGTAAGTGTTGTTTCATTGGCAGTGATATTGGTTTGGTGATATTAGATTACATTCGAATATCACGAAAATTTCTACATCATAATGGAACGTAGGATTATTACATGATCCTTGAGTGGGAGAGCTGTTCAAATAAGTAAGCCTTCATTTCTTTCAGAAATGAAGGCTTTTTTTCTGAAACATAAACTCGAAGCAAGCTTCAGTTTACTTCATAAAAAAAGCCACCCAACTATGTTGGATGGCTTACTTATTTGGCGGAGAATGTAGGATTCGAACCTACGGTACCTCTCGGTACAACAGTTTTCAAGACTGTCGCAATCGACCACTCTGCCAATTCTCCGCGCCAAAAGTACGTATATCTAAATAAATGACAATGGACAAATGTTACTTTTTTTGTTTTTTTTTGAAAAGAATCAAACTAAAACTTAACATCCTCTTAATCCTACACTTAAAATGAAGTCAATAACCTTTAACTCAATACCATTCACATTTAATAGAAATAGAAATGGTTTTTCGTATTTTTACACTAAATAATCTAATCTGATGAGAACATTTTTTCTATTTGTCCTAATCTCCTTGCTTCATTTCGGCAGTAATGCTCAAAAGAATGAACTTCGAGCATATCTCGATAGCAAACAGTTTTTTGCTCCGGGTGTTGGAAACTATATCGAGTTCCACTTGCAATTTGTTGGGCATTCTATCAATTACCTGCCAGAAAATGGTGGTTTAATTGGAGAAATTGCCGTTCAAATGTCAATTACCGATTATAAAGGAGTAAAAGTGACAAGTGATGCTTATCGTTTAGCGACTCCATTTATGCACGACAGTGTTGTGGAAGATTTCTACGATGTAAAACGTTTTCCATTAAAACCCGGAGATTATACTTTTTCTATCGAATTAACAGATTTGAACAGTACAAAAGAATCATTGAAGGCCTCTCAAATCATTATAATTGAAGAGTTAGGTGATGCTATTTCTATTTCAGACATTGAAATTGCAGAATATGCATCTAAAGGAAATGAAAGTTCTGTTTTTTATAAATCAGGATTTGATATTATCCCGCGTCTCTCTACATTTTACCCCAAACAATTGTCGAGTATTCCAGTTTACTTCGAAATCTACAATTCTAATTTGTTAGAGGACAGTGTTTTTGGAATTAAGCAATCTGTGGTCAACGCTGCAACGAGCAAGGAAGTGGATGAATTAACGCTCTTTACACGACACGACGCATCAGAAGTTGTTCCTGTGCTTCGAGAAATTGATATCACCAATGTCGAAACAGGCAAGTACATCCTGAATTACACATTTTTGAATAGAAACATGAAAGAACTTTCAACGCAGTCTTATGTGTTTGAAAGAAGCAACGACATTGAAATGGATATCGCCAGCAATGACGTAATTCTAGATCCTGCATTTCAATCTTCAATTTCTGTTGATAGTGTTGGTTACTATTTAGAATGTCTTATCCCTATCTCAAAAGCAAACGAAGTAAAAAACATTTTCAAAATAGCAAAAGCCAAAAACGAGCTAAACGCGCGTAAATACATCCAATTGTATTGGACAAAATCAGCTCCAGACAATCCTTACGAAGGTTGGTTAAAATACAAGGCTCAAGTACAAATGATAGAACGCATTTACGGGAATAATTTCCAAGAAGGATTTGAAACGGATCGTGGAAGAGTATACTTACAATATGGCTCGCCTTCTTATATCACTTCAAAAGAATACACAAGTAACGAATACCCTTACGAAATCTGGCAATACAATAAAATCGGTGCTTTCAGTAATAAGCGATTCGTTTTTTACAATCCAGACTTAACAAATAAAGCGTATCGCCTATTGCATTCTGACATGGTTGGAGAATTAAAAAACCCATCGTGGCCTTATGAATTGAACCGAAGAAGTACAGCTAATGGGAATATCGACGATCCAAATCAAAATGTGAGATATGGTGTTGGACAAAATAGCAGCGACGACTTCAGACAATATTAAATAATGCCAGAAAGTCAAGTTGCCGTTGTAATCCTCAATTGGAACGGTCAAAATTATTTAGAACAGTTTCTTCCAAGTGTCTTAAAACATTCTGGAAATGCAAGAATTGTTGTGGCCGACAATGCTTCAACAGATGGTTCTGTCGAGTTTATTCAGGCAAACTATCCGCAAATCAAAATTATAGTCAATGACGAAAATGGAGGTTTTGCCAAAGGATACAACGACGCATTCAAAAAAGTCGATGCTGAATACTTTTTATTACTGAACAGCGATATTGAGGTTACTGAAAACTGGATAACACCGCTTGTTGAACAAATGAAAGACCCTCAAGTTGCAGGTTGTCAGCCAAAAGTAAAAGCGTTTCATAACAGACATTCATTTGAACACGCCGGTGCATCTGGTGGATATTTAGACCGAAATTATTTTCCTTTTTGCCGTGGCCGAATTTTTCTTTCTGTTGAAAGCGATCAAGGCCAATACGATGGAGAAACAGAAGTTTTCTGGGCAAGCGGTGCATGTTTATTAATTCGATCGGAGTTATTTCATAAAGCAGGTGGATTTGATGAAGAATTTTTTGCGCACATGGAAGAAATCGATTTGTGCTGGAGATTGAAAAAAATGAACTATAAATTTATGGTTTGTCCACAATCTACTGTTTTTCATATCGGAGGAGGAACATTGCCATATACATCTCCACGAAAAGTATATTTAAATTTCAGAAACAGTCTTTTGATGATCGTCAAGAATCACGAAGGAATTTTACTTCCGAAGATTTTTATCCGACTTTGCATTGATGGAATTGCCGCTTCCCGTTTTCTAATGATTGGAGAGTTTAAACAGTTTTCAGCAGTTTTTCGTGCGCATAATTACATGTTCAAAAACCTATCGTCATTACTAAAGAAACGAAAGGAAATCAAGCGAATGTCAACAACATTTAATTCAGCCGGTTTGTACAACGGGAATATCTTAGGAGAATATTTCTTAAAAGGAGTCAAAGAATTTTCGAAACTGAATCAGCGTTTGTTTAAATAATCTTGCCTTAACTATCAACTGTGATTCTCGAAAAAATCAACAGCTAAATCGTAGGATTTCAATCCAAATCCAAAAATACAACCAACAACGACTGGCGATAATAGAGATGTATGTCTAAACTCTTCTCTCGCAGTGATATTGGAAATATGTACTTCAACAACTGGCACTTTAATTGCCTTGATACAATCTCTCAACGCAACACTTGTATGCGTGTAGCCACCAGCGTTGATAACAATCCCATCGTGTTTCGATTGTTGCAGCGCATCAATTAACTCACCTTCAATATTCGACTGAAAATAATCCAATTCAGACTTTTTTTCACTTTTTAACGCTTCAAAATAGGATTCAAACGTTTGATTCCCGTATATTTCCTCTTCCCGTTGACCAATTAAATTTAAATTTGGTCCGTTAACAATTAATATTTTCATACATGTCCAATTGGAGTCGCTATATTAAGGATTTTGTTTCATACCTGAAAATAGAAAAGGGTTTGTCGGAAAATTCTATTTTGGCATATCTCAACGATGTGAAGAAATTAGAAGATTACTCCGGTAGTTTATCACTCGATCCAAAAGCAATTACCTACCAGCATTTACAGCAGTTTGTTGCTGAATTATACGACTTAGGACTAAGTGCTAGAAGTCAATCAAGGATTATTAGTGGAATCAAACAATTCTTTCATTTTCTGACTATAGAAGATGAAATTGAACTTGACCCGACCACGTTATTGGAAACGCCTAAAATTGGCAGAAAACTACCAGAGGTTTTAACAGTCCAAGAAATCGACACGTTGATAGATGCCATTGATTTAAGTAAACCTGAAGGACATCGGAACAAAGCGATACTGGAAACACTGTACAGTTGTGGATTGCGTGTATCAGAACTCGTCAATCTTCAGTTTGAGCAGCTTTTCTTTAACGAAGGATTCATTCGTGTAACAGGAAAAGGAAATAAACAACGATTGGTTCCAGTAAGTCCGAGCGTTGAAAAGGAGATTGGAATTTACACCTCTTCTATTCGCAACCAAATGAAGATTCAGAAAGGACATGAAAGTTTTGTCTTCTTGAATAGACGCGGCGCACAATTAACGCGTGTAATGATTTTTACCATAATTAAAAACTTAGCACTCGAAATTGGATTGGATAAAACCATTTCTCCTCACACTTTTCGCCATTCCTTTGCCACTCACCTGCTCGAAGGCGGTGCAAATTTACGCGCAATTCAAGACATGTTAGGACATGAGTCTATTCTGACTACAGAAATTTATACGCACTTAGATCAAAGTATGCTGAAGGACGCTATTACTTCATTTCATCCAAGGAATATGCGCTAAGGCTTATACCTTAAGGTAAGACAAGCGTTCCGACCGTAACGGTGACGACTTAAAGCTTGCCACTTCATTCCAGATAATATATCGCACTCTGCCTTAGCATAAATTCCAATACTAAATCGAGAGAAGACATATCGAACTTCAGCTCGAAGCATAGCATTCATAACAAAATCACTATAATCGGGATAAGTAATTTCGGAATTTTCATTGATTGTTTTATAATTTACATAAGAAAACCTTACTCCCAAACCAAGTGAAAACTGAAAACGATTGTGGGAAAATCAATCATAGCTGAAATAAATAGGTAATCCAACTGCATAATAGTAGAATCGTAAGTATATTGCCATTGACTTGTTTGAATGGTTTCTGCAGTTGATACGGACTCAATTTTCTTTTTGAAAATGATTTGCCAGAGAACAAACACCAACATATTTTAAAGGATGAGATTATCTGTTTAAAAAATGAATCGTCCAAAAGTAAGTGTCCAGGCAAATTAAGACACGTGTCGGTTTGGAATGAAGAAAACAAACAAGTAATTGAACGCATTTCAAATCAATTTCATTGGTCGCCCAATACGATCGGTGAATTATACAAAAGCAGATGACAGGTGGAGTTTTTCTTTCGTGACATCAAACAATTGCTGCATATCAAATCGTTCATTGGGACAAGTGAAAATACATTGATGATACAAAATTGGACAGCTTTAATTTGTTCTACGCGGCATGATATTTTGTTTCCGCCGAGTGAGATTTACCCTCCGTTCGTTGAGATTTGACTGCCTTTCATTGAGATTGATACTACCGTGACACTGCCCACTCCACTAGAATTTCATTCCTATGGAATAATTCTCTTTTAAATAAAAACTAAAACAACTAGTATTATTGGTTGATAAAATAGTACCATTTATTAAAATACAAATCAACCCACCAAAACGTTTTTATGTATTTTAGTTATGGCGCTGTCAGCGATACGCTGATCATATCAAATAACCCATAACATAGACTTTTTCTATGATAGAATAGAAAATATTGATAATATTGATAATGTATTAGTCCTTACTTTTGTTAAAACAGATTAATTACATAACAGATGAAACATTTTTTATTATCAATAAGTCTACTTACAACCCTAGTATTAAATGGGCAAAGCACGAACAATATGAGTAAATGTCCCGTAAATCATGGTCAAGGGGGAGATATGACTAATCCACTTACGGATGATAATACAAACCCTTATATCCATTCGAAAATAAAAAAAAAAACCAGTGAAGATTGGTGGCCAAATCGACTTGACATAAGTGTCTTGAGAACAAATTCTGATTTATCAGACCCAATGGGAGAAAGCTTTGATTATAGAGAAGCGTTCAACTCATTAGACTATGATTCGCTAAAAAGTGATATCGAAAAAGTTTTAACCAACTCGCAAGAATGGTGGCCTGCCGACTTTGGAAATTATGGACCACTTTTTATCCGTATGGCCTGGCACAGCGCTGGAACATACCGCACGGGTGATGGACGCGGTGGTGCTAGCGAGGGTCAACAACGGTTTGCTCCTTTAAATAGTTGGCCAGATAATGGAAACCTGGATAAGGCTAGAAGACTTCTATGGCCGATCAAGCAAAAATACGGAAGCAAAATTTCATGGGCAGATTTAATGATTTTAACAGGTAATGTTGCTTTGGAATCAATGGGTTTTGAAACAATCGGATTTGCAGGAGGGCGCACAGATGTTTGGGAACCTCAAAGTAATGTATACTGGGGAATGGAAAAAGAATGGTTAGCAGATGAACGATACTCTGGTGACCGAAATTTAGAAAATCCATTGGCTGCAGTTCAAATGGGATTAATTTATGTGAATCCCGAAGGACCAAATGGAAATCCCGATCCAAAATTAGCCGCCATTGATATACGTGAAACATTTGGAAGAATGGGAATGAATGATGAAGAAACTGTGGCGCTTATAGCTGGTGGTCATACATTAGGGAAAACACATGGAGCAGGTCCAGCTTCACATGTTGGTCCAGAGCCAGAAGCAGCGCCGATTGAAGAACAAGGATTTGGCTGGAAAAGCGACTACAAGTCAGGAAAAGGAAAAGACGCGATTACTTCAGGTCTCGAGGTAACTTGGACAATGACACCAACAGAATGGAGTCACCAATTTCTTCAAATCTTATTTGGAAATGAATGGGAATTGACAAAGAGTCCTGCTGGAGCGTATCAATGGACAGCTAAAGATTCAATGTTAACAGTGCCGGATGCATTCGATTCAAACATGAGGCATAAGCCAACGATGCTCACAACAGACTTGTCACTTCGTTTTGATCCAGAATATGAAAAGATATCAAGGAGATTTCTTGATAACCCTGAAGAATTCGACTTAGCATTTGCTAAAGCGTGGTTTAAGCTAACGCACAGAGACATGGGCCCAAAATCACTTTATCTTGGACCTGAAGTTCCTGCAGATGATTTTGTATGGCAAGACCCCTTGCCAACTGCAGACTATAAACAAATTGATGCTAAGGATATTGAAACTCTGAAGAAATCTATCACGAACGCTGGATTGACAGACCAAGATTTAATTTATACAGCATGGTCTTCTGCCTCAACATTTAGAGGGTCTGATAAAAGAGGTGGAGCCAATGGTGCTCATATTCAGTTAGAGCCACAATCAAGCTGGGAAGTAAATGAGCCAAATACTTTAAACCGTATATTGAAAAAATACGAAGCTATCCAGAAAGATTTCAATGATAAAGCAAAAGACAAGAAGGTTTCAATTGCAGACTTGATTGTACTTGGTGGATCTGTTGGAATTGAGCATGCAGTTGAAAAAGGCGGTCATAAAATTGAAGTTCCTTTTAACCCAGGCAGAACAGATGCTACAGCTGAGCAAACAGACATTAGTTCAATGGCAGTTTTAGAGCCAATGGCAGATGCATTTAGAAATTATGAAAAAGCAAAATATACGCTTACTTCAGAAGAACTACTTTTAGACAAAGCGCAATTACTAACACTAACTGCACCTGAAATGACAGTTCTGCTAGGTGGTATGCGAGTATTAGATATCAATTATAATGGATCTAAACACGGTGTATTCACAGACAATCCAGGAGCCCTTTCAAATGATTTCTTTGTGAACTTACTTGATATGAGCACACAATGGAGTCCTATAGATTATTATAGTTCAACCTTTGAAGGAAAAGATAGAGCTACTGGAAAAGTAAAATGGACAGCTACACGTGCAGATTTAATCTTTGGGTCTAATTCTGAATTGAGGGCATTAGCTGAAGTTTATGCAAGTACTGATGCGGAAGATCGTTTCGTTGAAGAATTTGTCAGAGTTTGGACAAAAGTTATGAACTTAGATCGATTTGATCTCAAGTAAATATTACTCAAGATTTCAGAAAGCCGATCTGCTAATCGGCTTTCTTTTTATTAAGACTTAGATTAATTAGAATGTGAGGTTCTACTCATAACATTGGCTCCTCACGCTCTTCTGAAATTCTATTCCTGTGGAAAATTCTCTTTTAAATAAAAACTAAAACAACGAAATTAGTGGTTGATAAAATAGTACCATTTCCTAAAACTCAAATCAACCCACCACACCGTTTTTATGTAACAACCTAATAAAGTGCTAACATACGAGCGTAATCGTTATGCGTAATAAGAAATTGCAATAGAAAGCCAAGTCCGCATAGCCTCCCATAAATAATATTAAAATTTGACAATTTGTCTAGTCCTGAAATAACGATACACAATTTTTTATCGTTATGTAAAAAGGAGTAAAAAGCGTTTATGTAAAGCGCAGTCAGAACGATTACTCTATGTCTGTCTTGTCCTGAAAAAAGTTGACTTAATTAATTAAAAAGTCAACAATAATGAAAGAGACAAGACAATAAATCAAAAAAGCCTTCCAGTTATGAAAGGCCTTTTTTTATTAAACAAACACCAACTACTTAGGCATAACAACTGTATCTATAACGTGAATAACACCATTACTACCCATTACATCAGTTGCAGTAATTTCACTAACATTTCCATTTGAGTCTTTCAACCAAATTTTATTATCTTTTTGCATTATTGTTAGCACTTGACCATTTAAAGTTTTTAACTCAACATTACCGTTACCTTCCTTTAGGGCAGCAACAACGTCGTTCGCGGTTAATTTACCAGAAACTACATGATAAGTTAGAATGCCTGCTAACGTTTTTTTGTTCTTCTCTTCTAATAGAAAGCCTAACGTTTTGGCATCAACTTTAGCGAAAGCATCATTTGTCGGAGCAAAAACTGTAAAGGGGCCTTCTGCTTGTAAAGCACTAACTAAATCCGCAGCTTTAAGTGCAGTTACTAAAGTTGTAAAATTTTCGTTACCAACGGCAACATCTACTATTGTTCCTTGAGCGCTACTATTTTTAGAAAAACCTACACACAAGATCAATGTTAAACTAAGGACTAATTTGTTCATAATATTTATTTTAAGTGTTATTAATTTAGTTCAAATATATACTAAACATTTTAATTTGTTTAACATTTTACTTTATTTATTAAACATAATATTATAAAAAACTATTAATCAACAGTTTACATTTACGCAAACTTAATGCTAATAAGGTAAACTTCCCCGTTTTTCAGACAGCCTAAAATTATTAAATTTAAACTGAGCATAATGAAAAAACAAGATTTACAGAAGCTCAAATCATACGTATTCTAAAGGAGCTCGAAACTGGAAAAAAACTAATGATATCTGCATTATCTAGGTATTGCTGCCAACGTTTTTTCTTGGAAGCAGAAATATAGTGGGATGGACGCTCAGCAATTAAAGGAAATCAAGGTTTTACAAGAGGGAAATCGTCGTCTCAAGCAGATGCATAATCACTTAAGCTTGGATTATCGTATTTTAAAAGATGTTATCGAAAAAAAGTTCTAAAGCCTTGTGAACGTAAATCTCAGGTAGATGAAATTTTATCAGCTGAAAAAATAAGCTTAAGCAGGCTTGTCGTATCGTGCATTTAACTCGCAGTATGTTTTATTATGAAAGTCAAAAAGATGATGGTTTAATCATCACAAAGCTCCTTGAGTTAGTAAACAATTGTCCCACAAGAGGATTTGACACTTATTACGGAAAAATAAGAATGGAAGGAATGTAATGGAATCGAAAGCGTGCTTTACGTGTCTATCGGTCATTAAACCTAAAAATGAGAAGGAAAAAGAAGTTTTTTAAACTATTCTAACCCCCAATACCCTCCTTATAAACCTTCAATGCTCTTTCTCTAGCAAATTTATGTTCAACAATCGGCAAAGGGTAAGTCAAATCATCTAAATCTGCAACCCATTTTCGAATGTATTTCAATTCAGGATCAAATTTTTTGACTTGCTCTGTCGGGTTGAAAATTCTAAAATAAGGTGCCGCATCACAACCAGTTCCAGCCGACCATTGCCAATTTCCGTTGTTCGCAGAGAGTTCATAATCCAATAGTTTTTCAGCAAAATAAGCCTCTCCCCACCTCCAATCAATGAGTAAATGTTTACAAAGAAATCCTGCGGTTATCATTCGAACTCGATTATGCATATATCCCGTTGCATTCAATTCTCGCATTCCAGCATCGACAATTGGATAACCTGTTTCGCCATTTTTCCACTTTTCAAATTCTACCTCATTATTCCGCCATTGAATACCATCGTATTTCTGCCTAAAATTATGATCCACAACTTTTGGAAAATGATACAGAATCTGCATGAAGAATTCACGCCAAATTAACTCACTTAAAAATGTACTATTCGCTTTTGCTTTGGAAACCATTTCTCTGATACTAACAGTTCCAAAACGTAAATGAGGACTTAGAGAACTTGTCCCAACAATTGCTGGATAGTTCCTTGTGTTTTCGTAATCACTTACAACTGAAAGGTTATACGATAACACTTCAATTGATGATTTATTAATTCCCAACTCAGAGCGAGAAGGGAAATCAACTGTCGTTTTAAGGTAAGATTTCCAATCATCGACTTTGAAATCTTGGAGCATTCCGTCATGGAATTTTTCTAACCACTTATTTTTGTAAGGCGTGTAAACAGTATACGGATGACCGTCTTGCTTTATCACTTCATCCTTTCCAAAAATAACTTGGTCTTTGAATGAATGAAAAGAAATGCCTTCGCTTTGCAATAATCCAGCTATTTGTGAATCTCTCTGAATAGCGTATGGCTCATAATCTTCATTGGAATAAACCGCATGAATATCATACTTTTCAATGAGATGCTTCCAAACTTCTTGAGGCTTTCCTTTTAGACATAAAAGTCCACTTGAATGAATGGACAATTGCTCATGAATTGAAGCTAAAGAATCGTAAATGAAATTCAAGCGTGGGTCATCTTCCTTTAACTCATCAATGATATTCTCATCAAATATAAAAACAGGAAGGACAGGAAAACCACTTTTTAAAGCCTCGTAAAGACCATGATTATCAGCTAATCTGTAATCTCGCCTGAACCAGAAAATTGCTATTTTATTCTTGGACAAACTCAATTTTAAGCTTCAACAACATTCCCGTACAAATCGTAATGATCTGCACTAGTTATTTCAATATTAGCAAAATCTCCAATACGCACAAAGAAATCAGCTTTCTTAACTAACACTTCGTTGTCTACTTCAGGTGAGTCGAATTCAGTTCTTCCAATGAAGTAATCACCTTCCACCCGGTCGAATAACACTTTAAACGTCTTTCCAATTTTTTCTTGGTTCAATTCATAAGAAATGCCCATTTGCAGTTCCATAATTGCATCAGCACGCTCGCGTTTCATTTCTTCTGGAACATCGTCCTCAAAATTGTGTGCATGCGTGTTCTCTTCATGAGAGTATGTAAATATCCCTAATCGGTCAAAACGAGAACGCTCTACCCAATCGTACATTTCTTGAAAATCTTCTTCAGTTTCTCCTGGATAACCAGCAATCAATGTTGTTCGAATAGCAATTCCAGGAACTTTTGCTCTCATATCTGCTATCAGTTCTTCAGTTTTCTCACGTGTAATTCCACGACGCATAGCTTTAAGCATTTTTGTAGAACCGTGTTGCAATGGAATATCGATGTATTTACAAACGCTATCTCGCTTATTCATCACATCTAAAACGTCCATTGGGAATCCACTTGGAAATGCATAATGTAACTTAATCCATTCAATTCCTTCAACATCCGCCAATTGGTCAACTAATTCACCAAGTGCTCGATTTTTATAAATATCTAAACCGTAATACGTTAAATCTTGTGCGATCAACATTAATTCTTTCACACCTTTCGCAGCCAATCCTTTTGCTTGTCTCACCAATTCTTCAATTGGAGTAGAAACATGTTTTCCGCGCATCAAAGGAATAGCGCAAAACGAGCAGGGCCGATCACAACCTTCTGCAATCTTAAAATAAGCGTAATGGTTTGGAGTCGTTAATAAACGTTCTCCTATTAACTCGTGTTTATAATCCGCTTTCAATGTTTTTAACAAACGAGGTAATTCTCTCGTTCCAAAAAACGCATCTACTTCTGGAATTTCAGCTTCTAAATCTTCTCTATATCGTTCAGACAAACATCCTGTTACGTATACTTTACTCACTAACCCTTCTTTCTTTGCCTCTGCATATCGCAAAATCGTATCTATCGACTCTTGTTTCGCATTATCAATAAATCCGCAGGTATTTATAATAACTATCTCCGCATCATCGTGCTTTGATTCGTGTTCTACTTCAAATTTATTCCCCTTCAACTGAGCCATCATGACTTCAGAATCAAAAATATTCTTTGAACAACCTAAGGTCACTACATTTACCTTGTTTTTCTTCAGGGTTTTTGTCTTCATAGTGCAAAGGTAAGGGATAATTAACAATGTACAATTGATAATTGAAAATTGAATTCAATTAATACTAAAAACTAGTTAAACTTTTGAACTCTTTGAACTTTGAACTATTAAAACTTTGAACTACCAACCAATGGCACTATCTTTGAATTACTTTAAAAAAGAAAGAATTATGAAATTGTTTAGTATTCTATTTGTTTGCACGATGATTGTTAGTTGCGCGACAACCAAAAACACTGCAGCGACGGCGGATACAACTGAAACAGCATCGAAACCTGAAAGAAATATTCAATTGAAATCATCGATTGGAGAGTTTACAGATTCTGAGCCTTTTACTATTCATTCAGTTCGTAGAGAGGGCAATCTATTATTTGTAGATGTTAGCTTTACTGGCGGTTGTGGCGTTCATAATTTTAAAATGATTGGTAATCAAGCCATCATGAAATCGATACCGGCAAAACGTTCTGTAATGATAGCGCATGCAGTTCCTAGAGAAGAATGTAAAGATGTTGTCAAAAAGACATTAGAAATAGATATTAGTGCTTTAGCAATGGCACAAACTCCTGGTAGTGAAATCGTTTTGATCTTAAAAGGTTGGGACAAAGAAATCAGTTATATTTTTGAATAAAACTTTGAGTAAAATGAAGATTGGCGTATTACTTTCTGGGTGCGGAGTTTACGATGGCGCAGAAATCCAAGAATCGATATTAACGTTATTATCGATTGAAGAAATTGGAGCTACGGCTGTTTGTATTTCTGTGAATAAGCCACAGCACCATGTTATTAATCACTTGACTGGTGAAGAAATGAATGAATCGCGCAACATGATGATTGAAAGTGCGCGAATTGCACGTGGAGAAGTGAAAAACATTTTAGAAGTTAATCCTGCAGACATTGACGCTTTGGTTATTCCAGGAGGATTTGGAAGTGCGAAAAATTTTACTGATTGGGCATTCAACGGTCCAGACGGAAATATTCTGCCTGAAGTCAAATTGTTACTTGTCAACCTCATAAATATTGGAAAACCAATTGCTGCTTTATGTGTTAGTCCAGTTGTATTGTCAAAAGCACTTGAAGATTCAAATTTATCGGCTAAAATGACAATTGGAACTGATAAAGAAGAATCGCCATATGACATTAAAGAGTTTTCTTCAGGAATTGAAAAAGTAGGAACTACAACTGAAATGAAGTCGGTTCGTGAAATATTAATTGACACTGAGAACAAAATTGTTACAGCTCCTTGTTACATGATGGAAGCTTCAATTTTGGATGTTCGAAAGAATATTCGTTCAGCAATTGAAGCCCTGCGAGATTTAATCTAATCCAATAAATTATCACTTAAGATTAATAAAATGTTAACAATATTTTTTCAGAATTGTTAGCAACTCACCCGCCATTTTCAGAAATTCTATATCATATTCCATTAGCTTTGTATTATAATATAGCAGAGTTGCTAAAAAACACATTATGGAAGTATTTGGTAAGAAAAGCGAAAAAGCTAACTTAAACGAATCAATTGGACTAACAAATTCAGGAAATCAATTCTGGAATCTCTCCCCATCAGAACTTATTGAAGATGCAATTATCAACGGGCAAGGTATGCTTACTGATACAGGTGCGCTTGCAATTGAAACTGGTGAGTTTACTGGGAGATCTCCTCAAGATAGATTTATTGTTGCAGATGCGAAAACTGAGGATGCCGTTTGGTGGGGAAATATCAACATTAAATTTTCACCTGAGAAATTCGATGCTCTTTACGAAAGAGTAAAAGAATATCTAAGTGATAAAGATATTTATGTGCGAGACGCTTATGCGTGTGCAGATGTAGCTCACAGATTAAACCTTCGCGTTGTTACAGAATATGCTTGGTCAAATCAATTTGCTTACAACATGTTTCTTCGTCCAACGGATGAGGAAATTGATACAATCTCCCCTGAATGGCATGTTGTATGTGCTCCAGGATTTATGGCTGACCCAGAAATAGATGGGACACGTCAACACAATTTTGCAGTGATTAACTTCACTAAGAAAATGATTTTGATTGGTGGAACAGGTTATACTGGCGAGATTAAAAAAGGAATTTTCTCTGTATTGAATTTTATTTTGCCGCACGAGAAAAATGTAATGTCGATGCACTGTTCAGCAAACATTGGAAAAGATGGAGATACAGCTGTATTTTTCGGACTTTCTGGAACTGGAAAAACAACATTATCTTCAGATACTAATCGCCGCTTGATTGGTGACGATGAACACGGCTGGTCGGACAACACTGTTTTCAACTTTGAAGGTGGTTGTTATGCTAAAACGATTGATTTATCTAGAGAAAAAGAGCCTCAAATTTTTGATGCAATCAAATACGGTGCAATTTTAGAAAACATTGGCTTCTACGATGGAACATCAACTCCAAACTACGAGGATGTTTCGATTACACAAAATACGCGTGTTTCTTATCCGATTCACCACATTGACAATATTGTAGTTCCTTCTGTTGGAAGTGCACCAAAAAACATCTTCTTTTTAACGGCTGATGCATTCGGTGTTTTACCTCCAATTTCAAAATTAACAAACGAACAAGCAATGTACCACTTCATGTCAGGTTACACAGCGAAAGTTGCTGGAACAGAAATGGGAGTTACAGAGCCACAAACAACATTCTCTGCTGGTTTTGGAGCAGCATTTTTACCGTTACATCCTGCAAAATACGCTGAGTTATTAGGTGATAAACTTACTGGAAGTGATATCAATGTTTGGTTGATCAATACTGGTTGGTCAGGTGGTTCATACGGTGTAGGAAGTAGAATGAAACTGTCTTACACGCGCGCAATGATTACTGCTGCTTTAACAGGTAAACTTGACAACGTTGAATTTACGACACAACCTGTTTTTGAATTGGCAATCCCAACTTCTTGTGAAGGTGTTCCTTCAGAGATTTTGAATCCAAAAGGAACTTGGGCTGATAAAGCTAAATTTGACGAAACGGTAAATAATTTAGCAGGGCAGTTCGTGAAGAACTTTGAAAAATTTGCAGCTGAAACTAGCGAAGCAATTTTATCTGCAGCACCGAAAGTTATGGTGAAGTAAAAAAATACAATAAAAAAAAAGCGGTCTCAAAAATGAAACCGCTTTTTTTTTGTATTTACTTTCTATAAATACTTCATTAAATATTTGTATAAATCGACCATCGATTGGATGTCATTTTTAAATACTTTTTCATCCGGGGTGTGCACGTTATCTTCAGCAGCACCAATAAAACACCAATCAATTGGGTAATCGGATTTCTGAAGCATACCTCCGTCGCTGCCTCCAGCTGATTCTACTTCCAACTGAAATGGAATTCCGGACACTTTTGCAAGCTCAATAATCTTGTCCAAATATGATTTTCGTGGCAATCCACTATCTCGCATTGAAATTGCAACTCCACCGCCATGAGGCACTCCTGTCGTTACCCACGTAATATCTGAAATCAACGCTTGATAAACACCGTGTTTTTCAATTAAATACTTTGCGCAAAAACCAACTGTATTCCCTCCATGCTCTTCATAAGTTGAAAATACGATTGCTCCATTTTCTAGAGTCTCACAAACCTTCAAAGCGTTCCACATCCCCAACCTATTATCCATATATGGCGATTGGATATATTCGTTTGTCTCTCTAAAATTAGGTTTAAAAGTCAAAAGCGTTCCTCTATCAATTTCTCTATCCAATACGTAGGAAATACTTCTTGAGTCATCTTCATTTTCAATCACCATCAATTCAGTTTCAATCTCTCCTTTCGAATCCGACCCAACCAATTCAATACCATCTATTATTCTAGGCCCGCCAACTTTAATCAATTCTTTGTCATACCCAGTCGAAAACCCAATACTATCCATGTGCGCATAAATTGCAGTTCTTGGTTTTCCAAAAACAAGTATGACGCAATCTTGAAATCCTCTTCCTTCGATGATTTCTGGTTGCACTAACCATTCCTTTTGATTCGCCTTTACATAGTCCAATACAAACGACTTCATTTTTCCTTCATCACTCGATGCTGAACGAACTTCAACTAATTTCTTTAATAATTCCAACCTTCTAATTTTTAATAAATCCCACTACTATACAATTTAATCGAATCAAACTGAAATAACTCTTCTTTTATTGCCTTTGCTTTATTTAGCTCTAAAGCAGTTTTTAATTCACAACTGACCTCAAACTTAGAATTATTGATTGGTAAATCATACTTTTTCAAAATATTCATAACACGAGGCATATCTTTGTAGCTAAAAAACAGTTTTACCCATTCTAATAACTCTCTTTCTATTATTTTTCCGTTTTGTATTGCTTGTTTAGAAGCAGTTCGATAGGCATTTATTAATCCACCAACCCCCAACTTTGTCCCGCCATAATAACGTACTACGCCTATTAATACATTGGTCAGCTCAAATGAATCTATCTGCCCTAAAATTGGCGCTCCTGCCGAGTTATTTGGCTCGCCGTCATCATTTGCTCTATATACATTTTTATCCATTCCAAAGCGATAAGCATAACACAAATGACGTGCTTGATGATGCTCCTTCTTCCATTCTTCCATGAAAACTTTAGCTTCATCTTCAGAATAACAAGCAACGGCAATTCCAATAAACTTAGAGCCTTTTTCCTTGTACATTCCTTCGCAGCGAAGTTCAAGCGTTTGATATGTTGACGGTATTTCCAAATTTCCTTTAACACAAAACCCCATCTTGAAATCAAAATGAGGTTTTACTATATTTTAATGATTTTTATTCTTGTCCTTTATCTGCGGATCCAGATCTCAATTCATTACCGATAAACGTACCATTGATAATTTGATTTTGAAAATCTCTCATTCCACCTGGCGAATGAGGCATTAATATGGATGAGTTTTTAGAGTTTGCGCCTATCTCACGAATGGTATCAAAATACTGAGTCATTAATACGAACTGCATAACCTCTTCATGCGAAACTTCATCCACAGATTTTTTAAAGTCTTCCACAGACTCTTTAAATCCACGAACAATTTCTAATCGCTGCTGCGCAATACCGTGACCAGAAAGTCTTTTTGATTCCGCATCAGCCTCAGCTTCTTTAATGATTTTAATTTTCTTAGCTTCTCCTTCCTCATGAGCCGCTTCTTTATCGCGTTTAGCAGCATTAATTCTGTTCATTGCATCTTTTACCTTTTGATCCGGGTTAATGTCTGTAATGAGCGCTTTAATGATTACATAGCCATATTCGTGCATACTTTCAGAGATATTCTGTTGAACAGCGATTGCAATGTCTTCTTTTTTCGCAAAGACATCATCTAACTCTAACTTCGGAACCTCAGCACGCACATCATCAAACACATAAGATGCAATTTGATTTTTCGTGTTCTCCAACGAGTAGTATGCCTCCCTAATAGAATCTCTCGATATCTTGTACTGAACCGAAACTTGTAAATGAACGAATACATCATCTTTTGTTTTCGTTTCAATTTCAACATCCAACTGCTGAACACGTAAATTCACTATTGCTGCTTTACGATCAACAAAAGGAATAATTACTCCAATTCCTGAATTTGCAATGCGAATAAATCGTCCAAAACGCTCAACTATTACTGCTGATTGCTCTTTAACGATTATGAATGACTTAAGAATCAGTAGGAATACTATAATTCCCACTACGATCATTGGTATATTTTCTTCTAACATCTTTTTTTCTTTAAGGTAATTAAAAAAGCCATTCGAATGAATCCGAATGGCTACTAAATTTATTGAATTGTCAATTTCTTTTCTAAATCTTCGAGATAAGCTCGAAACTGTTTGTCTGTTTCCGAAAGGTTGGTTACTGTTCTACAAGCATGCAATACAGTGGCGTGATCTTTCCCTCCACAGTGAGCTCCAATATTTGCTAAAGAAGACTTTGTCATTTTCTTAGAGAAATACATTGAAATCTGTCTTGCTTGAACAACTTCTCTTTTTCTCGTTTTGGATTTTAAAATATCCAACGCTAAATCGAAATAATCACACACTACTTTCTGAATGTATTCAATCGAAACTTCACGTGCAGTATTCTTAACGAATTTGTCAACCATCTGTTTCGCAAGTTCAATCGTAATTGCTTTCTTGTTTAACGAGGCTTGTGCAAGTAAAGTGTTCAACGCTCCTTCCATCTCACGAACATTCGTGTTAATTGAATAAGCTAAATATTCTGTAACATCTTTTGGAAGTTCAATTCCGTTTCCGTACATCTTTTTCTCTAAAATCGCCATACGCGTTTCTAAGTCCGGAGAACCTAAATCAGCTGACAATCCCCATTTGAAACGAGAAAGTAAACGTTGCTCCATTCCTTGCATTTCAACTGGTGGCTTATCACTTGTTAAAATGATTTGTTTTCCATTTTGGTGTAAATGGTTGAAAACATGAAAGAATACATCTTGTGTCTTCTCTTTTCCTGAGAAAAACTGAACATCATCTATAATCAACACATCTATCATTTGATAGAAGTGAATAAAGTCATTTGTTGTTTGATTCTTAATTGCATCAATAAATTGGTGAGCAAATTTTTCAGAACCAACATACAAAACCGTTTTGTTCGGGTATTGGTCTTTGATTGAAATTCCAATTGCATGAGCCAAGTGAGTTTTCCCTAATCCAACTCCACCATAAATTAACAATGGGTTAAAAGCAGTTCCTCCAGGCTTGTTTGCGACTGCATATCCTGAAGCTCTCGCCAAACGATTGCAATCTCCTTCTACAAAATTGTCAAATGAATACGATGGGTTTAAATTTGAATCCACGTTCACTTTTTTCAAACCTGGAATAATAAATGGATTACGAATTTGATTCTCACTCACCTCTAGTGGCATTGTTACCGGCGCATTTCTCAAAGATTTTTTGTTCAATGCTGGCAACTTCACAGTGTAAGGAGTAGAGTTTGTTGTGTTATTTTCCATGATAATACTGTACTCCAATCGACCATCAACACCAAGCTCCTTTTGAACTACTTTTTTCAATAAGGTAATGTAGTTTTCTTCAAGCCACTCATAAAAAAAATGAGAAGGAACTTGAATAGTCAAAACATTGTCCTCAATTTTAATCGGAACGATTGGTTCAAACCACGTTTTAAAGGCTTGTAAAGAAACATTATCTTTAATGATTTTTGCGCAAGACCCCCATACTACATCGTGATTTTCACTCATCTCTTGTTAGTTTTATTATTTTATAATAGCAACTGAATTGGCCGTAAAAAAAAAAAGACCTTTTCAGTAGTGTTAAGTTATCCGTTTATCGTGATGACAAATATTCATATAAAAAAGTTTAAAAAAAAGTCGAAAGGCTATTGATTTTATGAAAAGTTTTACATCTAAAAAAATTAACATTTTAGTTTAAAAACAAACTTCAACTCTCTTTTTATAATGTAACCAACTGCTATTCAGATTACACACCACTACTACTTAACCCTAAAGATAAAATAATATTCGATTTAACAGATGCTTTTCTGCTATGAAAGTCAGGCTTTTACTACATTTGATTTTTGACTTATAAACAATGGGAATTAATTTCAATCATATTTCGACTTTAAGAGTTCGATACGGAGAAACGGATCAAATGGGATACTGCTATTATGGCAACTATGCTCAATACTTTGAAGTAGGTCGTGTTGAGGCGATGAGAGAAGTTGGAATGAGCTATAAATCCCTTGAGGAAAAAGGGGTGATGCTTCCTGTTTCAGAATTCAAGGTGAAGTATAAGTTTCCAGCAAAATATGACGATTTACTTTCTATAGCAACGGAAATCGTCAGCTTAAAAGGTGCACGAATAGTTTTTTACTACACCATTTACAACGAAAATGATCAATTAATTGCCGAAGCCGAAACAACTTTAGTATTTGTGTCCAAAAAAACAATGCGACCAATTGCTCCTCCTAAAGAATTCGTTGAGGCATTAGCGGATTATTCCAAATGAAAAGAGGAGCCTCAACTGAAGCTCCTCTTTTCTTAACCTGTAAGTGTTAATAATTGATCCGTATAACCTTAACGCAAATTCATGTAAAAGGTTGCCATTTTCTCAAAATAAATATTCGGTCAGCAATGTGTATTAACATTTCTCCATTCAAAAGTTTTCTGACATCAGAAAAATCACGGGCAAGAGATGTCTATTTTCGTAGAAGTGAAAAATGAAACCTCCATAAAGGCATTAGTTCGATTAATCGACGATCCAGACGAAACAATTTTCGAACACGTTCGAGATGAAATAATCAGTCACGGGACGTATGCAATTCCTTTCCTTGAATCATCTTGGGAGGAAGACGATTATGGCTTGCTTTTTCAATCACGTATTGAAGACCTTATCAAGGAAATTCAATACAAGGCTGTTAAAGATGAATTGGTGAATTGGATAAAATCATCTCAAAAGGATTTGCTAACGGGAGCTTTAATCATATCTCGTTATCAATACCCGAATTTTGACGAAGAAAAGACACGCAAGAGAATTCAAGAAATAAGAAAAGACATTTGGCTAGAGGTCAGCACACACCAAACAGCTTATGAAAAAGTAAGGGTGTTCAATAAGATTTTTTACGGAAAATATCACTTCACAGGTAATTCAAAAGACTACCATTCCCCTTTGAATTCATATATCAATACAGTGATTGAAACAAAAAAAGGGAATCCATTAAGCTTGTGTTTGATCTATTCAATTCTTGCTCAATCGCTTGACCTGCCTATTTACGGAGTGAATTTACCGAATCATTTTGTATTGACTTATCTAGATGAAAACAATGTGCTTTCTTTCATAGATCCAGAGAATAAAAACGGAAATTTATTTTACATCAATGCCTTTGCAAAAGGGGGGATTTTCAATGAAGATGAAATTGATGAATTTTTGAACGGATTGGATAAGCCAAAATTGAGAGAATACTATGAACCGTGTTCAAATTCTTCGATACTTATTCGGATGCTAACGAATTTGATTTCATCTTTCCAACAATCTGGAAGTGCTAAAAGAGTAAAAGAACTTACTGAATTGCGCGATTTATTTGATAACAACATCTAAGTCTAATTCATTTAATCCTTTAAATAACTTGTTATTCAAATCGACTCTAATCGTTTTTGAAGGCATTTTTACTTCCACCTCATCCAAAGGATCAAATACCGTGAAATGAATAGGACATGTTCCTTCGTGCGCGATAAACAATGCGTTCAAGTCAGAAATCATACGTTGATCAAGTGACTTTGTAGATATCTTTAAATGAATTGCATTTGTCTTTGAATCTTTTAAATTGTGCAATAAATCAATAGAGCTTATCACAAATTCTAATTCAGACCTTCTTCTTGGTGGAATTTCAATTCGCCCCTTGACTGAAACAAATGTCCCAGGATTCAAAAAGTGTTTGTACTTCAAATAATTCTCGCGCCACAAGAATATTTTATGCGAATCATTGTAATCTTCGAGTATTATAGTTCCAAATGGATCTCCTTTTTTCGTAATTCGATGTTCGCCTTCAGAAATAATTGCAGCCATTAAGATGTCTTTCCCTTGGTGATTTTCCAAATCATTCAACATCGAAACTCCTCCAGTACAAAAAGCATCAATTTCCATTTTAAAATCATCCAATGGATGTCCTGAAATAAAGATTCCAACGACTTCCTTTTCTTTGTTTAACGCATAGATATTCCCCCACTCGTCCGAAGCTGGAATTATTGGCTCAGGCAAAATTGAACCCGAATCCTCACCGAAAAGAGATGCTTGGTTGGAATTTAAACTGTCTTGAAATCCAGAACCGTATCGAACCACATTTTCTAAAAAGCTTCGTCCATTCACATCTTCCTTGAAATACTGTGCACGATGTACATTTTTAAAGGAATCAAACCCACCTGCAAACGCTAAACTTTCAAATGCTTTTTTCGAGCAAGTACGCAAGTTAATACGCTTCGCTAAATCGAAAATATTCAGATAATTACCGTTCTCTCCTCGCTCATCAATAATTGCTTGAACAGGCGCTGAACCCAATCCCTTTATCGCACCTAAGCCAAACCGAACAGCCCCTTCTTTATTCACATTGAAGTGATAATTCGACTCATTGACATCAGGACCAAGCACATTCATTCCCATTCGCTTACATTCTTCCATGAAGAAGGAAACTTGTTTGATGTCATTCATGTTGTTACTCAATACAGACGCCATGTATTCTGCCGGGTAATTCGCTTTTAAATAGGCTGTTTGATACGCAATCCAAGCATAACATGTTGAGTGAGATTTATTAAAAGCATACGATGCAAACGCCTCCCAATCTCGCCAGATTTTCTCTAATCTATCTGCCGCATGTCCTTTTTCACCGCCACGCTCAATAAAGGCTGGCTTCATTTTATCTAGAATGGATTTTTGCTTTTTACCCATTGCTTTGCGCAAGGTATCTGCCTCACCTTTGGTAAATCCAGCCAACTTTTGAGAAAGTAACATTACTTGCTCTTGGTAAACTGTAATTCCGTAGGTTTCTTTTAAATATTCTTCACACGCGTCAAGGTCATAAATAATTTCTTCGTCGCCGTGTTTACGTTTAATAAACGAAGGGATGTATTCTAATGGACCTGGACGATATAGGGCATTCATTGCAATTAAATCCGCAAAAACAGTTGGCTTTAATTCGCGCATATACTTCTGCATTCCGGCAGATTCATACTGGAAAATACCTACTGTTTCACCGCGTTGGAATAGTTCGTATGTTTTTTCGTCGTCTTTCGGAAATTGATCTGGATCTAAGTCAATTCCTTTCGTTTGCTTAACGTTTGCGACTGCATGCTTGATCAAAGTCAAGGTTTTCAATCCCAAGAAATCCATCTTCAGCAATCCGGCATCCTCTGCCACTGAATTATCGTATTGCGTGCAATACATATTCGAATCTTTCGCCAAAGCAACAGGAACGTAATCTGTTATATCACCCGGAGTAATAATCACTCCACAGGCGTGAATTCCAGTATTTCGAACGGAGCCTTCTAATTGTCGCGCTTGATTAATTACATCGGCAGACAAACTATGACTTTCCGCCAATGATTTTAACTCCTTTGCTCGGTTAATATCATCTTGATTGTTCTTTAGCTTCTCTCTCAGTTCAGGGACTGGCAAGCCAAATAATTTTGAAAGGGAAATATCGGGGATCAATTTAGAAATACGGTCGGCTTCAGAAAGCGGCAAATCCATTACACGAGCAGCATCACGAATGGAAGACTTTGCTGCCATTGTTCCGTATGTAATAATCTGAGCCACTTGATTTGAACCGTATTTATTGATTACCCATTCAATGACCCTTCCACGACCTTCATCGTCAAAATCAATATCAATATCGGGCATAGAGACACGATCTGGATTCAAGAAACGCTCAAAAAGTAAATCGTATTCAATTGGGTCAATGTTTGTAATTCCTGTACAATATGCAACAGCTGATCCTGCTGCAGAACCTCGTCCTGGACCAACAGAAACACCCATCTCTCGCGATGCGTTACAGAAATCTTGTACAATCAAAAAATAACCTGGATATCCAGTTTTTTCTATTGTTGCTAATTCAAAATCCAAACGTTCTCGAATTTCGGCTGTTATTTCAGGGTACCTTCGATTTGCACCTTCATAGGTTAAGTGACGTAAATAATTATTTTCACCTCGTTTTCCGCCGTCTTCTTTATCTAGAGGATCAGTAAATTCTTCGGGGAAATCAAATGCAGGAAGTAAAACCTCTCTTGCCAATGGATAATACTCACATTTTCCAATAATTTCATCAATACTTTTTATCGCTTCAGGCAAATCGAGAAAAAGCTCTTTCATATCGTATTGCGATTTGAAATAGTACTCTTCATTGTCCAAACCATAACGAAAGCCTCTTCCTCTTCCCTTTGGTGTTGAAACCAGCTCATTATCCTTGACACACAGCAAAACATCATGCGCTTCAGCCTCTGATTGCTCAATGTAATAAGTGTTATTGGTTGCAACAAGTTTAACCTCATGCTTTTCAGCTAAAGCAACCAATGTTTCGTTAACACGGTCTTCATTTTCCTGACCATGACGCATGATTTCGATGTACAAATCATCTTTAAAAATCGATTTCCACCAAACAAGTGCCTCTTCCGCTTGTGTTTCACCAACATTTAAGATTAGACTGGCAATTTCTCCATAGAGATTCCCTGTCAACACCATTAAATCTCCGCTGTATTTTTCTATTGCTTTTTTATCGACTCGAGGAACGTAATACATTCCTTCGGTGTAGGCCATCGAGGCCAATTTTATCAAGTTGTGATACCCTGCTTTATTCTTCGCAAGTAACACCATTTGATAACCGTTGTCTTTTTGTGTTTTATCCGTTAGGTCACGACAAACATTGAATTCACAACCAATAATCGGCATAATTTCCTCTCCGTCATACGCTTCTCCGCTTTCTTCCGCTTCTTTTCGTTTTTCCTTAACAGAATTATTGTGATTAGAAACAGCCCGTTCAAAGTGGAAAGCAGCCATCATATTCCCAGTATCAGTCAAAGCTACAGCTTTCATTTTATGCTCCGCAGTCTTACTCACCAATCCTTGAATATTGATGGTAGATTGAAGTATAGAAAATTGTGTGTGATTGTGTAAATGCGCGAACGAATAATCGACCAACTCACCTAGAATCGCTTTTTTATCAATGGTTTCAATTGGATCAACTTTATCAAGCTTCACCAATTTCGCACTTTCCACTTTTAGATTGACATGCTTCAAGCCAATTAATCCAATCGGTTGAGGATTAAATTCTTTGAAGTTTTCAATGTAGCGCTCTTCTTGTTGCAATTCAGCAGGCAAGAAAACACCTCTTCTGATCAATTCAAAGAAACAACGTGTTGTCGCTTCCACATCGGCCGTTGCGTTGTGTGCTTCCGCGAATGCCTGATTAAATAAATATTGATGTAATTCCGTTAATGTCGGAAGCTTAAATTTACCTCCACGTCCCCCCGGTAACTGAAGCAAGCTAGCTGTAACTTCTGTGCACGTATCCAACACAGGCATCTCCTCCATCGGAGAATCTATTCCAGTACGATAGTATTCGCATCCCCAAACATTCGTATCAAACTTTACATTTTGTCCTACTACAAATTTTGCTTTTGCAAGCGCTTGATTGAACAAATGAAGCACTTGGTTCAAGTCCTCACCTTGTTCTTCTGCTAATTGTGTTGAAATACCGTGAATTTGCTCTGCATCGTAAGGAATATTAAACCCTTGTGGCCGAATGAGGTAATCTTTACTTTCGATGAGCGTCCCCATGTCATCATGCAATTGCCAAGCGATCTGAATAACGCGTGGCCAATTGTCGACATCAGAAATAGGCGCATTCCATTTACGTGGAAGCCCTGTTGTTTCTGTGTCAAAAATAATATACATAGTGCTAATTCTTTGGGAGACTAAAATTAGCGATTATTCAAGGAAAATAGGCAATGAGTTTTAACGAAATATCAACAATTAATGTTTTGTCGATTCGCTTTCTGGAATGACGTTCACTTTGATTCGGATACGACTCGTTCCTTTCTTCGTGTTTGCCGTTAAGTAGATGCTTCTATCTTGGTAGTAATATTTACCTTTTGTATCGAACGTTACCTTTAGGCGAAAAGTTTCACCCGGTGCAATTGGCTTTTTTGGAAGGACTACTTTTGTACAAGGGCATGCCACTTTATAATCTGAAATAATCAATGGAATGGACCCCGTATTTGTCAATACAAAATCATGTTCCAGAACAACGCCTTCATTTGTATCAGCAAATTTATGGACGTCCTTTTTAAACTGAAATTCCGCCGCTTGGCCTAAGCCAAGGGCGGAATTCAATACTATTATTGTGATCGCAAAAAATAGCTTCATTCATCTTAGTTAGCTGGTGCTCCAGAATTGTTAACTGGTGCTCCAGAAGTTGGCGCTTCTTTTACATTACCCTTGATGGTAATCACCTTAGTTGGGTCATTAACAGCATTTGAAGTAATTGTTACACTTTTATTGATTGCACCCGCACGCTTAGTATCGTATTTAACAGTGATACTTGCTTTTGCACCTGGTGCGATTGGTTCTTTTGGCCAAGTTGGAACTGTACATCCACAAGATCCTTTCGCATTTGAAATAATCAATGGTGCATTTCCAGTGTTTTTAAATTCGAACGTACATTGTCCATTCGCACCGTTTTCAATGGTACCGTAATCATGAACTTCTTTCGTGAAGTCAATCTTAGCGCCATCTTGAGCCATTACAACGTTTGTTCCTAAAGCGGCAACAAACATCATCATTAAAGAAAATAATACTTTTTTCATCTTATTAAATTTTTGGGTTTATTTATTTTATTACAATTAAAATATTAGTTAGCTGGTGCTCCTGAATTGTTCACTGGTGCTCCTGAAGACGCTGCTTCCTTAACATTTCCTTTGATACGAATAACTTTAGAAGGTTCGTTTACAGCGTTAGAAGTAATTGTTACACTTTTGTTAATTGCACCTGGACGTTTTGTATCATATTTAACCGAAATAGAACCTGTTGCTCCTGGAGCGATTGGCTCTTTTGGCCATGATGGAACAGTACATCCGCAAGATCCTTTCGCATTTGAAATGATCAATGGAGCATTTCCAGTATTTTTAAATTCGAAAGTGCATTGTCCGTTCGCACCGTTTTCAATTGTACCGTAATCGTGAGTTTCTTTTGAGAAATCAATTTTAGCGCCATCTTTAGCAACTTCTTGTGCCATTACTGCGTTAGTTCCAACTGCAGCAACAAACATCATCATCAAGGCAAATAATACTTTTTTCATCTTATTAATTTTTTATAGTTTCAATTATGAATTTCAAATATACGAATGCAATTTCAATGCCATTGATTTTTAACACAACGTTAACAGCATCACTTTTCCATGATAGATTTTACCTGTAAATCAATCAGTTCATCTATTGTTAAATCAATATGCTTCAAACGAAATCGAATTTCTTCTTTTTTCTCCTTGTCCATTTTTGGATTTTCTTTCAATAACAACGTATTGTAATAGCGCACTTTAGAAGTATCTCTAGGCTGAACAAACATATCGTATGCATTTGCCATACTTTCTAAAATCATTGGTCGATTGATATAAACCTTATAGTCATTTAGCAATGTTTCAGCATAACCAATCCCAGTTTCATAATCTCCAACGCCAATAGACAACATGTGTAATTTATCCAAGTATTCTGGTGCGTATTCATTCTCCGGAAAAGATTGGTAGTAATTGACCAATTTACTTTTCAATCGACCCATCATCGCCGTATCTATTTTCTGTCCGGGTTGCAATTTCATTGAAACATTCGAAATCGAATCTTCCAAGACCTTTATTTCTGTTCGAGCTGCGTCAGGATCTTGAGCTGAAGAGCTGCATCCAACAAACAATAAGGCAACAATATATAACGATGCGATTAACTTCATGATTTAACGGATTTTCTTTTTAGCTGGAAATTTCATTTTGTAATCTCCATGAATAATACCTTTTGAAATGTTTTGTAATTTCTTTGTTAGGAGACGTTTTTTCAATGGAGACAAATGATCCGTAAATAAAACACCATCTAAATGGTCGTATTCATGTTGAATGATACGTGCAGAATATCCTTCAAATCGTTCTTCTTTCAATTCCCATTTTTCATTGTAATAGGAAATAAGAATTTTTTCTTTTCGGAATACTTCTTCGCGAATTTTTGGAATTGACAAACAACCTTCATTGAATCCCCATTCTTCTCCAGTCTCTTCTTCAATGATTGGGTTAATGAATACTTTTTTGAAATTTTCCATTCCCTCAGCTTTCGGGTCAGGCTCCTCATCTTCGCCTTCATCTTCCACAAACGGACTTCCATCCACGATAAATAAACGAATTGATTTTCCTATTTGTGGAGCAGCCAATCCTACACCAGATGCTTCATACATCGTTTCAAACATATCCTCAATTAGCTGTTCTAATTTTGGATAATCTTTATCGATTTCAACTCCCTCTTTTTTTAGAACAGGATCGCCGTATGCTACTATTGGTAATATCATAAACTCTCAATTTGCAACAAAATTAACGCTTTCCAATGAAAATAACGTTGTTATTACTCAATTTAAGTAAACAATAACACTTGTCTAATGCTGAGATAAGTAGGATTGTAAAATAATTGTCGCGCTGACCTTATCTACCAATTCCTTTGTTTTCTTTTGTTTTTTCGTTGCCCCTGCCGTGTGCATGGATTGAGATGCCATTTTAGAAGTAAAGCGTTCGTCCAACAAATCAACTTTGGAAAGGAGGATTTCTTTTTCAATTGCCTCTTTTAATAAATAGACGTTTTGAGTAACGTGTGCATCCTCATTGTTCAATCGTTTTGGCAGTCCAAGCACAAAATGAGAGACCTTTTCTTCCTTATTCAAACGTTTTAATTCGTCCATCAACTTAACAGACTCGACAGTATCTATACCGAAAGCGAACATATTCATCTCATCAGTTATCGCAAGTCCTGTTCTTTTCAATCCAAAATCAATCGCAACGATTTTTCCCATGCTGTAAAAATAGACATTAGGAGTTTAAGACTTGTTTTTTCAAGGAATTTAAATTATTGAAGGAATCAATGTTTATTCTAAGCCGACACATAACATCTTAACTAGGTTATGCGAATCATCCAGCTTTAAATACGGATACTCAATCCTACTAAGGAAAAGTCCATTCGGATGCGCAGGCCACTTCTCTTTGTAGTCATTTTCTTGATTCAAAATTTTTCTGAACTCTTCTAAAGTCATTGCACCTCTTCCTACTTCCAGTAAAAAGAAAACACAAATTCTAATCATTCCTCTTAGAAAGCGATTACTGGTAATTGTAAAGCGCACTCTCCCTTGCTCCTTATTGACGATCAACGCACAATTCGTTATCTCACATAGTGTGTTATCGTACAATTCAGGTTGTTTACACATCGCTTTAAAATCCCTCGTTTCACCAATAATAGCAGTTGCACATCTCATCAAGTCAAAATCTAACTCCAAATCTTCGTAAAGGGAACTGTTGTGAAAAAGCAGTGGATTTTTATTCAGATGAATGAAATAATCGTAAGTGCGAGATATTACATCATGCCTACAATGTTGATCTGCCTTCACTTCGATAATTTCAAAAACGGCAATGGTATCTGGCAAGTTTTTATTCAACCGAAATTTCAAATCGAAGGCGGGAACCTCATCAAGGACAATTTGAATGACATATTGGCTCGCATGCACACCAGCATCTGTGCGACCGCAGCCATAAACGCTTATTGTTTTTTTAAAAATGCGAAAGAGTGTTTCCTCTGCAACTTCTTGAATTGTGTTTTGTGTGTTATTTTGACGCTGCCAACCACTGAAATTACTACCATCAAATCCTAAGTGTATGAAATATCGCATTCACAAATTTAATAAAGTGGAATGAGTTGGAATGAAAAAATTATACTTAACACCAAAACTTAAAAGCTGCAAGTCTGGCTAGGATTGTGTTTTAGTTAAATTGCATTATTGCGCGATACAACGGTGCAGGAGCGCTGATGCCAATATTATTTCTATCAATTCTGTCAGTCAGTGAAGATGAATTTTTTTACAACGTATGGTTTCATTCACATTTTGCCCAAGAACTGGCCAAAAACCATAGTTTTTATACCAATTATGTATTTCAACATCCAAAATAAACAAAATTCTTTATTCTTTTCAATCGGTCTACTAATAATGAATCCTAAATACCTCGAATTATTATCTTTGTCAAAAACACAGAAAAAATGAGATCAATTATAGAAGCCGCTTGGGATAACCATGAGTTATTGAAAGAGGAATCAACGATAAAAGCCATAGAACATATTATTGAAGAACTTGATAAGGGAGAACTTCGTATTGCAGATCCAAATGATGACGGAACCTGGACCATTAATGAATGGGTTAAGAAAGCTGTTGTAATGTACTTTCCAATTCGGAAAATGGAGACGATTGAAGTCGGACCGTTTGAATTCCATGATAAAATGGCTTTGAAGAAGAACTACAAGGAATTAGGAGTTCGTGTTGTTCCTCATGCGATTGCACGTTACGGAGCTTTTATTGCACCAGGTGTAATTATGATGCCTTCTTACATTAATATTGGCGCTTACGTTGACGAAGGAACAATGGTTGACACATGGGCGACAGTTGGATCTTGTGCTCAAATCGGTAAAAACGTTCACTTGAGTGGTGGAGTTGGAATTGGTGGAGTTTTAGAACCACTTCAAGCTGCTCCTGTAATTATTGAAGATGGCGCATTTATCGGATCGCGCTGTATAGTTGTAGAAGGAGTTCGTGTTGGAAAAGAAGCAGTTTTGGGCGCGAACGTTGTTTTGACAAAATCGACTAAAATAATTGATGTTACAGGAAGTGAACCAATAGAAATTCGTGGTTACGTCCCGGAAAGAAGTGTTGTTATTCCTGGATCTTACACAAAATCTTTTCCTGCTGGAGATTTTCAAGTGCCTTGCGCATTGATTATCGGAAAGCGAAAAGCTTCAACAGATTTAAAAACTTCTTTGAATGATGCGCTGAGAGAAAACGATGTGGCGGTTTAAGACCGATTTCGGATTGAAGGATTTTGGATTACTGATTTTAAAATTTAGAAAAAAGTCGCGACTTTTTTAATTCAAAGAATAATTCAATTTCACCTCAGCTTTAAGCTGGTTCAATAGTGAATATAATCCGAAAAAAGTACGCATGATGTAAATGGCGTGTTTTGAACCTCTTGCATTATTCATCTCTCTCAAGTCCTTGTTTTTGGCCATTCCATCTCCCATTTTAGCTATTTGAGCAAAATAAGCATCATTTCCAAAATCAAAAGAATCACTTCTAAATGGTTTGCCCAACAATGAAATCATATTTTGATACATGTTTTTTAGCAATTCTTTTTGTTCAGGTGTATCTTCAGGTTTGAAGAACTCTAATTCATTGTATAATTTGAACAAGCGTTCTTCATCATCTAAAATATCCGAACCGAACAATTGAAAATAAGAATCAAAGAAGTCAGAAGGGATTTCCTTTACGCAACCAAAATCGAGCACACAAAGTTCATTGGCATCATTCACAATAAAATTACCTGGATGCGGATCCGCATGCACTTGTCTCAATACTTTCATCTGAAACAAATAGAAATCCCACATGGATTGACCAATTTTATTCCGAACCTCTTGCGATGGATTTGACTTTAGAAAATCTGGGAACATTTCTCCTTCCATCCAATCCATTGTTAAAATGCGCTTGTTCGAATATTCAGGATAATATTTTGGAAAACGAATATTTGTCAAGCCAGAAGAGCCTTCACTGATTTCAGTGGAACGTCTCAGTTCCAAATCATAATCCGTTTCTTCAATCAATTTGGATTCAACCTCATCCATGTACAAGCTGATTTCTGATTTCTTCATGTTCAGTATTTGCGCAGCGATCAGCTTAACTAATTTTAAATCAGAACTAATTGCATCCGCAACTCCTGGATATTGAATTTTTACAGCAAAGACTTGATTCTCTTTCGTTGCTTTATGCACTTGTCCAATACTTGCGGCGTGAACTGCTTCTTTCGAGAATGTATCAAACAAATCGAGTGGTTTACATCCAAAAAACTGTTGAAAGGTTTTAAGTATGAGCGGATAAGACAATGGCGGTGCATTGTATTGCGCCATTGAAAATTTATCTTGATAAGCTTTTGGTAATACTTGATTATCCATACTCATCATTTGCGCCACTTTTAGGGCACTTCCTTTCATTTCGCTTAAAGACTTGTAAATATCGTTTGCATTATCTTCGTGTAAAGCGTCCTTTGAAAGTGAATGATTAACTGATTTCTTCGCGTAATATTTAATATAATTTCCTCCTACCTTTGCGCTTGCACCAAGAACTTTTGCTGCACGTTTAACTTTCGAAGTAGGAATACTTGAAAGCCCTTTTTCGGCTTTATCTTTCATAACGCGTTAGATCACTTTTGTTTTCATTGCAAACTTTCCAAAATCAATCAACGAATCCAGAGGACTAACACCCAACATGTCAAAACTGAGATTAACACTTTTCTCAATTGCTGCATCTGTGGTGCTAAAGCCATCTGAATCATCTTTCAACCAAACACGAAAAAGATAAGTAAACACTAATTTATAACCTTTAGCATAATGCTCTCCAATGTATGGTCTGTCTTTAATTTCCTCTGATAATTTTGCTTCATTTAAGATATTCTCAATTCGACCGTTGATTTTACCCATAAAAAGTGACCAATCACTGAAGCCATACTTGACATCTTTTACATTTGAGTATTTAAATAAATAATATGATCTATTATTTAGCAACTCTTCAAACAGCGTGAAATAAAGAGAAAGCAATTTTTCCCTCGCAGAGAACTCTTCATAATTTTCATCTTCATCTAAACGTGCTAACGTTTTTTCAATCGCTTGCAGGGGAATTGCCTGCCTTAATTTATCAAAATTAGCAAAGGACTTATAAAAAGTACTTTCTGAAATTTTTATTTTTTTTGTTAATTCTAGTACTGAATGAGGAGCTCTACCATTCAATAATTCAAACTCGATGTAACCTGCTGTTATTTTTTCTGATGTTGACATATTTGAAGAATTACGTTTCTATAAATTTACGTAAAATTCCTTCTTTTATTGCCTAATTAACACATTTTGGCAAAGCGATAATAGAACTAAAATCACTTCCTTAAAACAATCTCTTTTGACAGATTGCTCGTTGTATTGATGCGCATATTTTTATTGACGCCATCACCGCGTAATTCAACAAGAACAGTATTTGGAGGGACAGTTCCCTCATCTACATTATCAATTCGGATATGGAGCGTATTATTTGTTCCAAACATTTCTTTCGTGATTCGGTAATTCACCTTTTCTTTCGAGACTTTTAGGTTTTTAGCAAGGCAAATTTCACCTAACCAAAGACTAATAATATCGCCATCTTCTTGTACATCGTCCCAAACGCTCAATGCCAATTCACCTTTAAAGTCAATTTGTTTTTCAACGATCGTTTTCCTTTCCGCACTCGCAATAACTGGATTTTTTCGAGCAAAATCAACTTCAACTGTCAAACGATTTACATTCCCTTTGAAACTGATTTGATTCCCTTCGACTTCCTTTTTCTCAATCTCGGGAATAAAACGATAGCCAATAATTTCAAAATCACCTTCCAACTCCAATTTTGAATGAATAACATTATTTGTCGTAGGATCGTAATCGATCGAGGTGTCGTCTTTCAAATAATTGTTATTAAAGTCAACACTAACGGTTTGTATCCCTGCCTGCGACGTCTTGAATGAAGAATTCAGAATCTTTGTCTTTGATACAATTTTTATGTTTGTAGAATCAAACAAAAGCAAGTCAAATTCTTCACAATTCAACGGACATAATCAGACGGATAAACAGAAAATGATTTCCCATCAACTACTTGGTTTTTTTTATTCGAAATAAATACTCCGAATTAATAGTTACTTCCGTTGTTTCTATTAACTCTTTCGTTGTTGGATTAATGTTAATTGTTCGCACGATTGAACTTTGAGCATTCAATTGAACTGAGAACAGTATTAAGAATAATAAATGAATGATTTTCATTGAAGGACGCTAAGTTATGGCAAAGATAGAATAAAAAAAGCCCAGACAAATTGTCCAGGCTTTTCAATTTATTTGCGCTAAATTATGCTTTAGCGTTTTCCATTTTGATTAAGTTCAATGCAGATCCTGCTCTGTACCAATCAATTTGTTGTTCATTGTATGTGTGATTCAATTTGACATCTTCTTTCGAACCATCCGCATGAATAACCTCTAACGTCAATTGTTTTCCTGGAGCGAATTCAGACAAATCTGAGAAGTTGAATGTATCATCTTCTTTGATTTTATTATAATCAGCTTCAGTCGCAAAAGTTAATCCTAACATTCCTTGTTTTTTCAAGTTTGTTTCGTGGATCCGCGCAAATGATTTTACGATTACCGCGACAACACCTAAGTGACGCGGCTCCATTGCTGCGTGCTCACGAGAAGAACCTTCACCATAGTTGTGATCTCCAATAACAATTGAAGGGATTCCTGCTGCCTTGTATGCTCTAGCCGTAGCTGGAACTTCGCCTGTACCACCTGAAAACTGGTTAACAACCGTATTTGTTGCTCCACCAAATGCATTCACAGCACCAATTAAACAGTTGTTTGAAATATTATCTAAGTGACCTCTATAGCGTAACCAAGGTCCCGCCATAGAAATATGATCTGTAGTGCATTTCCCTTCAGCCTTGATCAACAATTTAGCACCGTTAATATTTCCACCGTCCCAAGCTGAGAACGGAGATAATAATTGTAAACGCTCTGAATCCTCTTTCACGACAACTTGAATACCTGATCCATCTGCTGATGGAGCTTGATAACCATTGTCTGCGACATCAAAACCTCTAGCGGGCAATTCATCTCCAGTTGGTGGATCTAATTTTACTTGTTCACCGTTTTTGTTTGTCAATGTATCTGTAATTGGATTAAATCCTAAATCGCCTGAAATTGCAATCGCAGCTACCATTTCTGGAGAAGTTACGAATGCGTGTGTATTTGGATTTCCATCAGCA
Organism: uncultured Flavobacteriales bacterium; assembly: GCA_963925035.1. Taxonomy (GTDB): domain Bacteria; phylum Bacteroidota; class Bacteroidia; order Flavobacteriales_D; family Crocinitomicaceae; genus UBA4466. Next base: position 51,767 of record CAWUSK010000015.1, read on the forward strand.
CGTTTCGAAAAGTTTCTATTGAACGAGTGAACGATTGTATTTTTTTCTTGCTTATCAGCACCTGCTCTATCCCATTGTCCAATGCAAGGTCCACAAGCATTTGTAAATATTGTAGCGTTCAAATCAGTAAACGGTCTTAATAAACCATCTCTTTCTGCAGTAAAACGCACTTGCTCAGATCCCGGATTGATACCAAATTCTGATTTTGTTTCTAATCCTTTATCAACCGCTTGTTTGGCAATTGAAGCTGCACGTGCTAAATCTTCGTATGAAGAATTTGTGCATGATCCAATCAATCCCCATTCAACTTTTAATGGCCAACCGTTCTTAGTTGCTGTCGCTCTCATTTCAGCAACTGGTGTCGCTAAATCTGGAGTAAAAGGTCCATTTACATATGGAGAAAGTGTTGATAAATCGATTTCAATTACTTGATCGAAATAACTTTGAGGGTTAGCATATACTTCAGCGTCTCCTGTTAAGTGTTCTGCAATTTCATCTGCAGCATCTACAACATCTTGACGACCTGTAGCTGCCAAATATCTTCTCATTGAATCATCGTAACCGAATGTTGAAGTTGTAGCTCCAATTTCAGCTCCCATGTTACAAATTGTACCTTTTCCAGTGCACGACATTGATTTTGCTCCATCACCGAAGTATTCTACAATTGCTCCTGTTCCACCTTTTACAGTAAGAATACCAGCAACTTTAAGAATAACATCTTTTGGAGAAGTCCAACCGTTTAATTTTCCTGTTAATTTAACACCAATTAATTTGGGCATTTTCAACTCCCAAGCCATTGCTGCCATAACGTCAACTGCATCAGCACCACCAACTCCAATTGCAACCATTCCAAGTCCACCAGCGTTAACTGTATGAGAATCCGTTCCAATCATCATTCCACCTGGGAAAGCATAATTTTCTAATACTACTTGGTGAATAATTCCAGCACCTGGTTTCCAAAAACCAATTCCGTATTTATCGCAAACAGAACTTAAGAAGTTGAATACTTCATTGTTTTTATTCAATCCTTCTTGTAAATCTTTGTCCGCACCCATTTTCGCTTGAATCAAGTGATCTGCGTGAGCAGTTGAAGGGACAGCAACTTTCGATCTACCAGCTTGCATAAATTGAAGTAAAGCCATTTGAGCTGTCGCATCTTGCATCGCTACTCTATCTGGAGCGAAATCCACATAAGACTTTCCTCTTTCTTTTGCTTCATTTGCACTTCCTTCCCACAAGTGAGTGTACAAAATCTTTTCTGCTAATGTTAAAGGTTTACCTACCACTTTTCTGGCGGCTGCTATCCTTTCTGGATATTTTGCATAAACCGCTTTGATCATTTCTAAATCGAAAACCATGCTTATTTTTGATATTAATTAATTATTCTTTGTAGTTGTGCGAATTTAATCATTTTGTATTGTATTTAAAAGGTGAATATTTAATATTTTTCATGATTTCCAACCTTTGAAACTCTAAAACTATACTTTCTACACTTTTTTAGCTACAATAAACTCAACCAATAATATTTTTTCTATCTTTGCACTCCTGTTTAAAAAAGCAGAAAGAACTATTTTATTAATAATTAAAATTCAATTTTATGAATTCTTACGAAACTGTTTTCATTTTAACTCCCGTTTTGTCTGAAGAACAGACAAAGGAAGCAGTGCAGAAATTCGAGAGCGAAATTAGCTCATTGGGTGGAAAAGTTAAGCACTCGGAAAACTGGGGATTACGTAAATTAGCGTACCCAATCCAAAAAAAATCGACTGGTTTTTACTTTTTAATCGAGTTTGAAGCACCAGGAGAAGCAATTGCTGATTTAGAGTTAATGTTCAAAAGAGATGAGCGTATCATGCGTTTCCTTTCTATTAGAATGGACAAGCACCATTTAACTTATGCTGATAGCAGAAGGAAAAGACTAGGTGCCGCGAAATCAACTGTAGCTGCAGAAGCTTAATTAATAACCATTAAAAAGAGAAACAATGGCTCAAAACGACGTTAGATATTTGACTCCGATAAACATCGAGATCAAAAAAGATAAATACTGTAGATTTAAAAAATCTAAAATTCACTTCATCGATTACAAAGACGCAAACTTTTTGTTGAAATTGGTAAACGAACAAGGAAAGATTTTACCACGTAGAATTACTGGTACTTCAGCTAAATACCAAAAAGGTGTTAACAAAGCAATCAAACGTGCTCGTCACATTGCTTTAATGCCTTACGTAGCTGATATGTTGAAATAATTGATTGTAGAACAGGAAAAATAACTCAAAATGGACGTAATTTTAAAGAAGAACGTAGACAACTTAGGATACGCGAACGAAATGGTTTCAGTAAAGCCTGGCTACGGTCGTAACTTTTTAATCCCTCAGGGATATGCAATTTTAGCTACTGCTTCTGCAAAGAAAGCGCATGCTGAAATCATGAAACAAAAATCACACAAAGATTCTAAAATTTTAGCTGAAGCTCAAGAGCTTGGTGCTAAAATTGAAGGTTCTACGGTGAAAATCATCACCAAAGCAGGTGAAAACGGAAAGATTTTTGGTTCTGTTAACACTGTTCAATTGTCTGAAGCTCTAAAAGCTCAAGGAATTGAAATTGATAGAAAATCATTGAAAATCACTAACGAGCCTATCCGTGAGATTGGTTCTTTCGAAGCAACTGCTAACATTCACAAAGAAGTGAAAGTTACTTTGACTTTCGAAGTGGTAGGTGAATAATATCACTCAAATTTATTTGGAAGCTCGGACAGTTTGTTCGGGCTTTTTTTTTGTATTAAAAACAGTCAATACAAAAGACTATAAGAGTCAGGACTTGCTCTTTGAAATATATTTAATCTTTCGTTAATTGAACTTTGAACTCTTGAAACTTTGAACTCTTTGTTTCTTAGTGATAAATTTTAAACCACAAAGAAACAAAGAACCTGAAATCAGCATTAGAATTCCATAATCCAATTTGGAATTATTGTAACTTGCAGTCCAATTTCGAAACAAATGAAAATTCAATATTTAATTATTCTATTTCTTGCCTTTTCTAACTGTTCGTCAGAAATGAAAATTTCAGACACGGATAAAAATGAAGAAACATCTGTTGAAATTAAATACGCCAAGAATTTCAATTTAACACAAAAAGCCAATCAATACATACTTGAGATTTTAGATCCGATATCTGGTAAAACAGAATCGCTACATACAATTGGCCCTTCAAAAAAACATGAAGCAATCAGCCTTTCAGCAACTGTGGTTGGAATGTACGCTATTCTGGATCAACAAAAAAAATTAAAAGGCGTTTCTAGTATTGACTATGTTTTCGATCGTAAAGTAAAATCGATGTTCAAATCGGGAAGTATTAAAGAATTTGGAGACGAAACAACCAATTCGATTGAAAAAATAATTTCAAGCAAGGCCAATACAATACTTTACAGCGGATTTGGAGATGAATTTCCAAATCAAAAAAAACTAGAGGCGCTTAATTTAACCATTCTACCAATTTACGATTGGAAAGAAATTCACCCGCTTGGAAAAGCAGAGTGGATTAAAGTTATTGGCGCATTGACAGGAAAAATGGACGAAGCAATTAAATTCTTCAACACTGTTGAGAAAGAATACAATGACCTAATGAAACTAACAGCTTCGATTAATGAATACCCAACATGCCTATCTGGAAATTTAATTGGCGACATTTGGTATACTCCAGCAAATGAAAGTTACGTTGCTCATTTGATGAAAGATGCTGGAGCAAAATACCGCTATGCAGATACAAAAGGTCAAGTGACACTTGAGTTCTCTATTGAGCAAATATTGAAGGACAATGAAACAACTGAGTTTTGGATAAACCCTGGATACGACTCGAAATCAAAAATCGATAAGTTTAACCCACACATTAAGCACTTAGCTTGTTACAACAACATTTATTGTTACTCTCCCAATATGATTGAGTTTTGGGAAAAAAGCGCAGCAGAACCACATCACGTTCTTTCTGATTTAATCCACATTTTCCATCCCGACATCAAAGAAATAAAGTCGTTTTACTATTACGCTAAAATCAATTAATGTCGATTTCGAGAAGACATACAATTAACATTTTTGTGTTGCTGCTTTTGCTGCCAACTATTGCTTTGGTACATTTATTCGTAGGACAAATAAGTGTAGATTCTTCAGACTATTTCAACGCATTATTTCATTACGACACAAGTGACTCCTATCAAATAATTGCGAGAGAAATTCGAATTCCACGTATGTTTATGGCAATAATTGCGGGTGCTGGTTTATCGATTGCAGGATTACTAATGCAAACCTTGTTCAATAATCCTCTTGCTGGTCCTTACGTTCTAGGAATCAATTCTGGAGCAAGTTTATTTGTTGCGTTTAGCATAATGACAGGGATTCCGTTCTTTACATCAACCCTTGGAATTACAGCGAATGCACTTATTGGAGCTTTTGTATTTGGAATTATTATTTTATTCTTCTCACGATTTTTGCGTTCTCAAGTTTCCTTGTTGTTGGTTGGATTAATGCTGGGAAGTTTTACCGGAGCAATCGTTTCGCTGACACAAACAATTAGCGAAGCAGATGAACTGAAAGTGTTTACATTGTGGGCTTTGGGCTCTCTTCAAAAAGTTAAATTCGAACAGTTACTGCCTATTTTTAGTGTATTTACAATTGGAATTCTATTAACAACACTTACCTCTAAATCATTAAATATCTTAGTGATTGGAGAAGAAAATGCTCGATTACTTGGTGTCAACATCAAACGTTCAAGACTTTTCATTATCAGTTTAACTGCATTGTTTACAGGATTGGTTACTGCGTTTTGTGGTCCGATTGCTTTTATTGGGTTGGCTGTTCCGAACTTGGTTCGAATGATCTTCAAAACGCAATCACATATTACTTTACTGATCAGTTCTGCCTTAACTGGCGCAATCTTCATCCTACTTTGTGATATTTGTATTCAATTGATTGAAGCGCATTTTATGATTCCAATAAACGTGTTCACCTCTATCGTTGGAGCTCCTTTTGTCGTATTCATAATTCTCAAGAAGCTAAGATGATCGATATTAAAAACTTAACAGTTGGGTATCAATCGCCGCTAATTTCATTTGCTGATATGCAATTGAAACGTGGAACTGTCTATGCACTTATCGGACGAAATGGAATTGGAAAATCGACATTTTTGAAAACGATTACCGGGCAATTGGAAGCCATTAGTGGAATCGTGAACCTAGACAACAGGTTGCTTTCTGACATTACATTCAACGAAATTCCTCGATATATTTCTTACGTTGAATCGCGTTTTCCGTTGGTGGAATTCTTGTCTGTTTACGATTACATTGCGCTCGGTCGATCTCCGTACACCAATTTATTAGGAAAGTTAAACGAGGAAGATAAGTCGCTTATCCAACAAACGATTGCGGACCTTAAAATTGAACATTTAAAAAATCGTTTTACATCTGAGTTAAGTGATGGTGAACGCCAATTGATTTCCATTGCGAAAGCGGTTGTTCAGCAAACAGATTTTATCGTATTGGACGAACCAACCGCATTTTTAGACTATGCGAACAAAGAGGAGGTAATTTCTCAACTCAAAATGATCGCAACTAAAATGAATAAATGTATTATCGTCGCGACGCATGATATTGATCTAGTTTTGGACAAGAAAATTCACTTCATACTAATTGATGAAATAGCAAAAACAGGAAAACTTTATCCAACAGCAACGAAAAAAAACATTATTTCCACTTGTTTTAAATCCATTCAATTATGATAAGTGTAGAACAAGCTTTTAAACAAATTGATACAATTCAAGCTCTAAAACCAATTGAAATACCTTTGGTAGAAGCATTGAATTATACTTTAGCCGAAGACGTTTTATCTCCAATCAACATGCCGCCGTTTAATCAATCGGCAATGGATGGATATGCCGTAAACGGGAATAGTAATTCATTTGAATTGACCGGAGAAATTCAAGCGGGAATGGACGCTTCTAACATTGAATTAAAAGAAGGCCAAGCCATTCGCATTTTCACTGGAGCAATGGTTCCAACTTCTGCAACAACAGTAATTCGACAGGAGATCGTTGAGAAAAAAGGTGATTCAATTTCTATCGTCAATGAATACGGTCAACATGAAAACATTCGTTTGGCTGGTGAACAAATCGAGCTGAGCGAATTAGCGGCAAAGAAAGGAACACGAATTACAGCGGGCGTTTTAGGCTTTTTAGTCGGAATAGGAATTGAAACCGTGACAGTTTATCGCAATCCGAAAATAGCAGTTATTGCAACTGGAAATGAACTTGTTCCAACTGGAGGGAAATTGGCACCAGGGAAGATTTACGAATCGAATTCACACATGATTCAAGCTTCTTTGAAGTCGATTGGATTTGAGTGTTCAATTTACCGTGTAATCGATGATTTTGAGGAGACAAAAGCATTATTTACACAACTGATTTCAGAAAACGATTTATTGATTGCTGCTGGAGGAATATCTGTTGGTGATTATGATTTCGTTGGAAAGGCTCTGGAGGAATTGAATACAGAAACGTTATTTTATAAGGTCAAACAAAAGCCCGGAAAACCACTTTACCTTGGTAAAAATGGTTCGACTATCATTTTTGGGTTGCCCGGAAATCCCGGAGCTGCACTTTCTTGTTTTTACATTTATGTAAGTATCGCTTTGGCGCATTTGACAGGAAGAAAATCTCCTTTTATCGCTCCGAAAATTGCCCGTTTAGGTCACGATTATTCAAAACCAGCTGGACTGACCCAATTCTTGAAAGCGAATATGAATGGAAATGTCATTCAAATATTATCTCACCAAAGTTCAGCAATGTTGAATGTCTATGCCGATACAAATTGTCTTGCGAGATTAGAAGAGAAGGATATGGATTGGAAATCAGGAGATGAGATTACGGTTTATTTGATATAAAAGTAAATTTTCTTTCTTACCTTAGCGTTATTCCCTCAAGGAAATAGCGAAATTGGAAGAAAAACAAACGTATAAGGTTGAAAGTAGGATTTGGATATCTACCGATTCTGGCATGTATCTAGGTCGTGGACGCATACGTTTGTTGGAGGAAATAGATCGTTTTGGTTCTATTGCGAAAGCCGCTGAAGCAATGGAAATGTCGTATAAAAAGGCATGGAAATTAATTAAGTCAATGAACGAAGCGAGCCCTTCTCCCCTTTTGGATAAAAAAATTGGTGGAACGGGCGGTGGCGGTTCTGAATTGACTGTCGAAGGAAAGCGCGTGGTTTCATTGTTCAACGAATTGGAAAAAGACCAACAGAATTTATTAGACAAACGTTTCAAAAAATCTAATTTCTGATGAAGATTACTGGAATCATATTGGCTGGCGGAAAAAGTTCGCGCATGGGAACAGACAAAGCGTTGTTGCAAATAAATGGACATAGTTTTCTACAACATTGTCATGATGTATTAATTAAGCTTTGTGATGAGATAATCATTAGCAGTTCAAATCAAGCACATGAATTGAATAACACTTTGCGCGTCGCTGATATTTATCCCGAAAAAGGACCACTTGGTGGATTACATGCTACACTTTCGGCTTCTAAAAACGATATTAATTTGTGCTTAAGTGTCGATACACCATTTGTAACCGTTGATTTTCTACGATGGATGTTAAACCAACAAAAAGACGACAAATCATTTTTCATCAAAGAAGGAGGACGTTTCCATCCGTTGATTGGTGTTTATCATAAAAGTGCTGTTGCATCAACTGAAGTTGCATTAAAAAACAACTCGCTTAGAACGACGGAATTAGTTAAAAATCTACCTCACGATTGGCAACATTTAGAATTTTATGGTGATTACAACTTTGGAATGTTAGCAAATATCAATACACAAGAAGAATACGAAAAAGCTTTAAAGCGATGATAAAAACACGTTATTTTGGAATGATTGCTGAAAAATTGCAAATGCAGGAAGAGGAAATCGACTTCTCTGCACTGACCTTTCCGATTGAATTGAAAGCGTTTTTTGTTTCACGCTATCCGCAGTTGGAAAAAGCGCCGTTTGTCATTGCTGTGAATCAAGTTGTAGCAACAGAATTAACATCCATCGAAAAGATTAACGAAATAGTCCTACTGCCTCCTTTTGCAGGTGGATAAAATAAGATTTATGAAAAAAATATTTCACGAAGGACCAATCAGTCCACAATTTATAGCAGACTCAATTGCAAAGCACCAGACCAAAACGAGTATTGGCGCTCATCAGATATTTTTAGGGCAAGTACGAGCCGATGAAATTGATGGAAAAACGGTTAGTGCAATCGAATATTCTGCACACGAAGAAATGGCTGAAATAGCATTTCAAGTCATTCGTGAGGCGACTTTTGAAGCTTTTCCGTTGACGTGCATGCACATCCACCACAGTCTAGGAGAAGTAAAAGCGGGAGAAATTTGCTTATTCGTATTTGTTTCTTCAGAACACAGAGAAGCGAGTAATAAAGCAATCGTTCACTTGGTAGAAGAAATTAAAGCAAAGGCACCCATATTTGGTAAAGAGATTTTTGTGGATGGATCGCACGTTTGGAAAGAAAATAAATAGTTATGGTAGATATTACGCATAAATCAACGACCTTAAGAAGTGCAATTGCTCAAGCAACAGTTAAAGTCAGCTCGCAAGCAACAATTGATGCAGTTGTGAATAATACTGTTCCCAAAGGAAATGTCTTTGAAATGGCAAAAACTGCGGGACTTTTCGGTGTTAAAAAGACATCTGAAATGATTCCCGATTGTCACCCGTTGCCTATTGAATACACGCACGTCTCATATGAAATAGATGGATTGAACATCATCATTTCAATGGAAGTTAAAACGATTTATCGCACTGGTGTCGAAGTTGAAGCAATGCACGGAGTAAGTGTTGTAGCGCTGACAATGTACGACATGCTGAAACCAATTGACAAAGGAATTGAGATCCAGAACATCAAATTACTTGAAAAAAAAGGTGGTAAATCAGATTTCAGCGATAAATTCAGAAAAGACATTACTGCTTCGGTTGTTGTTTGTTCGGACTCCATTGCTGCTGGTCAAAAAGAAGATAAAGCAGGAAAAGCGATTATTGAACGGTTAGAGAAATATGGGATTTCAATTATACATTCAACTGTAATTCCAGATGAAAAAGCAGCGATTGAAGCAGAGGTAAATTCAGCGACCTATAAAAACACTGATTTATTGATTTTTACAGGTGGAACGGGAATGTCGAACAGAGATGTCACGCCTGAAACTCTACTTCCTCTCCTCGACCGAGAAATGCCAGGTGTTACGGAAGCTATTCGCAGTTACGGACAAGACAGAACGCCATTTTCGATGTTATCGAGAAGTGTGGCTGGAGTAAAAGACAAAACAGTAATTCTTGCTGTACCTGGCTCTACAAAAGGTGCAAGCGAATCAATTGACGCTGTTTTCCCATCATTATTGCATGTATTCAGAATATTTAAAGGAGCAAGACACGATTGAAAGCAACAAACCTCATCGATACATTTGGTCGTAAACACGATTACTTGCGCATTTCCCTGACTGAGAAATGCAATTTGCGCTGCACGTATTGCATGCCTGCAGAAGGTATTCAATTGCGCGACAAATCCATTTTCATGCAAAGCGATGAAGTTATTGCTATTGCGAAAGAGTTCGTTGCGTTGGGAATAAAAAAAATCCGTTTAACGGGAGGAGAACCATTGGTCAAAAAAGGAATTGATTTTATTCTATCTGAGTTAGGAAAGTTGCCTGTCGAATTATCACTAACTACAAATGCAATTCTCATTGATAAATACATTGATGATATTCAAAACGCAGGAGTTACTTCCATTAATGTAAGCTTGGACTCACTGCAAGCAGACCGTTTCAATGCGATATCCAGAAGAAGTTCTTTTGATCGTATAATTAATAATATTCAATTGTTGATTGATCGTGATTTTGAAGTGAAAGTAAACGTTGTTCTAATGCGTGGAGTAAACGACGATGAAATTATTGATTTTATTGAATGGAGCAGAAATGAGAAAGTTGAAATTCGTTTTATTGAGTTTATGCCTTTTGATGGTAACAACTGGAACAAAGAACAAACAGTTTCTTACCAAGAGATTTTAGATCGAGCTAAACTCCATTTTGGAGAAAGTGAAATTCATAAAATTGAAGATGGCCCAAATGACACAACGCGACATTACAAAATAACTGGAGCTAAAGGAACTTTTGGAATTATTAGCACTGTGACAAATCCATTTTGTTATTCATGCAACAGAATTCGATTGACAGCAGACGGAAAAATTAAAAACTGCTTGTTTTCAAACGATGAAGTTGATTTACTTTCCGCACATCGAAATAAGGAATCTTTATCCGATTTAATTCAATCTTCCATTCTAGCAAAGAAAAAAGGCTTGGGAGGAATGAAAGATTTCAGTCAACAAGAATTGGATAGTTACGAGAATAGATCGATGATTGCGATTGGAGGATGAATTAATTGAAAATGGATAATTGATAATTGACAATTATCCAAACACCTTCGTTTTCAATAAATCGCTCACCACTTCCATTTCATGTGATGTTTCAATTTTCACACAGGATTCTTTCATTTCACTTCTGAAAAAAACAGCGGATTCGGGCAAGTTCGATCCAGCATTATCAAACTTTTCTTTCGACGGCCATTGGGCGTACGCGATATAATTTAACGTATCAACTTTGTGTAAACGAGAACCTAGACTTCCTTCAAATTCGTAGATTAATTTAGTTAAACCTTCCCAACCATTGATGAATTGATCAACCTTGCCTTCCTTTACTTCAAAAGAATAAATAACAGTGAACATTTTTGTTTTCTTTAATTCGACAACTTATTCCTTTACAGCAGTAAATGTGCCGTTTGGCTGAATCAAGTTCATTTTGATTTTTCCATCGTCACCCTTAATGAATTCAACTTTGTATCCATTCAAATCCTTTAGTACAAAAACAGTATCCGAAGTTGGTAATAACGTATATTCGGGTTGACCAGGAACAGTTAGAAAAAGGTTCGAACTTTCATCAGAACGAATCGCTAATTTCATACCTGACAATTCGTATTTACCCGTATATTCTTTTAATAAATCTTTGTTGATATTGGTTATTTTCGGTGTTCTTTTGAATTTAATTGACTCCTCAAGCGTAGGTTCAATTTTCATGTTTGCCGAAGCAATTTCGCCTAAATCGTCACTGGCGAAATTGATTTTAATACTTATATCACCTTTTACATCGACCTTTTCATTTTTATAAACGAAAGGCTCAAACACATCATGATTAAACGGTTTTAAATACATTCTCATTATCGGGAATTGTGCAAACAAGGAATCATTTTTTAACTCAACAGTAAACGTCCCATACCCTTTATGCGAATATGTTCCTTCGTATTCGATTAAACTGCGCGAAGTCGTTACTACCTTATTCGAATCAGTCTTCTCAACCTCCTCAGAAGACTTCATAGATTCCATCTTTTTCGCGTAGTATGCACCCCAGTCAGTTTTATCCACGTTTAATAAATAATCGGAGATTGTATTTCTCGCTAGTGATGGTAAAGACGATCCATCTTGATTTGTCAACACAACAATTCCAATACTGTCTGTTGGAAAAAAGCAAACGTTTGCAGAAAAACCATCGATGTTACCTCCATGTTCTACTCGGTAGTGTCCTTTGTACGATGAAATCATCCACGCATAACCATAACTTGTTAAATGTTGGCTCGGCATTTCTGGGTTTGAAAGTCCATCCATTATCATTTGCGGTTGAATAGCCTGTTGAATATATTTTTCAGGAACAACCTGCTTTCCTTTGTATTTCCCGTTGTTTATCCATGTAATTAACCAATTCGACATTTCCTTGACACTACTATTTATACTTCCTGCCGGGCTCATTCCAGCAATGTCATAATAATCCGTTTTTACGATATCCTTATTATCAACAAGTTTATAACCAAAAGAACTATTCTCTTCCGCCAACCATTCTTTTAAACTTACATTCGAACGACTCATATTTAATGGAGTAAAAAAGCGTTCCTTAACATTTTCCTCCCATGTTTTTCCAGTAAGTTTTTCTGTGATTAATCCTTGTGTTAAGTACATGAAGTTGTTGTAATACCAATGTTCACGAATTCCTGCAAATGGCTCATGGTATTTAACTCGCATTAGCAAACTGTCCTTGCTTTTAGTAGGAAAAAGATACCATGAAAAATCATGACGAGGCAATCCTGTTCTGTGAATGACGAGGTCTGTGATGGTCAACTTACTATTTAATTCATCGTTAAAAAACTCTAACTCCGGAAGGTACTTTTTAGGACTGTCATCGAAAGACAATCCCTTTTCTTCCTCCATCAATCCCAATAACGCGGTTGTAAATGCTTTTGTACTTGAACCAATGGCAAACAAGGTGTTTTCATCCACCTTTTTCTTTCCTTCTAAATCACGATATCCAAACCCTTTCGAGTAAATAACTTTATCCCTTTTCACAATTGCAACTGCATATCCTGCAGTTTTGGTGTCGTTCAAAAGAGAAGCTAATTCTTTATCTAGTTTAGCAATTGTTTTACCGTCTTGTCCTAACGACAAAAACGAGGAAATACAAAAAATGGCGATAAGTAAGTAATAGATTTTCATGATATTAAATTATAAAGTACATTCTCAAAAATACAAAATTGATGTCGATTCAAAGTGAAAAAATCAGTTTTAACATGCATAACCAATAATCACCCTGCCCAATTTTGCCTGTCCAAACTTCTATATTGAATTGATTCTGCTATATGTCTAGCCTCAATATTAATTGACTTGTCTAGATCAGCTATTGTTCGTGACACCTTTAAAATTCTATCATAAGCTCGTGCAGACAACCCTAGGTTATTCATCGCTTTTTTCAATATCTCAGCGCTGGAAGTATCAAGTTGACAATGCGTTTTAATGTCTCGACTACTCATTTCAGCGTTGGAATGAATCGATGGCAATCCGTCTTCATTTATTTTAAACCGATTCGTTTGTAGTTGTCGCGCGGCAATAACTCGATTTCGAATTTCTTCACTACCCTCTTTTGGAATGTCGTTGGCTAACTCGTCGTAATTAACGGGAGTAACTTCTACGTGTAAATCAATTCGATCAAGTAATGGTCCAGACACCTTATTCAAATACCGTTGCACATTGCTAGCGCCGCACGAACATTCTTTATCTGGGTGATTGTAATAACCGCATGGACAAGGGTTCATTGCTGCTATTAACATAAAGCCTGCTGGAAAGTCCACTGTAAATTTTGCGCGTGAGATTGTCACCACTCGATCTTCCATCGGTTGACGCATTACTTCTAAAACTGTTCGTTTGTATTCCGGAAGCTCGTCTAAAAACAAAACTCCGTTATGCGCTAGAGAAATTTCTCCCGGCTGTGGATAACCACCTCCGCCAACAAGTGCTACATCCGAAATTGTGTGATGTGGTTTACGAAATGGTCGTTGCGTAATCAATCCTTCTCCTTTCACCTTACCAGCGACTGAATGAATTTTAGTGGACTCAAGTGCTTCGTCCATTGACATTGGAGGTAAAATAGTCGGTAAACGTTTTGCTAGCATCGATTTTCCAGCTCCAGGAGGTCCAATTAATATAACGTTGTGCCCACCAGCCGCGGCAATTTCAAAAGCACGTTTTATATTTAACTGGCCTTTGACATCTTTAAAATCTACGCCTAAGTTTGAATGTGCTTGATTAAAAATCTTATCAATTTCAATTGTAAACGGCTCAATTTTCCGTTCTCCTTTGAAAAATTCGACAACCTCCGAAATATGTTCAACACAAATGATTTCCAATCCGTCCACCATTGCGGCTTCGCGTCCATTTTCAGATGGAATAATAATCCCTTTAAATCCTTCATTCTTTGCATTAATCGCTATGGGTAACACACCTTTAAGTGGATTTAATTGACCGTCGAGTGAAAGCTCACCCAAAATAACATAGTCCTCCAATTTTTCAAAAGGGATTTGTTCACTTGCGGCTAATATTCCTATTCCGATAGGTAAATCGAAAATAGACCCTTCCTTTCGGATATCTGCAGGAGCCATGTTTATTGTGATTTCTTTTCCCGGATATTTATATCCATTATTGGTGAAAGCAGCCTTAATTCGCTGTTGACTTTCTTTAACTGCAGAATCGGGTAATCCAACAAGAAAAAAATTAATTCCTTGCGCAAGATTGACTTCAATTGTGATTGTGGTTGCATCAATTCCAAATACGGCTGCACCATACGTTTTTACTAGCATTTTAAGTGGTTAATTAGGTTGATTCAATCGTTTATTATTAAACTTCCCTATTTAAGTTAGTGAAAATTATGACTTTGGTGCAAGTCGAAATGAATATAATTGATCACATCGTACTATAAAGTCAAAATGAGCAATACCTCTCAAGAAATAAACTACAAAAATATTTTCATTGGAATAGAGTTCAACAAACTATTTGATAGTTCAATGATATAAAAAGCGCAAATATTTTCAAAATCAAATAATTAACTTGTTCATAAGTCTCCGTAGGATATAAAATATAAGCGGATAAATTATCGTATGTTGTAAACGTTTTATGTTGCTCAAAAATAGATATTTGAATTTTAAATATGCATTTTCAGTACTTAAGATCGGAAAAAAACACACTATTGAAATGATAACATTAGCTTAACATATGAATAATTAAGAATCCTATAACTTATTCTACTTTCGCTGAAATATTCTAACAATTAGATTCTAATGATGAAAAAAACAACTGTTTTACTTATCTCTCAATTGATTATTAGCACGTTTTCATTTGCTGAAAGCGATACAGTAAACATCCAAAAAGGCAACTTCGAGTACACTTCTGAAATGATTCATAATATAGTTGCGAATGAAGGAGAGGAAAGCGCAGAAATTGCTTGGAGTTTAGATCATGACTTGTATACTCACCTGAAAGAGCGAAACGCGAAGCTAATTATTACTTATAACACTAAACTCGGTAAAGAACGACATAAAGAAAAATTAACAGGAAGTGACTGGATGTACACTGAACCTTTTGATTTGGATGAGATCAAATACAAAATTGAAGATCTAATTGGAAATGAAAACTACTTGTTTAAGGTTGGTTTCACAACTGAAGGGAGTTTAAAACAAAACAGAAAGAACAAAGAGAAAATGATTTGGTCTGAGGAGGCTAAATGTAAACCAGAAAGAGGTTGGGGAATTGCTAAATTGTTAATCCTTATTGGTTCACTTGGATTTTTCATCTACGGAATGAAGATAATGAGTGAAGGCCTTCAACAAGCAGCGGGAAGTAAATTACGTTCAATGCTTGGATCTATCACATCAAATCGATTCAAAGGTGTACTTACAGGATTTGGAATTACCTCTATTGTACAATCTTCATCAGTAACTACTGTAATGACAGTAAGTTTTGTAAATGCTGGTTTAATGACATTACGTCAATCTGCTGGTGTTATGATGGGAGCAAATATTGGTACAACTATTACAGCTTGGCTTGTCTTACTTCTTGGATTTAAAGTAAGTATTTCCAGTTATGCCTTTATGATTATCGCTATAGCAACACCTCTTTTATTTATTCAAAAAGGTAAGTCAAAAGCATGGGCAAGTGCAATTTTCGGATTCTGTATTTTATTCATTGGTTTGGATGAATTGAAAGATGCGGTTCCAGTCTTAGACGCAAGCTCAGCAATCGTTCAATTTTTCATTGATTTTAAAGGTGCTTGGTACGGTCCTGTAATGTTCGTAATGTTAGGAGCACTTGTTACCGTAATTATCCAATCGTCTTCTGCGGCAATGGCGTTAACTCTTGCCATGGTAGCAGCTGGAACAATTCCTTTTGAAGTTGCCTGTGCAATGGTTTTGGGAGAAAATATTGGAACGACAGTTACAGCGGAAATTGCATCACTAATAGCAAATGTACACGCCAAGCGCTCTGCTCGTATTCACTCGATGTTTAACATTATTGGAGTAACATGGATGCTTCTGATTTTTCCGTTTTTCTTGAAAATGATTGGATACATTGTTGGTGGAGATAATTTCGACCCAACTGATATAGTAATGGCGGGATCTGGTATTGCCTTATTCCATACATTATTTAATGCAGCCAACGTTGTTGTATTAATTGGGTTTGTCCCGCAATTGGTTCGATTGGCAGAACATACGGTGAAATCGAAAGGAGAATCTGATGAAGAGTTTAAATTAGACTACATTGATGGACCACTTGGTTCTACTGCTGAATTATGCATCCTAGAGGCAACAAAAGAAGTTGCAAAATTTGGTAAGATAACGGCTAAAATGAATGTTTTTGTTCGAAATTACATCAACACTTCAGATAAGAAGATTCGATCTAAAATGCTGAATAAAATTGCCAAATACGAAGAAATCACAGATCGTGTGGAAGTTGAAGTTGGTGATTATTTAGGGAAAACCTCTCGTCTTGAAATGAGTGATGAAGCTTCTAGACAAATGAGAGGAATGTTAAATATCTCGACAGACCTTGAGCGAATTGGTGATATTTTCTACCAAATGAGTAAAGCCTTAGAAAAGAAAGACCACGACAAACAATATTTTACTCCGGAGCAACGCAAAGGAATCAACAAGATGATAGATGCGATTGAAAAAGCATTTGATGTAATGAACGACAATTTACGTGCTGAATATGGTAAAATCTCTATGGATAAAGCAAAAGCTTGTGAAAAAGTAATTAACAAATTACGTGACGAATTGAGAGAACAACACTTGACGCATTTCGAATCAGGAGATATCAATATGAATAGCGCACTTATCTACAGTAATATATTCTCATCTTTTGAAAAGGTTGGTGATCACATCATCAATGTTTCAGAAGCAGTAGCTGGAGAAAATATTCATTAAGAAGAATTCATTGAAACAAAAAAAGCCATCCTGTAATAAACGGGATGGCTTTTTTATTGATATACAATTTGATTTACAACGAACTCAAATAACGATCAACGTTTGTTTGAATGCGCTCTTGAATATTTGTCGTGTCAGATTTTACAAAAGTTTTTCCTGTGATTTTCTCATATAACTCAATGTAACGTTCAGTTACAACCTCAACAAAATCATCTGGCATCACCGGCATTGTTTGTCCTTCTAATCCTTGAAAGTTGCTCTCAATTAACCATTGACGCACAAATTCTTTTGACAATTGCTTTTGCTCTACTTTATTTTCTTGACGTTCCTCGTATCCTTCTAAATAAAAATACCGAGAAGAATCTGGTGTATGAATTTCATCTATTAAGATGACTTCACCATTGCGAATTCCAAACTCGTATTTTGTATCTACCAGTATCAATCCTTGTTTCGCCGCTATTTCTGTTCCTCTTTGAAACAATGCGCGCGTATACTCTTCCAATTTTAAGTAGACTTGTTCATCTACAATGCCTTTTGAAATAATGTCTTCTCTAGAAATGTCTTCATCGTGACCTTCGTCCGCTTTTGTCGCTGGTGTAATGATAGGTTCAGGAAATCTGTCATTTTCTATCATTCCTTCTGGCATTTTAACACCACAAATCATTCTTCTTCCCGCCTTGTATTCGCGAGCAGCATGTCCTGATAAATAACCACGAATGACCATTTCCACACGAATTGGATCGCACGCATAACCAACCGCAACAGATGGGTCTGGCGTATCAATCAACCAATTTGGAACAATATCTTCAGTTGCTTTCAAGAACATTGTTGCCACCTGATTTAATACTTGACCTTTGAATGGAATTCCTTTTGGTAAAATGTGATCGAATGCTGAAATACGATCTGACGCGACCATCACCAATAAACCATTCTCCATAGTGTATACATCACGGACCTTTCCATTATACACTTTCGTTTGTCCCTTAAAGTGGAATTTACTTTCGATAATTGCGTTACTCATGTTTATTTATTTTCCTCTGATTTTATATTCTCATTTTTTTCGTCATCCTCCATTTTTTCAAATGCAGTAATGATTTTCTTCACTAAGCTGTGACGAATAACATCTGCTAGTCC
The DNA here is from genome assembly GCA_963925035.1 of uncultured Flavobacteriales bacterium. Lineage (GTDB taxonomy): Bacteria > Bacteroidota > Bacteroidia > Flavobacteriales_D > Crocinitomicaceae > UBA4466. Next base: position 69,790 of record CAWUSK010000015.1, read on the forward strand.
CATTCGAATGATTCCAACACCTTCAACTTCTTCTAGCGCGTCTAATGCGTATGCAAGTCCAGAACGCTGTCTTCTTGGCAAATCAACTTGCGACATATCTCCAGTAATTACAAACTTAGCCGTAGTTCCCATGCGCGTTAGAAACATTTTCATTTGCATCGTTGTCGTGTTTTGTGCTTCATCCAAAATAACGAATGCCTTGTCCAGCGTTCTACCTCTCATAAATGCCAAAGGAGCAATTTCGATGACACCAAACTCAATCATGTCAGCCAATTTTTCGGCTGGAATCATATCACGTAAAGCATCGTACAATGGCATTAAATAAGGATCTAATTTTTCTTTTAAATCACCCGGTAAAAAACCTAAGTTCTCACCTGCCTCAACAGCTGGACGAGTTAATATTATTCTTTTTACCTCTTTAGATTTTAGCGCTCTAACTGCCAAAGCAACTGCAGTATATGTTTTTCCTGAGCCGGCAGGTCCAACTGCAAAAACCATGTCATTATTATTTACCGAATCGACTAATTTGCGTTGATTAATTGTTCGAGCAATAATTTTTACACCATGATTTCCATGAACTAGCACTTCATTTCCGTCATCAGTAACTAACAACTTAGAACCGTCTTCCAACATTAAATTATCGATATTGTTCTCCGTCAGACTATTGAACTTGTGAAAATGTCGTAGTAACAAATCAAACTTGAGTTCAAATTGGCTCATCACTTCTTCATCTCCCGCAATCGTAACAATGTTGCCACGCGCAACAATTTTCAACTTGGGGAAGTACGACTTAATATGCTTTAATTTCTCGTTGTTAACTCCGAACAACTCTGCAGGATTGACTCCTTTAATTTCGATATTGTTTTCCAGCAATTGAATATTTTATTTGTGTATCTTTAAAAATACCTAGATTAACCTTATTTTTGGTTCAAATTTAGGAAAATAATCCGCCGATACTCGGTCATTTTATTCACAATGGATATAATAACATTAACAACTGACATGGGACTAAGTGATCACTACGTGGCTTCACTAAAAGGAACCATTTTGAGTCAGAAGGAAAATGTACAAATTGTTGATATCTCTCACAATGTTAGGCCATTTGATATTTCGGAAGCTGCTTATTTAGTGCGCGCTTGTTTTTCTGATTTTCCCGATGGAACGATTCATGTGATTGGCGTTGATAGTGAACCTATTGTTAATTTTGGTGGAAGTGATGGTTCTTTTCCATCCATCTTGTTTTTCGAAAACCAATATTTTATTTCCAATGACAATGGCTTTTTTGGTGCTTTTCTGAAGGAAAACGTACCGACGTCATTTTGGAGAATGGACGATGTTCTTTCCAATCCAAATCTCTTTAAGTTTCCAACAAAAAACATACTTGTCACTGCTGGATTAGCATTACTCAATGGGGAAAAGATCGAAGAAATTGCCTCTCCTTTCAATGAATATAAAAATGCATTTACCTTAATCGCAATTTCTGAACTAAACAGGATCAAAGGTCATGTTGTTCATATTGACAATTACGGGAATGCAATAACCAATGTTCATAAAACACTGTTTGACCTAGTAGGCAAAGACGTTCCATTTATCATTTATTTTAAACGTGAAACTTATTACATAGATATTATTTCAGGATCGTACAACGAAGTCACTCCAGGAGAAAAAGTAGCAATCTTCAATGAAAACAACTTTTTAGAAATTGCAATTAACCGAGGAGCAAATGGAAGTACCGGTGGTGCCGAGCAGCTATTTGGACTGCAAATTCAAGACATGGTTCGCATTGAATTTACACCAAAAGGATCTCGCGATACATTAGACTCACTTTTTTAAGCAATGATTACACGCATCGTCAAATTAGAATTTCAAGAAGATAAAATTCAAGAGTTTCTTGCGTTTTTTGAAACCATCAAACACCATGTGAATGAATTTCCAGGATGTCATGGAATGAAGTTGTACCAAGACATTGACTACCCAAATATAGTAATGACTTATAGTCACTGGGAATCTCAAGTTGAATTAGACAATTACCGAAAATCCTATACTTTCGGAAACGTTTGGCCCAATATCAAACCGTGGTTTAAGGCAAAACCGGAAGCATGGAGCGTTAATGCCTATTTCAACGGATTTGAAGCGAAAAAGTAGGCTAATAAAAACCCGTTTTTCGCCATTAACAATTGCATCTTAATAAATGAAGTACCTACTTCATCATTTTCGGCATGAACTATCGAATAGAAATCTTAATTTTGAACTGAAAATTCAAACCAGCGTATGAGAGCATTATATTTCAAAGAAATTAGAAGTTTCCTGAGTTCAGTTATCGGGTACGTTTTTATACTTATCTATTTAATTGCTTCAGGAATTATGCATTGGGTCGCTTCTACCCCATCCAACCTATTGGAAGGTACCGAAGCTGATTTAATTCCATTTTTCAATTCTTCACCAATCATTTTTCTTATTCTCATTCCTGCAATTACAATGCGCTCTATTGCAGAGGAAAGAAGAACAGGAACGATGGAGTTACTTTTCACAAGACCAATCTCCGATTTAAAAATAGTAATGGCAAAGTACTTCGCAAGTGTAACTTTGATGATTATTGCCATTCTTCCGACCTTGATTTATTACATTTCAATGCGAAGTCTAACATTAGAAGGCGAAACCTTCGATAACGGAGCAACAATCACTTCTTATATTGGTTTGATCTTAATTGGTTCTGCATTTGTTGCAATAGGAATTTTCGCTTCAGCATTGACGAGTAGTCAAATTGTTGCTTTTATTCTAGCACTTTTTTGCTGTTGGATTTTTATGCCACAAATTGGCGGGCTTGCACTTGTTGGTTCATACAACTTAATGGGAGATTTCGATTCAGTTATGCAATACTTCGGAATGACATACCATTACGATGGCATTCAAAAAGGCGTTATCGATACTAAAAACATAGTTTACTTTTTATCCGTAATCACCTTATTCATTTACGCTGCTTTGACAGTGATTAAATCACTTAAGAAATAACCATGGCAGAGAAGAAAAAATTCCTGAAAGGATTATACAACTGGACATTTCTATCCATCGTTGTTGCTGGATTATTACTTGTCAACATTATCAGTTCGTTTGTTTATCAACGTTATGATATGACAGCCGACAAACGTTTCTCATTGGCAGATGGAACAATTTCGTTCCTTGAAAATAAAGAGAAATTCAGTGGACGAGTGAATATCAAAATTTATTTGGACGGAAATTTACCAGCAGATTTAGTACATTTCAAAAGTTCAATTGAAGATAAATTAAAGGAATTCAAGCAATACGCAGGAAATAGAATAGAGTATCAATTCATCAATCCAAACGACGGAACAGAAGCAGAACAGCAAGAATTGTTTCAAAATATTTTTGCCGACGGAAAAGGTATTCTACCTATGGATTTGGTTTACATGAAGGATGGAACCCAAACTCAAATGATGGTTTGGCCTGGAGCGATTATCGAATATGGTGGTTCAACAGTTCAAAGTGTTCAATTCTTACCTGGATCCAAATCTGGTCGCCCCTATCAATTGAACGGAATGGGAGATATCATTCAAAACTCTATCAATAATTTAGAATATATCCTAACAAGTTCTTTGAGAAGAGCAATTTTGGACAAAAAACCAAGAGTCGCATTTTTACATGGCCATGGTGAGTTAACGTATCCTGAGACACAACGCGCACGGGCATTGATTTCGCCGTACTACTCTATTGCTGATGTAACAATCAATGATTCTATTGCTGCACTTGACAATATCGACGGGCTAATTATTGCGCGTCCACGTGACCGATTTAGCGCAAAAGATCTTTTTGTTATAGATCAATTTCTAATGCGAGGTGGACGGCTGATGTGCTTTATTGATGCATTAAGTATTGACGAAGACACATTGAAGAAAACTGGACAAACGCATACGACCCGTTACGATAATTTAAAAATCGATGACATGCTGTTTGATTACGGCATCAAAATCAATCCGAATTATGTCATGGATATTAGATGTGTGCCAATGGCAGTTCCAATGGCTAAACAATCTATGATACCTTGGTTTTTCAATGTATTAGCATCGCCTACAAATCATCCTATCTCACGGAACATTGAACCAATTTCCTTAAATTACACAAGTGAAATTCAATTCGTGAATCAATCAACGCATGTTGCCATGACTCCAGTTTTGACCTCGAGTACAAACTCAACTGTAACTGGACTTGCACCGATGGTTAGCCTTATGATTCCTTTGAATTACGGTGAAAATCCTGAATTAACTCCAAATCCACAAAGTGAAGCTAACAAGCGATGTCTTGCAGGATTGGCAGAAGGAATGTTTCGTTCACATTTTCGAAATCGTATCGTAGATGAATATGCCAAAAACCCATCAGTTCAGCTCTTAGATTCTAGTAAAGTGGAAGGAAAAATATTTGTTGTTGGAAACGGACGATTCATTGCCAATGAATACGATTCAATGCCAAATAAAATGGGAACTGCTTATCAATACCGCCCAAAAGAAGTAAATACATTACAGTTCAACCAAGATTTAATCAATTTGAATATCCCTCACTTTTTTGGGAATCAAGAGTTTTTCCAAAACTTGACAGATTACATGATGGGTGATAACTCAGTGTTAGATATTCGAAGCCGACAAATTGACATTCATGAAATTGACACTGAAAAGGTAAAGCTTGAGGCAGGTTTTTATAAACTTGTAAATGTTGGCTTACCGATAGTTGTTATATTAATTCTAGCATTTATATTGAACTTTATTCGTACACGCAAATACGCAAAATAAATTATGAAGAAAATTATCACACTTGTACTTGCCCTTGCCGTAATAATTGGATTGAGCTTTTATGTTTACAATTTAAACAAAAATGCAGGTACATCTGACGAACAACTCTCACTTATTGAATTTGCGATTGAAGATGTAACTACTGTAGACAAAGTAATTATCTCTGATGCGTTTGGGCGTACATTTGAGATTATCAAGAACGGAGATGAATGGACAGATAAAGATGGTAATTGTGTGATTCAAGAAAGTGCAAGATTGATTTTAGAAGCATTTAAAAACATTGAATTCAAGGGATACCTTGCGGATAATTCAATAACGCAATTCACAAAGATAATTACAACACAGCACACTAAGGTTGAGATTTTTCAAAATGGAGAATGGACAAAAACATGGTACATTGGGCCGCCGGCACAAGATCATTACGGACAAGTAATGCTAATTGACTCTAAGGAAGGAGGGAAAAGTGATGCTCCAGTTTTGATGAAAATAAAAGGCATGAATGGTATTATCGAGCCTCGTTTCTTTGCAGATGCCAGAAAATGGGAATGTACAAACATATTCAGCATTCCACTTAATGAATTAGCTAAAGTAGAAGTGAAATTCAACGATGAGCCTGAACGTAGTTTTTCTGTAACGAAAAGCGGATCTGACATGAAAGTTTATCAGCAAGGGAAATTACTCAACAATGTTGATACGTCAATGATATTTAGATATTTAAATAATTATCAGAAAATTCATTTTGACATTCCTAACTACGTGCTAAACGAAAAACAAATTGACAGCTTAAAAGCCACTACTCCATTTTGCGTTTTAAAAGTTAAAGAAACAAATGGCAAATCAACAAAGCTCAAATTCTACCGGATCATGCTTCAAGTCCAAGTTGATCAAGGTATTACAGAGTACAGTGACAAAGACAGAGATAGATTTTGGTGCGAATTGCCTACTGGAGAAATTGTAAAATGTCAATATTTTGTTTTCAATCCACTAATTCTAGGACACATCTACTTTCCTATGGACATATCCATGTTAAAGACTCATGATGGAATGCTCAAAAAGGAATAAACACTTTGTTAATAACTAAGGATAAAAAGAACTCTCTTTACCGTCTAAAATTGCTTTAAAATTGATATTTTTGGTAGTAAAAACAACTGCCTTAAAATGAATTTTGTAATATCAAGCGCATCTTTACTTAAGCACCTTCAGGGAATTGCTGGAGTTCTAAGCACAAGCAATTCTCTACCGATTTTAGATAACTTTTTATTTGAAATTACTAAAGGTAGACTAACCGTTTCTGCGTCAGACCTGGAAACAACTATGCGAACTTCTATGGAAGTTGAAGCGAAAAAAGAAGGTAAAATTGCTATTCCAGCAAAATTATTGTTAGATGTTTTAAAGAATCTTCCAGACCAACCTTGCACTTTCTCCGTAGATGCGGATAATTTTGCAATTGAAATTGCATACGACAATGGAAAGTCAAAAATGGTTGGATACAATGGAGATGATTTCCCAAGAACTCCTGGATTAGATAACTCTAGTTCCATTCAAATTTCAGGTGGAATTATATCAAACGCAATTAACAAGACGCTTTTTGCAACTGGTGTAGATGATTTACGCCCTGTAATGAGTGGTGTTTTTTGTGAGTTTTCTCCAGAGAACATTACGTTTGTTGCAACAGACGCTCATAAATTGGTACGCTATACACGAACTGACTCGCAAGCTTCTGGTAGCTCGTCATTTATCCTTCCCAAAAAGCCTTTAAATCTATTAAAGTCTAACTTATCTGGAAGCGAAGATGTAAAATTGGAATACAACGAATCAAATGCAGTATTTACTTTTGATGATATCGTATTGATCTGCCGTTTAATTGATGGTAAATATCCAAATTACGAGGCAGTTATTCCAAAAGAAAATCCAAATGTGTTAACAATTGATCGATTGCAATTTTTAAGTTCAATCAAACGTGTTTCTATTTTCGCAAATAAAACAACGCATCAAATCAAGCTTAAGTTGGCGGGGTCAGAACTTGCTCTATCTGCTGAAGATATTGATTTTGCGAATGAAGCAAATGAACGCTTAACATGTAATTACTCTGGTGAGGACATGGAAATTGGATTCAACTCTCGTTTCTTAATGGAAATGTTGAACAACCTTGATACAACAGAAATTCGTTTAGAAATGAGCGAACCAAGTCGTGCAGGTTTGTTAATGCCAGCCGAAGCAACAGAAAACGAAGATATTCTAATGCTTGTGATGCCGGTAATGCTAAACAGGTAGTCGATAACTAACTATATCAAGAATCCATTCCGGTCTTACGGAGTGGATTTTTTTTGTTACAGAAATGACTTTACTATCTCGTATCGTTTGATTACATACTTAATTTAATATTAGTGGTTATTTCTTAATCATTTGATAAGGGTAATTTATTATTCCAGAGATGCTATTCACATACCTTTGACGCAAGTTAAAAATAGGGTATGCCAATTATTGGAAAATTATTAAAACAAACAACTGCTATTACGTATAAGAGAAACACCAAAAAACGGCAGGATATCGGGAATCAAATAGAGACCCTGTTTAAGTTACTTTCAAAAGCAAAAAAAACAAACTTTGGCAACACGAATAACTTTCCTTTTATTTTAGAACAGGATGAAATTATCAAAACCTATCAGGAAAATATACCAATAACAGATTACGATAATTTTCATAAAGAATGGCTGTGTGACTCTATTAATGGTAAAAAGGACCATACATGGCCTGGACGAATTAGATATTATGCGTTATCATCAGGTACAACTGGCTCTCCAAGTAAGAGGATTCCAGTTACTAATCACATGATTCGTTCTTTTCAAAAATCAAGTTTGAAGCAATTACTGACGCTGCATGAATTGAATTTATCAGAGGAATTTTATGGCGGTCAATTACTCGCCGTTGGAGGCAGTTCAAACTTATTAATTAAGGATAAGCATATTGAAGGGGATTTAAGTGGTATTTTAAAAAAGCACACGTCTCTTGTTGTTTCACCCTTAACCAAGCCAGGAAATAAAATTACGTTCGAGTCCGATTGGAATGTGAAGCTAGAAATGATGGTCGAAAAAGCCAAAGATTGGAACATCAGTATTATTGCAGGAGTTCCTAGTTGGTGCATTCTTTTAATGGAAAGAATAGTTGAGAGATATCAAGTAAAAACAATTCATGATATTTGGCCAAATTTGGAAGTGTATGTTCATGGCGGTGTTTTCATGAATCCGTACATTTCACGATTGAACAAAGTACTTTCACGAAAGTTAATACTATTGGACACCTATTTATCTTCTGAAGGCTATTTTGCTTACCAAAAATCACCTAAAAGAATTGGAATGCAATTGCTTCTGAATGCAGGCGTCTTTTTTGAATTCATCCCGTTCAATTCAGATTATTTCGACGAAACCGGAACTTTAAAAGACAATTATAGTACCTACTTAATTGATGAGGTTCAAAATGACGTAGATTATGCCTTGGTCGTGAGCACTAATGCTGGATTATGGAGGTATTTAATTGGTGATTTAGTAAGGTTCATTGACATTGAAAGTAGAGAAATAATACTTACAGGTAGAATTAAACAATTTCTAAGTTTGTGTGGAGAACACTTATCTTTGGGTAATATCAATCAGGCAGTTTCACAGGCTATTGATAAATTAGGACTTGAAATAACTGAATTCACAATCTACGCAAATGAAGAAAACTTAAGCCATCATTGGTATATAGGTACAAATGATTCTATTGATTCTCAAGTGCTAATCGACATGATCAATCACAACCTTTGTGAATTGAATGATGATTATAAATCTGCACGAAAAATTAATTTGAAATCGCCCGCTTGTACTTTGCTGCCAGTGGAAAAGTTCTATGCCTTTATGGAATTAAATGGAAAGTTGGGTTCACAGCACAAATTCCCAAGAGTTTTAAATAAGGAACAAGGTGAACTTTGGAAGAAGTTCTTGTCAAATTAAATTCTTTTTGATTAAAAATCTAAGGAATACATCCAATTCAAGCTCTATAATTTCAGTTTAATGGAATTGTCTTAGCCCCTTCAGAAAGGTTGTAGCGGTCTTTGTTTTTAGCTAAATAAGCCATATCTAACGCTTCGTCTAACTCGAAGTAATTTCCAGAATAACTGATACGTACATATAATTTAACTTTCGGACTCACAATGTCAACTCCGTATTTATCTCTTGACATTTGAAACTCCTCATCGTTAATTTTTGCTGTTACAAGACCTTCTTTCAAATAAACAAAACTCACTTTACCAGGCCTGCCCATTTTGTAATCATTGAGCATTCGCTTGACCTTCTCAATACGCTCTTTTTTCGCTGTATGAAAGCAAACAATTTGATCTTCATTTTTAATCGCCATTGTAAAGTCATCCGAATTGAAAATCACCATCTCATTAGTATTCATATTTTGATACCGTTGGAAATGAATCTGAGAAAAAATACCAAACAGGGTTAGAATAATTCCGGTTTTAAACTTTTTAGAAGATTTAAAAATAGCCAAAATGAGTAAAAAGTAAATCAAGTATAGTAACTCTTCTGAAAGCTGAAAACCAATTGCAACAGAAAACGGAATACTATCAACCCATTGCACAAAAACTACCATTGAAATCAATCCTATATTTAAAATGTTTCCAGCAACAAATGCCAAAAAAGTAGTCCAACTAACTGCAAAAAATAACAAGCCTATCCCCAGAATTAAGCCCGCAAAAACCATCATTCCAATGTTAGTTAGAATGAAGTAATTTGGAAATTGATGAAAGTAATAAAGCGTCAGTGGAACTGTAAATGCTTGAGCTGCTAATCCTACTGCCGTTCCCTGCCATATTTTTGTTATCCATTTATTTTTGAAATAAAACAATTTAGATATAGGATCGTAAAGTACAAAAATGCCAATCATTGCTAGGTAAGACAATTGAAAACCAATGTCATAAATCCACAAAGGCTGGAATAGAAGTAAGACAAATGCGCTAAAAAACAACACATTCATCGGATTTTTACTTCGTCCAGAAATTTGAGCAATGGCAAGAATGGAAAACATAAAACTTGCACGTAATACAGAAGGTGATAACCCCGTAACTCCAGCGTAAATCCATATAATAACAATAGAGATCACCACTGCTGTCGTTTTTGAAATGAAACGCGTAAATTTCCCAAGAACAAACATCAAAATAAACAATACAATCCCTACATGAAGTCCAGAAACTGCCAAAACATGCATTGCACCCGCGTTACTAAAACTACTTCGAACTTCATTGGACAATAATTGCTTATCACCCAATAATAAAGCAACTCCAACGCCAAGACTTTCACCCGTCAAAATTTTTCTTAACTTATCCGTCATTGACTCACGGATATTCAACCCCCAACGTTTCCACCAAGGTTGTTCAACTGTTTTAATTAATTTAAAATCATTTTCGCCTACAAATCCGATTTGATATATGTTTTTGTTATTCCAATAAGATTTCACATCAAATTCTCCAGGATTATTTTTGTTCTCAATTCTCTCAAGATTCGTTTGAACCAAGAGAACATCTCCCGCTTGAAGTTGTGTGGAATTAAAAAACAAAACGACTTGTTCATCATGTTCAATAACAGAATCATTCGTTAGAACCGAGTTTATGGTACAAATGGACTTGCGCCAATCTTTATCAATCGAAGCGATTTCGTCAAGTGACAACAAAACGCTGACTCCTTTATTTATCAACTTAGGGTTAGTTCGGTGCTCAGAAATCAACATTCCTCCCAGTGCAATTAACGCAATGAAAAGCAACGAACTCCTAAACCGTTGAATGAAATCAACTTTACTTGCAGAAAAAATTAAAAAAATCGACATTGCCAAAACCATTAATACTAGCGCAATATCAAATGAACTATTGACATTGTCCAATAACAAAATCCCAAATACTAGAAATGGCGTAACATAAACAAAAGGGAGCTTTGAAAAAGTCAATAGTGATGGTGTTGATTAATAATATCTTGAAATAAATATATTAAAATTAATTGAACCTATTAACAAAAAATAATGAATCAATAAAAAATCAAAAAGCATCAGTATTGAACTATTATATTCGTTGGTTTTCATTACCTTTGCGGTCTAATTTCAGTATACAAAATGATAAACATTACGTTACCAGACGGATCTGTAAGACAAGTTGAGCAAGGGACTTCTGCCATGGATGTAGCTTTAAGCATCTCGGAAGGACTTGCTAGAAACGTACTTGCAGCAAAGGTGAATGACGAAGTAATAGACGCCAATCGCCCAATAAATAACGACTCAAAGTTACAATTATTGACCTGGAATGATACGGATGGTAAATCAACCATGTGGCACTCTTCTGCTCATCTTATGGCTGAAGCATTGGAGTTTTTCTATCCTGGAATTAAATTAGCAATTGGACCTCCTGTGAAAAATGGATTCTACTACGATGTGGATTTCATGGATTACACGATTACGGAAGCTGATTTAGCTAAAGTAGAAGACAAAATTAAGGAATTAGCAAAGCTTAAAAATCAATTTGTACGCAAGGACATTTCAAAAGCTGATGCAATCGCCTACTTCACAGAAAAAGGTGACGAATATAAATTAGAATTATTGGAAGGTTTAGAGGATGGAACAATTACCTTCTATACTCAAGGTGAATTCACAGATTTATGTCGTGGACCGCACATTCCAAATACTGGATTTGTAAAAGCTGTAAAATTAACATCGATCGCAGGTGCATACTGGCGTGGAGATGAAAAAAGAAAGCAATTAACGCGTATTTACGGAATCACTTTTCCTAAGAGCTCTGAATTGACAGAATACCTAGAAAAAGTGGAAATGGCAAAAGCCAGAGATCACCGTAAACTTGGTAAAGAGATGGATTTATTCACTTTTTCACAGCGAGTTGGCCAAGGTTTGCCATTGTGGTTACCGAAAGGTGCTGCGTTGCGCGAGCGTCTTGAGAATTTCTTAAAGAAAGCACAGAAAAAAGGTGGTTACGATCAAGTAATTACTCCTCACATAGGAAGTAAAGAATTGTATGTTTGTTCGGGACATTATGCGAAATATGGAAAGGATTCTTTCCAACCAATCAATACTCCTGACGAAGACGAAGAGTTTCTTTTGAAACCTATGAACTGTCCACACCATTGTGAGATTTTCAAAGCACGACCGCGTTCTTACAAAGATTTACCTATTCGTTTTGCTGAATTTGGTACAGTTTATCGCTACGAGCAATCAGGTGAATTACATGGCTTGACGCGTGTAAGAGGATTTACACAAGATGATGCGCACATTTTCTGTATGCAAGATCAAGTGAAGGATGAGTTCAAGAAAGTAATTGACTTGGTTTTGTATATTTTTAAAACACTGAAGTTTGATAATTTCAAAGCTCAGATTTCATTGCGTGACCCTAACGATTCTGAAAAATATATCGGAACTAACGAAAATTGGGACAAGGCTGAAAGCGCAATTATTGAAGCTGCAGCTGAGAAAAACCTAGATACATTTATCGAATATGGTGAAGCGGCGTTCTACGGACCTAAGCTTGACTTCATGGTAGAAGATGCACTAGGAAGAGAATGGCAATTAGGTACAATCCAAGTTGACTATAACTTACCTGAGCGTTTTGAATTAGAATATACAGGATCAGACAATCAAAAACATCGACCTGTAATGATTCACCGTGCTCCTTTTGGATCAATGGAAAGATTTGTCGCTGTATTACTTGAACACTGCGCGGGTGACTTCCCACTTTGGCTAACTGGTGATCAGGTTGCAATATTACCAATTAGCGATAAATACAATGAATACTGCGAAAACCTTTTGCAATTGCTAAATAATTACGATATTCGCGGATTCGTTGACGATCGTAATGAAAAGATAGGTAAGAAGATACGTGAATCTGAACTTAGTAAAATTCCTTTTATGTTGATTGTTGGAGAACAAGAAGCAGAGAACGACCAGATCTCTGTTAGACAGCGTGGCAAAGGAGATGTAGGTGTGATGAGTATTGAACAATTTGCAGAAATATTAAATACAACGATAGCAGACGAATTAGCTTTAAATGATTAAATAACTGAATGAGAAGACCAAACAAAAGAAACTTCGTAAAAAGAGAAGAAATAGACCAGCACAGAATTAATGATAAAATTTTTGCGCGTCAAATTCGACTTATAATTGACGGTCAAGAGCCTGTGGTAATGGCGACTTCTGAAGCATTGAAATTGGCTGACGAAAAAGAACTTGATTTAGTGGAAATATCACCAAAAGCTGATCCGCCGGTGTGTAAGATTATGGATTACCGTAAATTCTTATACAACCAAAAAAAGAAAGAAAAAGAATTAAAAGCAAAACAAAGCAAGGTAGAATTGAAAGAAATTCGTTTTGGTCCGAATACGGATGATCATGATTTTGACTTCAAATTAGTCCATGCAAAAAAATTCCTTAGTGAAGGAAATAAAGTAAAAGCGTATGTGTTTTTTAGAGGACGTACGATTGTATTTAAAGACAGAGGAGAGATTCTATTACTGAAATTGGCACAAGAATTAGCTGATTACGGTGTGATTGAACAATTACCTAAATTAGAAGGTAAGCGTATGATTATGATGATCAACTCCAAAAAGAAATAAGAAAAAGCAGAGCTTTTGATGAAACAAGCGTTAGTGAAGTTCAGCATAAAGTTCTAGAAAGAAGCTATAGAGAGGTAACTTAAAAAACGAAGAGAGATGCCAAAAATGAAAACTAAATCTAGTGCTAAGAAGAGATTCACAGTAACTGGAAGTGGTAAAATTAAGAGAAAACATGCTTTTAAAAGTCATATTTTGACTAAAAAAACTAAAAAGCAAAAAAGAAATTTGACACATGATGGTTTGGTTCACAAAGCAGATATGTCAAATATCAAGTTACAATTGTGCATGAAATAAGCACATTGGTTTAAATTGTTTAACCCGGTAAATATGTAACTAAGTCATCTGAAATAATGATGCACAATTTACCAAAAAACTAAAAAAGATATGCCAAGATCAGTAAACCACGTTGCTTCAAGAGCACGTAGAAAAAACTTCATGAAATTAGCCAAAGGTTACTTTGGTAGAAGAAAAAACGTTTGGACTGTAGCTAAAAATGCTATTGAAAAAGGTTTAAATTATGCATACGAAGGT
>CAWUSK010000016.1:0-85785 GCA_963925035.1 uncultured Flavobacteriales bacterium
GTAAATAATTAAAAAAGCCGTTCACAGACGTGAACGGCTTCAAATTTAATCTTTTTTTTGAATTATTAATTTTTCAAAAATTCGAATGAATATGCCTTATTATTTGCATTCAAGTGAATAAAGTAAACACCAGGTGCTCCGCTAAATTCAATTTCAGAAGAGATACTTCCAATTTGAAGGTCTTGACCTAAGGAGTTAAAAATAGTATAATCACCTTTTAAGTCTTTCAATCCATTAATAGTAACTACATTTTTTGAATTATCCATAGAGACAATTATTCCGTCTTTTTTATCATTTTCTGACAAGCTAGAAGTTGCTGGATTATAAATTAACATAATATCATCAACTAAAACTTCATCATCAGCCGCACCGCCACCAGCAGCTTCATTCGTAGTGAATGTCACTAAAATATGAGTGTTAACGGTTGCAGGCCCTACATAACTAAACGGAATTGAAAATCGTTTCCATATACCTGCAGTTGAAGGGTAATTCACTACAGCTGTAGCAACAATATGAGGCGCTGCTGCTGCATCCTCTGGATCTCTGTAATCGTAACTATCATGCAAAGTTGCCTTCATTCGTGCATTTCCATTTCCACCGTTTGGTGTGAATTTCGCCCAAAAAACAATTGTATCTGGCTGATCAGTCAAAGCTTCCGAAAAATCCGGATCTGCTGTAATACTTGCATTATAATTTGCTGCATCTGCAGGAGTCGTGCTCCCCATATTAATTTTCCCTAGAGTAACATTTCCGTTCGCAACAATAGAAAAAGTACTTTTTGAAAATATTCTACAACTCTTTGTTCCAGCAGTTCCTGGACGAACATCAGCAGATTCAGCAATTTGGTCACTTGCAGCAACCGACCAAGTACCACTTGCTGACAAGAAGCTGTTCCAGTTAGTTGGCTCACCTCCAAATACAGTTCCGAACGATTCAAAATCACTATTTCCAATTTGTTGTTGTGCAAAGCTCATGCTAACTCCACTTGAAATCAATGCAATAAGTAATGTTTTTTTCATATTATTTCTGGTTTTAAATTCGAGTAAAGATAAAACTAAAGTTTCAACCAACCATGCAAAATATTCGACGAAACTTCAAAAATGTACATTCAACTTGAAAATCTTCAACTAAAAAGGCTTAAAAATCGTCTTATAAGTAGAAATCCCTTAAATGCATTTATTATGAATTCAAAGGACATCGTCAACATCAATACGGCCAATTTTATTCTGCGTCATTTCGTAGATTTGAGTGCGCGGTTACTTCCATTATTAAACGAATTGACTCAAAAGAAACATCCAAGTGAATGCGAAAAACAGAATATCGAAAAAATAGTTTCAGTTTATGAGAATTACAATTTCGATGTTAATACATCAGTCGTTCTCATTAATTCGAACGTTTTGGAATTAATAAAAGAAACATTTGATCGAATCGTTAATTCATCAAAAAGACAAAAAAAAGTTAAAAACGTATTATTTTTAGATCACTTTATATCTGAAAGAGTTCTCCTGCAAGAAGTTTGGCTAAGTGCAGAAGCCAATTAGTGATCAGCTTACCGTCATAATCTATTAATATACAAATTGCCTGCGCTTCGATTTTTAGATAATAAAATGAATTCATCTCGTATATAAAGTTAGATTATTAGCTACTTTTGATACATGATTCAACCCAATCAACAATTAACCTCTGAATATCCATTAATGGAACATTTCTTCACAATCCAAGGTGAAGGATTTTATTCTGGCCGTGCGGCTTATTTTATTCGCTTGGCAGGTTGCGATGTTGGCTGCGTTTGGTGCGATGTAAAAGAAAGCTGGGATGCTGGTAAACATCAAATTAAAACGGTTGATTTTTTAATTTCCGAGTTAAAACAAACAACTACTGATTTTTGCGTAATCACTGGCGGTGAGCCTTGCATGTACAATCTAACAACCTTAATTGACAGCTTAAAATCCAAAGGAATATACACTGCCATAGAAACTTCAGGCTGTTACCCCTTAATTGGAGATATTGATTGGTATTGCTTTTCACCAAAAAAATTCAAGGCGCCAGTTGAAGAAGCTTATTTAAAAGCAGATGAACTAAAAGTCGTTATAAGTCACCCTTCTGATTTTGAATGGGCTGAAGGTCATGTGAAAAAGCTGAATTCATCTTGCAAATTATATCTTCAGCCAGAATGGTCAAAACGGGAACGATTTTTGCCAATGATTATTGACTACGTAAAAAACAATCCGCAATGGAGAGTTTCTTTACAGACGCACAAAACAATGAACATACCTTAAATTATGAGATATATACTTTTCACTTTATCGCTAATCCTTTTTGCTTCGTGCTCTGCAGCACAACATTATTCTACATCGAATAAAAAAGCCATTAAACTTTTCGAACAAGGAAAAAATGAACCTGGCACAAATTTGAATGCAAGTGGGACATTACCAAATTATCGAGGTGGAATTGAATATCTAAATCAGGCTATTGAAAAAGACCCTCAATTCTGGGAAGCGCACATGATGGCAGGAGAATTTCACGAGCTTCTAAGAGAATACCAACCTGCAATCAATCATTTCAAAAAAGCATTAGCGATTAATCCGCAGCAATCTAGTACAGGAAGCACTTATTTCTATTTAGCGAATTTACAACAAGCGGTTGGTGATTATGAAGACGCAATGAAAAATATTGATATTTTCGTTCAATTTAGAAATGCCAATCCAGATTTAGTTTCTGAAGCTAATCACATTCGAGCAAATTGCGACTTTGCATTATATCAACTTAAAAATCCTTCAACATTCAATCCAATTAATATCGGACCTGGAATAAATACAGAAAACCCTGAGTACTTTCCTACAATTACCGTAGATGGAAAAACAATTTTATTCACCCGAAGAATTAAAGATGGACGAGTTGATGGACCTTTTAAAGAACAAGAGGACTTTTTTGTTTCTCAATTAAGCAATCGTGGAATTTGGCAAACAGCAGTTGCCATGCCTAATAACGTTAATACAGTGAATAATGAAGGTGCTCCAACTATTTCTGCAGACGGGCGCTCTTTGGTTTTTGTTGCTTGTCCTGATGCTACAGGAAAGGATTACGGAGAAAACAGAACTGGAAAAGGAAGTTGTGATTTATTTTACACTAAAAAATTAGGTTCAAACTGGACGAATCCTGTCAACTTACCTGGAAACGCTAATTCATTTGTTTGGGAGTCTCAGCCGTCGCTTTCTGCAGATGGTAGAACTTTATATTTTATTCGAAGAGTTAGTCAACGTAACCAGCCTATGAATTCTGATATTTTCGTGTCCCGCATAGATGATAATGGAAGTTGGGGGACAGCTCAAAGACTTCCAGATTACATCAACACTCCAGTTGAAGAAGAATCTGTTTTGATTCACCCGGATGGTAAAACACTTTATTTTGCTTCCCGAGGACATGTTGGAATGGGTGGTTCAGATTTATATGTTTGCCGCATGGATAAGAACGGAAATTGGGGAGAACCACAAAATTTAGGTTACCCGATCAACACTCAATTCGAAGAAAACTCATTAATGGTTTCTCCTGATGGGGAAATAGCATTTTTCGCTTCTGACAGAGAAGGTGGATACGGTGATCTAGATATCTACTATTTTGAAATGCCTGAGAAATTACGCCCAACAAAAACGCTTTATTTTGAAGGTGTTGTGTATGATGTTGTAACAAAACGTCCAATTCCTGGTAAATTCCAGCTGATTGACTTAGAAACTGGAAAAGAAGTTATTTATTCTGAAGCGGATAAATTAACTGGTGAATTCATGGTTTCATTGCCTATCAACAAACAATACGCGCTAAACGTAACCTATCCTGGATACGCGTTCTTCTCTAAAAATTTCGACATGAACAATCCTGACAACAATGAAGCAATTCACATGGATGTTCCAATGGTTCCAATCGGAGGTTCTGATCAATCAATTATTCTTGCCAATGTTTTCTTCGATTTATCGAAATCAACATTGAGAAACGAATCATTTGTTGAACTAGATAAATTAGTAAGTTTCTTAAATGAAAACCAAAAAGTACACATTGAAATTGGTGGACATACCGATTCTCGTGGAGATTCGAAATCAAACAGAATTCTTTCAAACGATAGAGCAAAAGCTGTTTACGATTATGCCATTCAAAAAGGAATAGCGAAAGAACGTTTGTCATTTATGGGATACGGATCAGCAAAACCAGTATTTACTGACGAACAAATTGAAAAACTTGCTACAGAAAAAGAAAAGGAAAAAGCACATCAATCAAACAGAAGAACTGAGTATAAAATTACGACGAAATAATGCATTTCATTAAGTTAATTCGACCCTTAAATCTTATAATCATTGCGATTTCTATGTATGGAATCGCGTGGTATTTTGAAGGTGTTTATACAATTGAATCCTCGCTGGGTATAAAATCCTTTTTATTCTTTCTACTTGTTTTTTCAACGGTTATGATAGCGGCCGCTGGAAATATCATCAACGATTATTTTGACATTAAAGCGGATTTAATCAATAAGCCTGACCGAGTGATAATTGGGAAATTTGTCAAACGTCGTGTAGCAATTTTATCGCATTGGATGATTAACTTCTTAGCCTTTTCAATTGCAGTATATTTAAGCTGGAGATTGCAAACCTATTGGTATTTATTCATTCACTTATTAACGATTAACTTGCTTTGGTATTATTCCTTGCGTTTAAAACGAGAGTTTTTTATTGGCAATTTTTTAATCGCAGGATTAACAGCTTTAGTCCCTTTGTTAGTTGGATATTATTATTTCCATATTCGCGATATAAATGAATTTCCAACAGTAGAAAATAACTTCTACCCTTTTGCTCAAAGCGCAATCGCGATTTACACTTTACTGTTAACCTTTGCTATTTCAGGATTTGCATTTGTGATGAATCTTGCTCGAGAAATAATCAAAGACATGGAGGACATGGAAGGAGATAAGAAATTGAGAGCAAAAACGCTTCCGATTGTACTTGGAATACTTAAAACAAAATGGGTTTCAGGAATTATTTTATCTGCCACAATTCTTATTTCGGTATCAATCTGGGCAGTTTACAGTGCAATTCCTTTAATTTCAATGATTCCCGTTTTTTTGTCTGCACTACTTATTCTTGTGTGCTTTATATTATTGATTATTTCATCAACAAAAAGTCAATTTAGAGCAATCAATCACCTCATTAAATTGGCAATGATATTTGGAATGTTAACGCCTGTTTACTGGCGTATTATTATGATTTATGGATAAAATAAAACTCGTACTCGCTTCAAAATCACCAAGACGACAATCACTTATAGCGTCAATGGGCTTCCCTTTTGAGGTTCGAATTAAAGAAGTTGATGAAGTTTATCCGCAAGAGTTAAAACCAGAGAAAGTTCCTGAATTTCTAGCTGAATTAAAAGCTAAACCCTTGATTGATAAATTAAAGGATGGTGAAGTATTAATTACTTCAGATACTGTTGTCATTCACGAAGGAAAAATTCTTGGAAAACCAAGCGATTACAACGATGCTTTCCAAATGCTTCAATCCCTTTCTGGAAATTCACATAAGGTCGTAACAGGTGTCTGCATGCAATCAAAATCGACTACTGTCAGTTTCTCTGAAACGACAATTGTTCATTTTTCAAACGTAAGTAAAGATGAAATTGATTATTACATTGAAAACTTCAAACCATACGACAAAGCTGGCGCATATGGAATCCAAGAATGGATTGGAGCAATTGCCGTTCACAAAATTGAAGGGTGTTACTACAACGTAATGGGATTACCTGTCCACAAAGTGTACAGCAATCTAAAAGAGTGTTTTATCAATTAGAATTTCAGTATCAGTGACTTCGTTCGCAAACGATTTTCCAACCAAGTTCTAATTTTCTTTCTATCGTTTTCTAAAATCGTTTCACTTGCGTTGAAAAATACCATTGCAACAATTTCAGGATTTTCACTCTTCGAATTGTATTGTTTTGTCAACGAATACGCGCAAGATTCTATATTAGGAAACAGTGATTGTATTTCACGTAACAACAAGTCTCCCGTTCCCGGCATAATTGAAAGGCTGTCTGTTTTAAAATTACTTCGATCCAATTCGTTTCTTAATCGATTAATTTCTGCTGTTAATTGACTGTATTTATTATTATCGTTATCATTTCTTTGAATCATGGATTCGTAATCTCTGATTTTCAATCCTTGTTTCACAGTTATTGTAGCGTCAGATAGTCCTAAATCATTTGCTTTTTCAACAAGTCGTTCCTCTGTTTTATCGGTAAATTCATTACCTCCATAAATTAGCTCAATTGTCTTTTCTTCCGCATTGATTTTATTTTCCAATAAAAAATTCCCTTCCCAAATAGCGACTCTGTTCACAAAGTTTGTTGCTTTACCATTGAATTTCTCTTTCGCTACCAAGGTATATCCCAAATAAACACTTGGAATTACCGTTAAACCTATTGCTAGCCCAATTGCTATGTTTTTGTTTTTAATTTCACGAGAAAGCAAGTGTGTTTGCTTCGGTAATTTTAATAATTGAGAGACAATCATTGCGGAAAGTGCAATAAAAACAGAATTTATGACGAACAAATAAAGTGCACCAAAGAAAAAAGTCCAATTCCCGTGCGAAAGTCCAAAACCTGCAGTACATAATGGCGGCATTAAAGCAGTTGCAATTGCGACACCTGGAATTACATTTCCTTTACTTTTACTGCTAATTGCAACAATTCCGGCTAATCCACCAAACAAAGCGATTAACACATCATAAATTGTAGGACTTGTACGAGACAGTAATTCTGCATGTTCAGTACTTATTGGTGTTAATAAAAAATATAAGGTAGATGTAATTAATCCTGCTAATACGGAGAAACCAAAGTTCTTTAATGCTTTTCGGAATAACGGGAAGTTATACGTCGCAATGCTATAACCAATGCCATTTATAGGTCCCATCAACGGTGAAATAAGCATGGCTCCAATTATGACGGCGGTTGAGTTCATGTTTAAACCAACTGACGCTACTAATATGGCAAATATTAAAATCCAAAGGTTTGTTCCGCGAACAACAACACCTTTTTCTATTGCATCATGAATAATTGCACTATCTTCCTGCTCATGCGTTAAACGCAAAAATTGAAAAATATTATTCCACCTATTCATGCCCACCTAATTTACATTCTTTCAGGAACTTCAATCCCCATTAACCGCATTGCCAACTTCAATACTTTTGCCACGTTTTCACTTAGCACAAGTCGCATATTCTTCATCTCTTCATCCTCTTCGATTAGAATAGGTATACTTTGGTAAAATGTATTGTACAATTTAACTAGTTCAAAAGAATAGTTAGCGATTAACGCAGGAGAATAATTTTTAGCCGCTTCATCAAGAACTGAAGGGAATTCTAACAATTGCTTGATGATTTCTTTTTCCTCTGGTAAAATCGTCGTTTCCTTTAATGCACCAGCAGAATCAGCCTTTCTAATCAATGATTTTATTCGAGCATGTGCATACTGAATAAATGGTCCTGTATTTCCATTCAATTCAATCGATTCCTCTGGATTGAACATCATGCGTTTTTTAGGATCGACTTTCAGTAAATAATACTTCAATCCACCCATTCCGATCAAACGAAACAATGCTGTTTTTTCTTCATCAGATAATCCATCTATGTGTCCACGCTCTTGCGTCATTACTTCTGCTTGATTGACAATTTCTTCCATTAAATCATCCGCGTCGACAACAGTTCCTTCGCGCGATTTCATTTTTCCAGTAGGTAAATCGACCATTCCATATGAAAGATGCGAACAGTTATCCGACCAACTAAAACCTAATTTCTCTAATATTAAAAACAACACTTTGAAGTGATAATCTTGCTCATTTCCAACAGTGTAGACAATTCCACTTAAATCTTTATAATCTCCAAAACGATCAACTGCTGTTCCAACATCTTGTGTCATATAAACTGCAGTTCCGTCTGAGCGAAGTACTAATTTTTCATCCAACCCTTCAGCAGAAAGGTCTATCCACACAGAACCATCTTCTTTTTTGAAGAAAACTCCAGACTTCAAACCATCGGTAACAATATCTTTTCCTAATAAGAATGTGTCAGATTCGTAATACAGCTTATCAAAATCGACACCCATTGTTTTGTATGTCTTCTCAAAACCAGCGTATACCCAGCTATTCATCGTTGTCCATAACAAATAAACTTGAGGGTCGCGCGCCTCCCACTTCACCAGCATTTCTTTCGCCTCTTGTAAAAGTGAGGTTTGATTTTTTGCTAGATCTTTAATTTTCGCATCAATTCCAGCAATTGCCTTTTCCTCTTTCCCTTCTTTTGATTTGGTTAAACGTTTATATTCCGCTATTACGTCATCACCGAAATCCTCAAAATTTCCTTGCTCCCAATCAGCGATAATATTATTTGCTTCTTTATTAAATTCTTGATCGAATCGAACATAGTAGTTCCCTACTAATTTATCTCCTTTTAGTCCAGTATTTGTTGGAGTTTCACGTTCTCCTTTTTCATTTAAAGGAGAAAATTTCTCCCAAGCCAACATACTTTTGCAAATATGAATTCCACGGTCGTTAATGATCTGCGTTTTAATTACATTGTGACCGTTTGCTTTTAAAATTTCCGCCACTGAATAACCAAGGAAATTATTTCTTAGGTGTCCTAAATGCAAAGGTTTATTGGTATTTGGAGAAGAATATTCAACCATTATAGTTGGACGTGAATTCGGCTTAGCAAATCCGTATTTTTCAATTTTAGAAACTGAATTTAGTTCTTTCAACCAAAATTTATCTGAAATGGTGAAATTCAAAAACCCACTCACCACTTCGTAAGAATAAATTTCAGAGATATTTTCTTTCAAAAAAGCACCTATTTTCTCTCCCGCCTCTGCCGGAGAGGTTTTTAGTAATTTAACAAACGGAAAAATGACCAAGGTCAAATCACCTACTACATCTTTACGTGTTTTCTGAAATTGTATCGTATTTTCATCTACTTGCACACCGAAAACGGATACAGCATTCGATAATATTAATTCTTTTATTAACTCTTCCATTCTATTAATTCTCCAATTCCTTAGTCATTTTTTCCAACAAATTGAACGTGACTTCCGCCATTTTATTTATTTTTTCGTCTAAACAAGGATTCACTTCCACATATTCAATACAAACTGTTTTTTCTTCCTTTGCAAACGCTTTTAAAAAATCTTCTGCTTCCGTTGGTGACAAACCATTTTCTACAGGCGTTCCTGTTCCATGAGATGTCAGATCAGGATCCATAGAGTCTACATCAAAAGAAATGTAAATAATATCACATCCTTTTAATTGCTCTAACGTCTCCTTTATAATCGTTTTCGTGCCCTTCCTTCGCACATCTTCAACACTATGATTTGTGATATTCAATCGCTCAATTAACGTATCTTCTTGCTGTTCAGTATCTCGAACACCTATAAACACCAAGTCTTCAGGTTGAATTTTCGCTCCTTTAACTCCAGTATTCTTCAATTGTTCCCACATCTCAACAACTTCAGGAATCAAATCATTTACTTGCTCTTCCTTGTTGTCAACTCCTAATGCCGTTGACAAAGGCATTCCATGCATATTTCCAGACGGAGTTGTGTATGGCGTATGTAAATCACCATGCGCATCAATCCAAATAACGCCCAAACGTTTTGTTGGGTAAGCTGCTTTTATTCCAGCAATTGTTCCTCCCGCAGAACCATGATCTGCTGCAATCACAAGTGGGAATTGACCGTTTTTTAAAATCTCATTTACCTTGCCAGATACAGATTCAAATACTTTTATCAATCCTACTACACGCTTTGCAACTGGATATTTAATTTCGTTATCGAGTAAATAATTGAATTCATCCACATAATCAATTGGATAATTCCCAAAATAATTACTATTCACTTTTCTCGCAGCCGCCATTATTGCTTCAGGTCCTAAAGAAGCTCCTCGCGTACCAGCTGTTATTTCTGATTTATTAATCAATAATTTTATTTCTCCTTTCATAATCTGAATTACACAACAAAAATAACATATATAACTGATGATAGAATCCTAGGAGGACACCATTTTTGAACAAATCACCTATCTTTTAAACCAGAAAATTGAATATAATAGAAATCCACGTATTATTTCACTCCAAAATCACTAAAAAAGGTCTTTTTAGGCTTCTGGAAATTTACCATACAAAGTAATGATACATCAATGAAAACGATCGCGGTACGCTTTTTATGTTCATGAATATTAAGTAAACTCCTTTGCTTTTAGCAAAGATTCACGCTTAATCTCTTTCGTCAAATTATTCCATTAAATTTGTTGCGTAGTAACTTTTAAATCTTTAACCGTTGAATAGGTATATGAAAAATCCCGTTTTATTTGTTGTTGAAAAATGCATTTACCTTGCATTTGTTCTTATTGCTTCAATTTCTATAAGCTCAAATGTTTCAGCTCAAAAAAATCAACCATTTATTGGCATGTTAGAGTACAAAATCTCAGTCCATGATACTGCGATGCGAAGTTTATTTCCGGAAAACTCCATGATTATTTATTCGAACGACACGATTTCTCGAATTGAGAATTTCACCAGTCAATTAGGAAAACAAGTTGTTCTGCGTCACATGGAAAAGAAAAAATCATATTTATTACTCGATTCCAAAGCAGGGAAATTTGCCATCCGCACGGATCAAAACAAATCAGATGCAAAATCAGATTCAACCACTGCAAAACGCGAATTCACTTTTCAAAAAAAGATGTTTAAACGTAAAATTGTAAACCGAAAAGCAAATCGAATTATGGTTTCTCATCCAGAGTTTGAAGAACCAATCGAATTCTTGTATTTCAAGAAAATCTCTAATAAATACAGCACATTTTATACTGAAATGCCAGGTTTACCTGTGAAATTTAGTGTTCCAACGGCAGACGGAATTGTGGATTATGAATTGGTGAAAATGAGTGAGTATAAGCCTAATTACGATTTATTCGGTGTTCCAGACGATTATAAACTTGTTACTTTTGATGAGTTTTTGGAAAAAATGATAGGCGAAGGAAGTAAAGTTGAGGAGTAATTTCTTTGATTAAAACAGCCTAAATTTATCGTCAGTTTCTAACTGACTCACTACTAACATTTACTTGTTTATACTTAACTATTCTTCGCTTATTGCGAGTGACTATCCTCACTATCTTCGTAATATAGACAATTTTCAATGGTAACTGACAACGAATATAAAGCAAAAGGAACAACCAAGGATAAGGAACCTGAGAAATTAGTAAAGCCTGCATCTCAGAAAAAGCCAAGTACTTTGGGCATTATAAAAGAACGTTTTGACAAAAAGAAAGTGAAATCCACTATTGGTGTAGCTTTGCTTCTGTTGGCCGTATACTTATTCCTTGCAAACTTCTCCTATTTACTTACATGGCAACAAGACCAAAACCGTGTCGCTTCCAGAGGGTTATTTGAATTCCTATTCGACGGAAACGAAGAGCCTGTCGCGAATTGGCTAGGGAAATTCGGAGCTTGGTCCTCTCACCTATTAATCTATAGATGGTTTGGACTAGCGTCTTTTGCTATTCCATTGATTGCATTTGTAATTGGATTTAAATTGCTTTTCAATATTGCCATTTTACCAGTTGCCAAAACAATTACGGCTTCCATTTTAACTTTGGTATGGTTCAGTTTGTTTTTGGGATTCTTTTCAAAGCAAGTCAGTTATGCTGGGGGAGCGTTTGGTTTTCAAGTAAATGAATGGCTCCGATTATCTCTTGGGAGATTCGGTGCACTTATTTTGATTTTAGCCTTTGGATATGTCATTGGAATGATCGTTTTCAATGTGAATTTCGGGAAAATAAAAAACTGGTTCAACAACTCAAAAAACTACGATTTATCCGAAGTTGAAGAGAAGTTGGATCCGAATGACATGAACGTTTCCAGTGTCCTCGATCCAACGAAGACAATAAATGAATTAATTGCAAAAACAGTTCATTTTGAAGAAGATGAGGAAGAGGAAGAAGATGATTCCGAAATCGAATTAATCACACGAGAAGCTGAAGACGACGAGGATGAATCTGATATCATCGATGAAATGGGTAAAGCCGATATCGAAGAAGATTTAGAAGTAGATGGTCTTGAAGTTGAAGTGGCATCTGCTAAACCAGATGATTTAGAATTATCCGAAGAAGAAGTCGACAGCAAACGCCAAGAATATGGCGATTATGACCCTACTTTGGACCTTTCAAGTTACAAGTTGCCTCCTATTGACTTATTGAAAGACTACGGCAGTTCTCTTGGGAAAGTAGATAAAGCTGAGTTAGAGGAAAACAAGAATAAAATTGTTACGACATTATCAAATTATAAAATCGATATAGAAAAAATTCGTGCAACCGTTGGGCCGACTGTTACATTGTATGAAATAGTTCCTGCGCCTGGTGTTCGAATTTCAAAAATTAAAAACCTGGAAGACGACATTGCATTGAGTTTAGCTGCATTGGGAATTCGTATTATTGCACCAATTCCTGGTAAAGGAACAATCGGTATTGAAGTTCCAAACAGCAAACCAGAAATGGTAAGCATGCGCTCGTTGATTGCTTCTAAGAAATTCCAAGAAAGCGACTTCGAATTACCTATTGTAATGGGGAAAACAATTACCAACGAAACATTTACATTCGATTTAGCGAAATTGCCTCACTTGTTAGTTGCTGGAGCAACTGGACAGGGTAAATCTGTTGGTTTAAATGCAATATTGATTTCATTATTGTACAAAAAGCATCCTTCGCAAGTCAAATTTGTCTTGGTCGATCCTAAGAAAGTTGAGCTGACATTATACAATAGAATTGAACGTCATTTCTTGGCAAAGCTCCCTGGTGAAGGTGAAGCAATTATAACAGACACAAGTAAAGTTGTCAAAACATTGAATTCATTGTGCATTGAAATGGATGATCGTTACGAGTTACTTAAAGTAGCGCACGTTCGTAACATTGTGGAGTACAATCAGAAATTTATAGCAAGAAAGTTAAACCCTGAAAACGGACATCGTTACCTTCCGTATATTGTTGTTCTTATTGATGAGTTTGCCGATTTGATAATGACTGCTGGAAAAGAGGTTGAACATCCAATCGGACGTATTGCGCAACTTGCAAGAGCGATTGGGATTCATTTAATTGTTGCAACTCAACGTCCTTCTGTAAACGTAATTACCGGGATGATTAAAGCCAACTTCCCCGCTCGTATTGCATTTAGAGTATTGTCTAAAATCGATTCAAGAACTATTTTAGACAGTTCAGGAGCTGATCAATTGATTGGTCGTGGTGACATGCTTATTAGTACGGGACAAGAAGTCATTCGCTTACAATGTGGATTTGTAGACACGCCGGAAGTAGATGATATTTGTGAATTCATCGGTGACCAACGAGGTTATCCAGAAGCGCTTCTTTTACCTGAATATGTAGGTGAAGGATCTGAAGGAGGAAACGGTTCCATGGACGACGAAGATTTGGACGCTCTTTTTGCTGACGCTGCACGAATCGTAGTGATGCATCAACAGGGTTCTGCAAGTTTGTTACAGCGAAAGTTAAAACTGGGCTACAACAGAGCCGGACGAATTGTAGATCAATTAGAAGGTCACGGAATTATCGGTACATTCAACGGAAGTAAAGCGAGAGACGTTCTATTTACTGATGAATTGGTCTTGGACGAGTACTTGAAAAGTAAAGGGATTTTTTAATCGAAACTGCATAATTACATATATTTCACAATTACTTTTACAGTCTTGTCTCCGTTTAAATTGAATTTGAAATCTTCAAAATCTGGACTACTTAATCCTGTAAGGTAAAAATCGGAAAAGCCAAACCCCTCGTCAGGCATTAACCAAGAATATTTCATTTTAGTATTTTGATCTTCGTCGTCTAAAATCGCAATTCCATAAACTCCAGATTCTAGCGAAGGAATAGAATAAACAAGTGTTTTATTTTTTAAATCATCTTTCGAAACGTACTTTACTCTCCAAGGTGTTTGCTTTGAATACGCAGCCTGATTGCGGTAAATCTGAAGCTGAATCCGTCCTTTTGAATTTCGAATATTTGTGATTTGAACGGTAAGGGTATGTAAATTACCTAAATTAGATTTTCTAACAAAAGAGGTCGAAACCACTATAATGCTCAACAAAACTAAATTAACCATCCACCTATTCATGTTCGAAAATTACAAAACTTTCCGGTTTTTATAAAGTGAACTTCACTATTTCTGTATCTTGGCCTAGAAAATTAAAGCTAAGAATGCCAACAATTGCAATTACAGTAGCTAGCGGTCACCTTGAATCTGCTATTATCACCGAACTTCTGAAGGATAACGTACCTAGTTTCATTATTCAAATGAGTTTTCCCTTTGTTGCTTTGCAATCTAGATTTACCAAGAAACCTCCGGAATTCACAGAGGAAAGTATCGCGGTTTTAAAACATGGGCATCCGAACATGTCGAATCAAAATGCAAGAGAAGAATTAGGAAACCAAAACCCACCCTTAGAAGCTTCAATAAAAGACTTAATTAACTGGAAAAAAACTTTAAATTAAAATCATGATAGATAAAAATTACTTTGATATTTTCGCTTGGATTTGGATAGCGGTTGCCGTGATTACCTTCATTTCATTGTTCTTTATCACAGCACCTTATGGTCGACATACCCAAGAAAAGGGTTGGGGGAAATTAATCGATAATCGCTGGGGATGGTTTTTTATGGAGATTCCTTCCTTTGCACTAATTCTAGTATTTACGACTATAGGCGATTTATCAAATTATGCACTGATGCTTGCTGGTATTTGGTTAATTCATTATTTCAACCGAACTTTTATTTTTCCAATGCGTTTGCGAACTACAGGGAAGAAAATGCCCCTTTCTATTGTACTCTCCGCTATATTCTTTAATGGAATAAATGCAGGAATGAACGGTTACTTTTTAGCATACTTCGAAACATACAGCGATGCTGATTTCTTAACACCATTTTTCATTGTTGGAATAACCTTATTTATTGGAGGAGCCGTAATTAATAACATCAGTGATCACATATTAATTCACTTGCGCAAACCTGGTGAAACTGGCTATAAAATCCCAACTGGTTTTATGTACAAATACATTTCTTGTCCTAACTTCTTTGGTGAAATGACACAATGGATTGGTTTTGCAATCATGGCTTGTAACCTACCAGCGCTTACGTTTTGTGTTTGGACAATTGCAAATGTATTTCCGAGGGCAATCAAACATCATTCTTGGTACAAAGAAAAATTCGCCGATTACCCAAAGGAAAGAAAGGCAGTTATTCCTTTCATACGTTAAACCAACCTATTACATTTTTAGTCCATTACCGCAGTGAATAACACATTTAAAAATCTAACCTATGAATTTACATTATTTAAAATCTTTTGCTATAATTGCAGCTTTTTCAACAAGTATTTAATCTACAAACGCTCAAGCTACAATTGATGTAGCAGCAAGCGAGTCATCTTTTAGCCCAGCAAATGTTACTGTTAATCTTGGAGACACTATTCGTTGGATAAATACTGGCGGCACTCATAATGTTAACGGAACAACTGGAACCTTCCCTTCGAATCCAGAATCTTTTGGGAATGCACTTGGATCTGGATGGGTATTAAAACACAAGTTCACAACAGTCTGAGATTACGACTATCATTGTGATCCATATTTTGTTGCTGGGATGGTTGGAACGGTCACCGTTGTTGATCCAACATCAGTACTTTCAAATTTAACTAGTGATAAGGTATCTATTTCGATTTACCCAATTCCAGCTTCAAAAGTATTGACAATTCAAGTTGATCAAATTAAATAACTGGACGGTGAAACGTATGCTATACTATATGATTTAGTAGGACAGGAAGTTTCAAAACAAGCAATTGTATTGGTAAAAACGACAATGAATACTTCGTCATTGAGCAAATCAAGTTATATTTTTAAAATCGTAAATGGAAATAATTTTGTTGACACAAGAAAAGTGAACTTCAGTAACTAATACCTGCTCAATTCATATTTTAGAACTCATCCAAAAGATGGGTTCTTTTTTTGTCTCAAAAAGTACAAGTTTATATTATCTTTATTTCATATGGAAGATTTTATTGAAATAGAGCACAAAAAACCAATCTACAAGATCAAAGCACCTTTGCGCGAACATTTACGTCAATATTCACGATTGGCGAACCTTCCTATTTCCTACGATGACTTACTTCGATTTCAAGATTTAATACCTTTGACCGACTACAATGGAGATGAAACGCTCTGGTTTGGTGCATTGTACAATGAGTCTGAAAATGAGTTCTTTCATAATGAATTGATCAATATCTATCAGATGCTTGTAGCAGATGGAGATGAAATACCGTATTTAAGAATTGAAAGTATTGATTTTTGTTCGTTTGGAAATTCAAAACCCTTTCGAATTAAAGTGATCAACGAAGTAAATGACAATCACGATTATTTCTATATAAAAAAAGCTGATGCCTCGAGAATTTATGGCCTTGAATTAGAGGAGATATTTTCACCAGACAAAGTAGTTTATTTCGTTGATAAAATGACATTGGTTGAAGACCACATTGTCGGAATTCCAAGTGATGACTTCGTGAAAAAGAACATTGGGATAAAAATTGAAAACCGCTTACGGTTTGCAAAAGAGTTCGTTAAATTCAATGAGCGTTGTTTTGTACGTTTATTAGGCGATATGCGTGGATATAATTTTGTTGTTGAGATTACGCAAGATTTTGACAATGTTCAATACCGCTTGCGTCCAATGGACTTCGATCAACAAAGTTATGAAGGAAGAAAAAATATTTATTTACCTCAATACTTTAAAGACAATATTGAATTGGTGAAACTAGCTCAAGAACTTATGTCGAATGAAATTGCAAGTCAATACGCCAAGCAAGAGCGCGTTGCAATGAAAAAGAGATATTTAGCTGCCAAACAAAGAACCAAGAGTATTCTTAGGAGAATGAAAAAGGATACGATATCTTCTAAGGAGAATGTTGCGACATTAGGCGAAGAATTAGCTGCGTATCATAAGAACGACCTCTTCTTAGAAATGAAAAACATGGGCGATATTTTAACCTTACATGTTGAATTAAAACTTGGAATTACAGTCTTTTAATCATTAATCAACAATTGGTTTTTTATAAAACATGATTTTCATCAGTCTTTTCTTAATGAAATTATACCTAATTTTGCATTATGAATTACACAGAGATCAGATATCAGCAAGAACAGCCTAATGGATTCTTTGCTACACTCAACAAAAAAGTAAACGAACACTTTACAAAAAACAACCTTACACGTAAGTCAACTGCTTACGGTAAATTCAAAGCTGTATTGTTTCTTACAGTTTACATCGCGCTAGTTAGTGCACTATATATGGCCAACGGAAGTGTTGCTATTCTACTTTCAGCATTTGCTGTTTTAGGGTTTTGGCAAATTTGTTGCGCACTTATTCTAGGGCATGAAGGTGTGCATGAATCGTTTTCAAATAGTAAAACAACCAATAAAGTCATGTCGTATGCATTTGATTTAATTGGCAGTTCAGGATATTTGTGGGGTTTACGTCACATTAACTCTCACCACCCTTATCCTATGGTTCCAGGACAAGATGTTGATATTCACCAAACTGGAATGCTGACTTTCGCACCAATGGAAGAGCCTAAGAAATTCTTCAAATACCAACACATTTATTCTCCGTTTTTATACTTGTTTTATACCGTTCAAATTGTGACTAAGCGTGATTTTAAAGATTTTTTCTCAAGTCAAATTGGGCATAAAATAGTAAAACATAAGAGAAGTAAATTCATTGAATTATTCATTGCAAAAGCAATCTATTTCACTTACGCATTGGTATTGCCTTTGTTGTTTTCTGGTGTTTATTGGGGATGGGTTCTTCTTGGATTCTTAATCATGCACATGGTAGAAAGTATTACAGCTGCTGTTTCTTTGTTTCCTGCGCACATCCACGAACATTCAGTTTTTCCTCGTCCAGATGAAAATGGAATGATGAAAGACACTTGGGCTGAGCACCAATTGCGCGTTACAACTGACTTTGGAACAAAATGGAAAATTGTTGGTTTCTTCTTTGGAGGAATTAACTATCACGCGGTTCACCATTTATATCCAGCAATGAGTCACGTGCACTTTCACGCTGTTCAAAAAATGTTAATTGAAACGTGTAAAGAATTTAATATTGAACATAATGTTGAGCCGTATTTATACAAAGCGATTATCTCTCACTTGAAGTTGTTAAAAAAACATGGTATTTCGATCAATAATATTCACCATTTATCTGAGGTGGTGTAATATAATTTTGAAATGAATTAAAAGCTGTTGGATATTCTGGCAGCTTTTTTTATGGGAAATATTTCGTTAAATTCGAATTGTAGTGCTTTTAAACACTAAGAACTGTGTTTTGAACTTTTAGACTAATTTATGAAAAACGTCATCACCATTCTTGCAATTCTTTTCTCGAATATTACTTTTGCTCAAAGCGTAGATTACTGTAACCCAAATTCAGTAAGGTCTTGGTGGGATGTTCAGCACTACTCGCTTTCAATAGAAGTCAATCCAAAGAATAGAACGATCAAGGGGAAATCTTCGATTTGCGCAATTGTTAAGGAAAAAGCGATTGATACCTTGCAAATAGATTTAGACAGTCGTCTGAAGATTAAATCCATCTATTACAAGGGTAAAAAATTGGCGTACATCAAAGGAGAAAGATCGCACAAAATCATTGGTCATTTTTCTCAGTTAAAAATTGACGAACATTTCGATTTAGAAATTATTTATAGCGGCAAACCACAAATTGCTTTTAATGCTCCATGGGACGGCGGACTTGTATTTAAAAAAGATAAGAATGGGAATCCATGGATAGCAGTTGCTTGTCAAGGTGACGGAGCAAGTGTTTGGTGGCCATGTAAAGACGATCCTAGCGATGAACCTGATAACGGTGTCGATTTATTCTATACAACAACCAATAACCTTGTTGCCGTTGGAAATGGACAATTAATTGAAAAGAAAATCGCCAAAAAGAAAACAGAATGGCATTGGAGGGTTAGAAATCCAATCAACCTATACGATATTACATTTTACGTTGGAGACTACATGCACTGGAGCGATTCTCTGCAAGGAGAAGAAGGTAATTTATTATTAGATTACTGGGTGTTACGCGACAATTTAGCTAAATCAAAAAAGCAATTTGAAGTTGTAAAACCAATGATCAACTGCTTTGAAAACTGGTTCGGTCCCTACCCTTTCTACGAAGACGGATACAAGCTTGTAGACGCTCCTTATTTGGGAATGGAACATCAAAGTGCCATCGCGTACGGAAACGAATACAAAATGGGCTATTTGGGTATGGACAGAAGCATGTCTGGCGTTGGACTTTTGTTCGATTATATCATCGTTCACGAATCAGGACACGAATGGTTTGGAAATAACATTTCCATTAAAGACGTCGCTTATTCATGGATTCATGAAGGTTTTACCACCTATTCTGAAAGTTTGTTTGCTGAATGTCAATTTGGAAAAGAAAAAGGATACAACTACCAACACGGTGAATGGAACAACATTAGTAACGATAGACCAATGGAAGGAATGCCCGGAAATTGTGACGGAGGAAGCGGCGACCATTATGACAAAGGAGCAGCGATGATACACATGATTCGAACAATCATGAACGACGATGAGAAATTTAAAATGATGCTGCGCGAAATGAATAGCACCTTTGCAAAAGAAACAGTTACTGGACAGCAAATTGAAACATATATCAACGAATTTTCAAACAAGGATTTCTCTGCATTTTTTAACCAGTTCTTACGTACAAATCAAATTCCTATTCTGGAGTTTATTCCAAACGATGAGAACATTATTCAGTACAAATGGAGCAATTGTCTTTCCGGCTTCGACATGCCTATTCTAATTTATTTACAAGAAATAGAAATCTGGCTGTACCCTTCCACAGAATGGCAAACCTTTGAAACTGTATTGGATTTAAAAACTGAGATTTCAGTTAGTCCTGATTTCTACATTGACCAAGTCAAACATTAATTTAGAACAATTCTAGTTTTCTCTTCACCCTGAATTGATTATCTTTGTGCCACATCGAATTTAATTACAAGATATAGCATGCAACTGTATAATAAATTAAGTGCGAAAGAAAGAGCTGATATGATAGACGAAGCTGGAGAAAACCGTTTGACTATCTCTTTCTATCAATACCATAAAATTGGTAATCCGCACGTTTTCAGAGATCATTTATTCTTAGATTGGAATGCGCTTGACGTATTAGGTCGTGTTTATGTTTCCTACGAAGGAATTAATGCCCAACTGTCCGTTCCAGCGCCAGAATTTGAAGCATTCAAAGCGCATTTGGACAGCATTTCCTTTTTACAAGGAATTCGTTTGAACATTGCCATTGAGCAATACGATAAATCTTTTTTGAAGTTGAAAATCAAAGTACGAGATAAAATTGTAGCTGACGGATTGGAAGACGATACTTTTGACGTGACGAATATTGGAATTCATTTGAAGGCAAAAGAATTCAACGACATTATTGGAGACGAGAATACTGTTTTGGTAGATATGCGGAATCACTACGAAAGTGAAATCGGACATTTTGATGGTGCAATTACACCAGATGTCGATACATTCCGTGACTCTTTGCCAATTATTGAGGACGATTTAAAGAATTTTAAAGAAGATAAAAACTTGGTGATGTATTGCACTGGAGGAATCCGTTGCGAGAAAGCCAGCGCCTATTTCAAGCACAAAGGATTTAAAAAAGTCTATCAATTGGAAGGAGGTATTATCGAATACACGCGCCAAGTGAATGCTGAAAATCTGGAAAATAAATTCAAAGGAAAAAACTTTGTTTTCGATGAGCGTAGAAGCGAAAGAATTTCTGATGATGTTATTGCCCTTTGTCACCAATGTGGTGAAGCAAATGATGCGCACACGAACTGTGCAAACGCTGCCTGTCACCTACTCTTTATTCAATGTCCCACTTGCGCTGCAAAAATGGACAGCTGTTGCTCTGCAGAATGCCAAGAGATTAATGCATTACCTGAAGAGGTGCAAAAAGAAATGCGTAGAGGAAAGGAAGTGAGTAATAAGATATTCAAGAAAGGTAGATCTGAAGGATTGAAGTTTAAGAGCTAGAGAAATTGTTAGATTAGCTCAATGCTTACAAAAAACGTTAACGACATTCAGTCTAAATAAGTCAAATGGAAAATATTTTGATAATAGCTATATTACTTTTTGTAATAATCATTTTTCTTTTTTGGAAACTTACAAAAGGTAAATTCATTAAAGAATCTCTGCTCGTTTATTGGCAATTTGCAATATATGCGAGCACAGGAATAACAATTCTGATGCTATTATTATTAAAATGGATTAACATTATTACTTTTTAGGATACCACAAAAATGGCTGCAACAGTTGTTGTAAGATCTATAAAAATTCTAATTTCACATTTTAAAAATCACATTTATATTTCTGGCTATGATGCTTATAGCTACCTCTTGCGGTCAAAAGCCAATACAATAAAACCAGTCATAATTTCTACTGTGCAACCTGGCGAATTTAATTTAAAGGATACTGCTTATTTCGCGATTGTAAAAGATTATATCAAAAAAACAGCAAGGAACTTACAGTTAATGCATCAGGAGCTTTAGATAAGGAAATTATAATCAATTATTATCTGTTCATCGATAACATGAAGGTTACCCTTGATCACTCAGATAGAATATACATGAGTTTGAGTGAAACAGATTATGGCAATATTCTCAATGAAAAATAAGAGCTGAAATGATTTACGGAGTAACAGACAAAAACACAGAATTGACAGAGGTAAAGGAGGTAAAAGTACTCTTAATCTATCAAAAATTAATTGTGCTAGCTTTAAGAAAATGATGGTAGTTGGAGTGAAAGTCAATCCCAGGCTTCGATTGGTTCGGATGTTTATAAAATTGCTTGGTTTGGCGGAACTCTTGCTGGTTTTCACTTCTTAAATCTTCCTAAGAAAGTAAAAAATATAGAAACAAGGGATATAATGATAAACATATTCAGAAAAGTTGATTTAGAAAAATAATAAAATAAAATTCAATAATACTCTTTTCCCTATGGTAGATACTTTAAATAAATTGTGCTGACATAATCACAATACTTAATGAAGCTGGCTAATAAGAGCTAGAAGGTTATAACCTAATAGTGTTTTCAATGAAGGATGGAGGCTAACGAATTACTCCCAATATCCTGATTAATAAGATTGTATAAGCTAAAAAACCATTGTTTTTTCAGTTTTTTATGCGAAAATTGAATATAATGAATTCAAATCCCTACATTTACGGCTTACATATAAATATTACAATGAGCAGCGGAACAGTAAAATTTTTTAATAATTCAAAAGGATTTGGATTCATTACACCAGACGAAGGAGATAAAGATGTATTTGTACATGCAAATGGATTGATCGACGAAATTGACGAAGGAGACAAGGTAGAATTCGATATAGAAGAAAGCCCAAAAGGCTTAAGTGCTATTAATGTGAAGAGATCATAATCACTTTCTCATTTAATTTTAAAAGCGCATCAACTATGATGCGCTTTTTTTTTGACATTAATATCCCAATTAATTTATGCATGTTAACATGAAAACTTTGAAACCGGACAACAATAAAATTGAAGCTATTGAATTTGATTATTTATTCAAGAATCCATCGCAATTACCTAACGCGGGTAACGGACTATTTACTGCAGTAGATATTTATATTGATGAAACTATTGCTGTTTTTAAAGGAGAAGCGTTATCTGCTGAAGAAGCAAAGAAACGAGCCCAAGAAGGAAATGATCGGTACTTTATTAATCAACTCGACAATACAATAATGGATTCGATGCACACGGCTTGCTTTGCAAAATATGCCAATGATGTAAATGGTTCCCCAAATACTACCTTTAAAAACAATGCAGAGATTGTGCTAGATGAAAATGACAAGATTTGTATAAAAGCTACACGGGAAATAAAGGCGAACGAAGAAGTGTTTTGTAGTTACGGTAAAAAGTACTGGGAAAAACACAGTTGAAAGAAATCTCCAATGAAAACAGCTAAGATATTTGATACAGAACGCCTTGTTGTTAGACCTTTGAACGTGAATGATCGTGAGGACTTTTTCGACATGATGGGTAATCCGAAAGTAATGAATCCTATTCCAAGAGAAGCAATGGACAGAGAAACTAGCGATCAACATTTTGAAAAACATTTGAACTCGAATACTAATTCAGAAACAAAAGTCTGGGCAATTGCATCCAAAGACGACGCCACTTTTATTGGTATCGCGGCATTTTTGAAGAACAATGAAAAGGAAGACGAAATTGGTTATAGGATTAGAGAAAAATTCTGGGGAATTGGATACGGAACGGAAATCGTTAAAGGGTTAATTGATTATGGATTTAATGTCCTAAACGTTGAATTGATTACAGCTGATGTCTACGTTGAAAATGTGAAATCTATAAAGATATTAGATAAATTTTTTGAACGGTATTTTGAAATCTATAATTCAGAAGATAACTGCACTGACCTAAGGTATAAGCTAAACATAACTAATTATTTATAGCTAAATCAATTGGAAATGAATAAGCTACTCTATATCGCCGTCATTTTAATTGCACTACTAAGCAGTTGTTCTACTGTTAGAAATGCTACTGATTATAGCGGGAAATTGGCTGTTCGTTTGGATACATTCAGACTTTACGATGAATCACGTCAAAGAGAAATCCCAATTGCAACGTACCGGTCTAGAGGCAGTCTGCAAAATGAAGAAATTGTAGTTTTTAGTCATGGTTACGGAGCGAATTACCAGAAAAACTATTTAGTTTACTCCTATATTACAAGTTATTTGGCATCAAAAGGATATTTTGTTGTGAGCATTCAGCATGAACTTCCTAACGACAGTTTACTCCCATTTACTGGTATTCCGCAGGTTGTGAGGCTACCTTTTTGGGAGCGAGGAGTTGAAAATATCTACTATACGATAAATGAATTAAAAAAAACAAATCCAACCTTAGATTTTGAACACATAACATTAATTGGCCATTCAAACGGCGGTGATATGGCTGCGTTGTTTCACAAAAAACATCCGAATATTGTTGAGAAAATCATTACTTTGGATCAACTTAGAGTTCCACTACCAAGAACAACTGAATTGAAAGTGTATTCATTGCGCTCAAGTGACAAACAAGCCGATGAAGGAGTTTTACCAACTGTAGAAGAACAGAAGCAGTTTGGAATTACTGTAATTAATCTTCTCAATATTGAACACAACGACATGAATGACTTTGGGGAAAACAAAAAAAAGCGTGTCATCCGCAGGTATGCACTAGAATTTATGGAGAATTAAATTTGAATATGCTCAACTGTTCTCATCATTACTTCTGGCAACGTCTAACTAACGCGAAATTGAATAATTACAAACTCTTACTTTCGGTCAAGTAATTTGTATTCATCCCCGAAAAAGCGGTCTAACATTACCTTATCTTGTTTTCTGTGAGCGTAATACGGCTCAGATGTTTTTAACAGTACTTTTTTGACAGGAACATTTACTAATTTTGTGAAAAATCGCTGAATCCCAGGCACCGAAGCTTCCAAACGTCCAAAGTAAGAATCTAAATTATCAGTACGGAACTTCAATATATCTTCTAAAATATCTCCGTCTGAATAGTTTCCGCAGTGAAAATTAATTTCTGCGAAAGTATAAGCAGGAAAATTCACCCTCCCCATTCCATAAGCTATAAATGCTCTTTCTATAAAGTCTTTATAAATAATTCGACAGTCTTCACCCCCACCAAGATTGAATGTTTTGTGTTTCAATTGTTCTTCTTTACCAATGGAATTGACAAATGCCCTAGCAGTGTCTTCAATCGTGCAAATTTCCATTATTGTTTGAAGTGGCATATGAAACATCAGTTTTGAAACTTTATGGTTTCCTATTCCCATAATTGCAGAAAGGCGGTAAATAGACCAATTCAATTTACTTTCTCTAATTATTTTTTCAGCCGCAATTTTAGTCACTGCGTATTCGTCACCAGCACTTGGAGTTAATGGGTCTGTGGTTCGAATATCAGGATTTTTATTTCTATCGCCATATGTTGCAACAGAAGAACTATAAAAAAGAAACGCATTCGGTGAGTGTTTTTCGAGCGCTTTAACAACATTTCGAGTTCCTTCAACATTCACTTTTTCTGTTAGCTCTAATTGTTCGTCAGCCAATGGAGGAATTATTGCAGCCAAATGAATAGCATAATCCTTGTTCATACAGGCTCTTTCAACATCCTTTAAGTTTGTAACGTCACCATAGATTACGTTAATTCCATTGTGTTTTCGAAGAATTTTATTTGCTTTTCTAGACCGGCGAACAAGTACAGTAATGTTTGAAGGAGTGTATTGCTTTAACATTTGATCCAACAACTCTTTACCAACTGCCCCAGTAGCGCCAGTAATTAATACATTCTTATCTTTCATAATTTAAATAGGACTATAAATAACGTACAACGATTA
The DNA here is from genome assembly GCA_963925035.1 of uncultured Flavobacteriales bacterium. GTDB lineage: Bacteria > Bacteroidota > Bacteroidia > Flavobacteriales_D > Crocinitomicaceae > UBA4466. Next base: position 25,587 of record CAWUSK010000016.1, read on the forward strand.
CTAAAGTTTTGTCTTCTTTTAGTGAAAATTTGAAGTCATTAAAATTTGGAGAGCTCCATTTTGTGTGATAATAATCTCCGAAGCCAAATCCTTCCTTGGGCATAATCCACCCATAATCAATCTTTCCATTTTTATTTTCATCGTCAAACAATGCAATTCCATAGACTCCATCAGGAACATTTTTGTATACGTGTATAATTCTGCCGTTTGAAACAGAACTTTTATAAACATAAGCCCTTCTTTTTTCGTCAGAACTTCGTGCTTCAAATTCTTCCTGATTTTTGTATAAATCTACTTGTAATCTCCCCTCTTTATTACGAATATTCTTAATGATTACTGTCAGTGTATTCCCACTTTCATTTTTTAGTTCGTCATTTTTTTTCAAGACCTTGAAACTTGAGAAAACAAAAAACAAAAGAAAGAAAAAAAATAAACTAGTTCGGCAATTGAAATTCATACTTGAAAAATACAAAAACTAATTTAACTAAGGAATTAATAGAATCAGATTAACTTTCGAAACTCATTATTCACATGCCAAAAATCGAAAGACAATCACGAATAAAACTGTATAAATCTTAATGATCGAATTCTTAAACTACTAGTTTTTAATTACTTTAATAGTTTACGAATGGAAATTTGGTTGCCTTTTGAAAGTGTCAATATATAAGATCCTTTGTTAAGAATAGAAACATCAATTGTAGAACTAAGCTCCGAAACAGTTGATTGATATACTAACCTTCCACTCATGTCTTTTATTTCAACTAAAGAACCGAGATGGTTTGACTCAACCTCAAGCTGAAAGTTATCTTTAACTGGATTTGGACGGACTTGAATATCATTACTAAACAATGTATTCACTCCAGAAATTGGTAAAGCTCTTAATACGATTATACTATGTGTGTTGGGATTAGAGTTCGACCATGATTGTCCATTTGTCGCAATGTAAATTTCGTTACTAGGTCCAACACAAATATCTCTCAACCTACCGAATTGATTGATTAAATAATGATCCTCATCAATTACAGCTAAACCATCAACGTTTAATTTAACAGCAATAATGCGTTTATCCTTAAGCACTGACATTAATACTCTTCCATCAAATTCCGGAAAAAGCGGATTTGTATAATACACCATATCAGAAGGTGCAATTGTAGGCGTCCATGCTACCAAAGGTTCTACGACATTATTTGCATCGCAAAAAGTCTGTTCGCCCCCAGGATCACAAAAACCTTCGACATTTGGCCAGCCATAATTTCTACCTACTTCAAGAATTTGAAATTCATCATCCGTAGATGCTCCGTGCTCTGAAAGATATACTTTCCCATTCGGATGCTGCAGAATACCTTGTATATTTCGATGTCCAAAGGAATACACTGGATTCCCTGGAAATGGATTATCCGCCGGAATTGATCCATCCATATTTACCCGCAGGACTTTTCCATTCAGTTCATTTATGTCCTGCGGAAAGGCTGGATTCTGAGCATCTCCAGTTGAGAACAACAACGTATTGTCAGGAAGTATAGAAATTCTCGAACCGTTGTGCGTTGTATTTCCAACAATATTGTCAATTACAATTACCTCGTTTACTAAAGCACTTCCATTATAAGTATACTTTACTACTTTTTCTTGAATATTTGAGAATGAACCATACGTATATGCTATAAAAACTTCAGGAGTAGTCAAAAACTCTGGATGCAATGCCATTCCCAATAAACCTGATTCAGAATTTTGATATACCGAAGTTATAATATTTAGTACTACTGTTTTGGTTTTTGAGACTGGATCAATTATGCTAATGATTCCCTTCCTTTCGGTAGTCCAAATAAATCCATCCGGTCCAAAAATAATTTCCCATGGAATATCTAAACCAGTATATACTGTGTCAACTTCTACTGTTGTTGACCCGACTGTTATATTCCCTTGAGATTGCGATTTTAATGCGAAAAAGCAACAACAAATTAGCGCAAAATTTTTCATGAAATATTATTTAATTAAAATTTAAATATACAATGAAAAAGTAGTCTTTCCTGAAATTAAGCCGGTCAAATTTTGGAAAGCTATGAAGTCAGCTCCTCTCCTAGTTTGTCATAATCGATTCCATCAAAATCACCAGAAGACATCATCAATAAAGCTGAATTATTCCATTTTTGTGCATGAATAAAATCGAGAACTTCTGAAGTTTCGTTCATGACAATTACATTTCCACCAAAACCTTCGCTGATTAATTCCTTTGAAATTGGTTCCAATTTCTTATGATGCACTACTTCAGGACTGTAATATACTATTGCAACATCTGCAGCGTTCATTGCATCCTTATAATGAGGTAAAAATTCCTTTTTTAAAGAGGAAAAAGTATGTAATTCCATACAAGCTACGACAATTCTATCATGGTATTGTTCTTTAACAGCTTTGGTTGTTGCTTTGAGCTTCGAAGGTGAGTGAGCGAAATCCTTGAACATTACAAAATCATCTTTTTCAGCTACTTTTTGCAAACGCTTTCCTGCGCCAGTGAAGGTGGACATTTCAGTTAAAAAGCGCTCAGTTGAAATTCCAATGGCTTTCCCTAATTCCATTGCCCCCATTAGGTTTTGTAGATTGTGTCCACCAAAAATCATCAAAGGATACGATTCCCCTTCAAAGTGAAGTACAGTTCCATTTTCCACAACATGGTATTTCGGAGTTTGATAAGGCACAGCATTAAGTGCACCTTTATACTTCAATCCTAAGCGATTTACTTCTTTATCCTCAGTGTTGTATACTAAAGTACCATTTGGCTCAATGAGCGAGCAAAAAATATTAAATTGCTCCACATAATTATTAAATGTTGGAAAGACATTAATGTGATCCCATGCAATTCCACTTATGATCGCAACATTTGGTCGATATAAGTGAAATTTAGGACGTCGATCAATTGGCGAACTAAGGTATTCATCACCTTCCAAAATCATTATTTCAGCTTCCCTAGTAATTTTGACCATACAATCATAACCTTCCAGCTGAGCTCCAACCATATAATCTGCATTCATGCCTACTTCGTTTATGACATGCAATATCATGGAAGTGATCGTTGTTTTTCCGTGTGAACCACCAATTACAACGCGTATTTTATCTTTACTTTGTTCGTACAAATATTCCGGGTACGAAAAAATAGGGATGCTCAATTCTTTTGCTTTCAGTAATTCAGGATTATCTTCACGCGCGTGCATACCAAGAATAATCGCGTCCAATTCCGTTGTTACCAAATCGGTATTCCATCCTATTGATTGTGGCAAAATCCCTTGGCGTTCCAACCTACCTTTCGATGGCTCAAATATTTCATCGTCTGAACCAGTTACAAGCATTCCTTTTCGACTCAACGCAATAGCCAAATTGTGCATCGCACTTCCACCTATTGCAATAAAATGTACGCGTTGATTACTTTTTTTCATTGACCAATACTTTTCCTTCCAATACGATTGGAATAATTAAAAACAAAGTACACGTATCTGTGATGATATTAAAAAACGAAAGATTACTTTCTGAAACGATGACGGTTGGTAACATTATCGCAATTAATCCAATGTAATACAACCAATCATACCAGCGTTGTTCCTTATAAATTGAACGCTTTAATATCTGAATAAGAATATATACTAGTGTGAAAATCATTACGTACATTGGAATTTCCTTTAGGGCTTCCATCGACGAGTTTTGCCAATAGTAATTAATTACAATTCCTGCACTAACCATCATACCAAAAAGCATCGCAGTGCGTAAAACTTTATTCTCTTTCATGTAAATCGTTTTTATAAAAATACGAGAAGTAAGGATGAAACAAATTGAAATGGAAAATAGTTACCCACAGTCTTTTGAGAATAACCTTTTGGTCATTTTTTTTAGAAACCTTTTTACTGATTAACTATTGATTTAAGTATTTCTCGAAATTTGAAGACATTTTTCGTTGGACTATTCCTTTTTTATCGGAGTAAAGTAAATAAACGTCTAATCCCAAATCTCCGTTGTCTTTTACGAATCGAAGTGTTTTCTCAACGCCCATCACCATAAAAACTGTTGCATAACCATCTGCACTAGCCGCATCATTTGTAACTACTGTAGCACTTAACAAAGAATGCTGCACAGGAAATCCTGTTTTCGGATTCAGCGTGTGCGCGTACTTTTGTCCATCAATTTCGTAGAATTTTCTGTAATTCCCACTTGTGGCAACCGCTTTATCGGACAGCACCATAATATTTTCCAATTCGCGTGAAGTTAAATTTTCCTTTGGAACATCTACACCAATTCTCCATTTTTTACCTTCGCGATTATGACCACGAACAATTAACTCACCCCCAATTTCAATGTAATAGTTTATGTATCCCTTTTTCTTCAAAAATTCATCAATTACATCTACAGAAAGTCCTTGTGCTATGGCATTGAAATCAATTTTAAAATTTGAATTTTTCTTCGATAGTTCAATGGCATCTCCGTCAAAGGTAACTTCATGTATAACACCATGACTAAAAGAAACGAAACGAAGTATAGAGTCCACTTCCTGCTGGGATAATGGCGATTCGACATTTGTCATAAATCCCCAACTCTTTACTAACGGAAATACAGAAGGATCAAACGCACCATTCGATTTAGCATACACTTTTTGGGATATTTGATAACAACGTTTAAAGAAACCACTTTCGTCATTCACACTCGTAACACCTATTCCCATATTTAATTTTGAAATAACAGAGTTTGGAACGTACGTAGACAATGAATTATCAAATCGCGTAAAAATAGAATCAATATCCCCTTTTGAAACATTTACATTGTCATCAACAATGATAATTGAATAGGTAGTACCTTGCGTTTCGCCCTTAATTTTAAAAGAAGAATAGCTTGTTTCCTTTTCAGCGCAAGACGCTAATAGTGCACTAATAATTACGCTTAAGACTAGGGTCTTGAGTTTCGCTTGACCAGACATGAGATAAACTTGGTGTTCCATTTTTACTGTAAGTAATTCCATTCAAAGTTTGCGTTCTGATATGAACATCCGCATGACCTTCTCTAACAACTATTCTTCGTGTGATAATTGCCTTCATGAGTCCATCTTTATCATTCTGCGTAAATGATTCTTCCGAAACTCCATCAGGATATTCTTCACCCAGTGAATTCGCTACTCTTGCTTTTTTCATTGGCTTATCCGTAATTTTATTCAACTCACTCATTGCATCATAATGCTTGTCTTGCTGACCAATATTGTCTGCGGCATTTTTTGCTTGCAATGTTTTATTCACATCTTTGAGCTTATCGTTGTTATCATCACGTTTTTCAATCTCCTTATTCGATTGAACCTCTACATTTGCATACGAATTATCAATTGCTTGTTTCGCAGATTGTCGCTGTTCCAAATCACCTTTATGTGCCGATTGATCCTTAACTTGTGTTTTTTTATCAATCATTTTCATGTATTCCACTTTCTCATCGTGCGCCAATCGGGCTAATCCATCGATGCCAGAATTTACATTTACTTCTATATTTATTGCTACTTTGTTAGCAATGTACTTTTCTAACTCTCTGTTGTAATCTCCATTCGTTGCATCCGCCAATTCCTTTGCACTCTTTTTCAAAACTTCCGTATTGTTTTCTCTTAACTTATTTCCTTCAATAGTGTTTTCAGCAACTTGAACTCGAACAGTATTTAAAGTTTGATCTGAATCCAAATTCCCATTGTATGCTGCTCTATTTTTCTCTGTGACGGCTGTTGCTTGCAATACATTGTACTTGTTCATAATGTCTGTGTTTTCTCTATAAACACTTTCTTTTTCACCGTAAACCAAAGCAGATTGATTAACAATAACATTCAACGTTTGCTGGTCTGTCTGATTTTCTGCACTTTCAAAATCCATATTCGATCTATCTACATTCTGAAGTTCTAATTGAGAAGCACGCAATGCATCAATTAAGGCCTGACGGTTTAAATCAGATTCACCCGCGTCTAATCCAACCTTTTGATAAACCATATAGATTTCATTGGTTTTATCGTAATTATCTTTTGTCTTAGCAGCTGCCATTGCTGTTTCGCTATCTTTTATTGCATTATACTGATTTTGAATTTTTGTCTTTTTTATTAGTTTTCTTTCTGCTTCAGCTTTTGCTAATAACGCCTGTCCATCAATAATTGAATTATCAAATGGATCTCCTAAATCTTCCAATTTTCCAGAATCTACGACAATTGGATGAAGAAGACTTTCTATTTCAGAAAGCTTTTTCTTTGGGTAAGGATCTTCATTTCTAACATTTTTAGCGCGACTAAAATACTCTTTCGATTTTTCATAATCTGCCAAACTAAAAAACTTATCGCCAGCATCAATAATCTTCTGATATTCTACTTGCCGTTCAACCAATCCTTTTTCTCTTTCAAGTCTTTCACATTCTTTAATTTGCGTTTCGACATAAGAATTCGTTATTAAATTTTGAGCTTCTAAATAGGCTGTTTTAGCATTCAGATAATCTGCATTTGCAAATTTGGCATCAGCTATTTTCACGAGTACATTGAATTGATTCAATAATTCAACATTATCAGCTTTTGCGTTTGCAATATCATCCAAAATTTGTTGAACCTCTTTGATTTTATTCGTTGCAGCAACATCATTTGGCTTTACAGACAATGCATTTTGGAACTGCGACAAGGCCATTACATATTCTTTTTTGGAAAATTCAGAATTTCCTTTTGACATGTAGTTGCTATACAATTGGTCTTTTTGATTGCTCGATACTGATTCTGAAATCAATCGATCCATTTCAGTAATTCTTTCAACCGGAAGACTTTCACTTGGCTTCTTAGACAATGCACTGGTATAAGCTGACTTTGCCTCTTCATAAGATTTACTCGCTGCTAAATTATTTCCCTTTGTCATTAATGCATTGTACTCAGCATCAACTTTCTTAAATGATTCAACATAAATAAGCAATTCTTTCGGTCTAGTATCCGTTGGTCTCAATAACAATGCTCTGTTCAACAATTCTATTGCTTTCACATATTCCTTGTTATCAATTTTACCTTGAGCTGCAAGCAATATTTTTTCATACTGCTGATCTCCATCAGTTTCAGAAGCTTTTTCTAATCGAGCTGCTTCATTTGCTTTATCAACAGGCTCTCTTTCTTCTGGCTTAATCGTTAATGCTTTGTTAAATTCCTTAATCGCCTCCAAATATTTCTTCTGAACCATTAAATCATCTCCCTTTTTCAAAGCTGCTTGGTATTTTTCATCTATTACTTTTTGAGCATTCGAATTTCCAATTAACGCTTTCAAATCAGCAATTTTAGTCTTAGGAAATGCTTCATTAGGTTTTAATAACAATGCCTGCTCATACAACTTAATTGCCCCTGAATAATCGACAGAACCCTCCTTATTAAGAGCTTCAGTAATGAGGTCCGTGTACTTTTCGTCTAAAATTTTCTTGTCATTTTGTGCAACCACTGCAGCTTTTAATTCCGCAATTTTAGCTGTTACACCTGCATCTCCTTTTATTACTAATGCTTGTTCTAAATTTGAAATTGCATTTTCATATTCTTTTTTATCAGCCAGTACGTAACCTTCTATTTTAAATTTTTCAAAGTTCGCTTCCTTTTCCGCATTGCCCTGCATTACTGATAATTTTGCGTTTATTGCAGCAATTTGAGATTTTGCTTCTGCATTTGTCGCATCAATTGCGACAACTTCCTGATACTTACCAAGTGCAGGTTCCAATTTGTTTTGATTAAACAATGATTTCCCTTCTGCTAATAATCCCTTAATTTTTGCTAGAGTTCCTATTTTACTGTCAATTTCAGCAATTTTCTGAACTGGATAAACTTCAGATGAAATAATAGAAAGGGCTTCTTGGTATTTTACTTTTGCCTCAGGCCATTTACTCTGTTCGAACAAATTATCAGCAGCGGCAACTGCCATTCTATACTTTTCAGTTTTCTGAGCATCAGCATCTTTTTCAGCAATTAACTTGTCTATTTCTGCAATTTTTTCTTTTGGATAAGCCTGAGTGCCATCAATCGCGATTGACTCATTGTATTTCACTTTAGCTTCTAACAAAGTTCCAGAACCAAACAATTGATCTCCTGACTGGATAGCAGTTTCGTATTTTGCTTTTCGTTCAGCCTCAGCAGCTGCGTTACCCATTAACTTATCAATTTCCACAATTCGAGTGTTTGGGTATGCCTGTGTCGCGTCAATACCAATAGCCTCTTGGTACTTCGCTTTTGAAGCTTCATATTTCTTTTTTGTAAACAAATCGTCAGCAACTAAAATGGTCTTATCATAATTTGCTTTTTCATCTGCCAATGCCTTTGCATCCAATTGGATTTTTTCGATTTCCGCAATTTTTTGAGCCGGTAAAGGTTGAGAAGCGTCCAAAGCAATTGCCTCTTTATATTTCGCTTTTGCTTTATCCCAGTCAGACTCGCTAAATAACTTATTAGCCGCAGTTAAAATATCTTCGTATTTCTTTTTCAACTTAGCTTCTTCTGCTGCTCCGGCAAGTATACCGTCAATTTCCGAAATTTTACCTATGGGATATGTCTGCGCATTATCAATCACTAATGCTTCGCGGTATTTTGCTTTTGCCTCGTCCCAATTTGCTGTGTTGAACAAATTATCAGCGGCTAGAACGGCAGCGTCATAACTTGCCTTTTTCTGCTCTTTGGCATTTGCTTCGGCTTTTAACTTTTCAAGTTCTGTAATTTTTTGAGCAGGATAAGGCAATGAGTTATCGATAGCTATTGCCTCCTTATATTTTGCAATCGATTCATCCCATTTTGAAGATTTAAACAACTCATCTCCTGATTTAATTGCTTCATCATATTTTTCTTTCTTCTCGCCTGCGGAAGCTAAATCTGCCATTATTTTCTTAATCGCTTCAATTTCACCAACGATTTCTGGAGTAGGTTTTATTTGAATTGCTTGTTCATACTTTGAAATTGCATCTTCATATTTTTTCGCAGTATTTGCAGCATCTCCCTCCTTTACTAATTTGGTGTAATTCTCCTCCTGAAGTGCAAGGTTTTTGGCATCTTCTATTTTTTGGGCAATAATTGCCATTTTTTGTTTTGCTTCAACATTTTCAGCATCTAATGCCAATGCTGCGTTGAATTTACCTTTTGCGTCATCCCATTTAGATGCAACCATAAAAGCTCCACCTTCACCCAGCAGTTTTGTGATTTGCTCTTCCTTCGCTTTAGCTTCCAATTGTTCGTTCAACTTTGCATCAATAATTTCAATGCGTCCTTTCGCATATGTTGACGCAGCTTCAATCGTTAAGGCTTCTTTGTATTTAGCTTTTGCTTCGACAAGCCTATCTTCATTAAAAAGCGCATCTCCAGCAGCAATTGCATGATCATACTTTTGTTTCACTGCTTCTTTTTCCGCTTGAGCTGCAAGTTTCCCATCTAATTCAGCCAATTTATCCTTAGGATATTTTTCAGATGGTTTCAATTTAGACGCCTCAATGTATTTATCACGTGCTGCACGAACACTGTTTTGTTTAAAAAAACCATCCGCTGATTTTATCGCAGCATCATATTTTGCTTGATTTTCAGCTTCTTTCTTTTGATCTTCTATCTGTTTTGTAAGTATCGCAATTTGATCTTTTGGATATTGAGCATCCTTTTCCGCAACAGCAGCTTGATATTTAGAAACGGCCTCTATTAATTTGCCTTGACCTTTTAAATTGTCCGCGGCAGTAATCAGATTATTATATTTTTCATCTTTTTGAGCTTCAGCAAGGGCTTTTGCATTATTCGCCTGAATCAAAGCATCCAATTCTACAACTCGGTCCGCAGGGTATTTTTCTGCAGGCTTATATTTTAAAGCTTCCTCATATTTTGCTAAAGCTCCTTCATACGTTTTTGAAATGTAAAGCTCATCTGCTTTGGTAATTGCCGCTTGGTATTTAATTTCTGCTTCTGCCTTATCCTTGTCCGCTTTCTCCAATAAATCAAGGATTTTCTTACTTATTTTCGCGCTTTCAACAGAATTTAATCGCACGGTACCGCCATTCGTATTCCAATCAAAAGTAGCAACAGACTCATTACTTAAAAATGAGAAGTCCACGTCATCTCTATCTTGAAAGATACTCATACTCAAATCCTCCAAAGGTCTAAATGTTGCACCTGCAGGGACATCTTCCTCATTTAAACTTGTTAAGTTGAATTGAACGAATTTTGAAACGAAACCTGGTTTACTAAAAACAACTTTAAAAGGTGATCTATAATTCACAGCGCTGCTCAGGGAGTATTTCCCATTGGAAGCCGTTGTTCCAGATGCTACTGTGCTTCCACCTTGGACAATAGCAACATTCACTCCCCCTTCTCGTTTGTTGATGCCAAGATTATCAATCTGACCTTTAAACTCGAAAATAAGGTTCTGAGACCAAGTCAAAGACGCAGAAAACACTAATAAAATAAGGACAATATTTCTCATACCGTATGATTTAAACGAAATCCTGTACAACTGGTTACGGAATTGGTTTAAATTTGGACTAATTAATTTATACAAATATGGTTAAAATAGTTCACAATCATAAGCAAAATAAGCATGATACCTAACGAAAAAATTAGTTACTGGGAACAAAAGTCATTTTTCAACGATGTCGATTATATCATAATCGGTGCTGGAATTGTTGGATATAGCACCGCAATTTCCTTAAAACGTCTTTCTCAAGAGGCAAAAATATTAATTCTAGAACGTGGAAATCTACCTTCTGGTGCAAGTTCAAAAAATGCAGGTTTCGCTTGTTTTGGAAGCGCTACTGAATTATACACCGACCTTCAAAACGGCTCAGAAGAAGAGATTTGGAACACTGTAAAAAAAAGATGGAATGGACTTCAAAATTTAAGAAGTCTAATAGGAGATGAAAATTTAAAATTAGAAACACATGGTTCTTGGGACTTAATCACACAGAAAGAAAGTGAATTATTTAACGCAACGGCAAAATTACTTCCTCATTTTAACCAAAAGTTAAAAGAAATTACTGGAGAGGACAATGTTTACTGCATTGATACGACAATCGGGAATAAATTTGAATTTGAATCTATCGAAACTAGTATCTATAATCGCTTAGAGGGCCAAATTGATACAGCAGAAATGAACAATTCATTTTATAAACAGGTAATTAAGGAAGGGATTAATGTAATATTTGGAACCGAAGTAACTGCAATTCAATCCACTACAGACTGCGCTACTGTAACAACTCATTTTGGAGAGATTACATCAAAATCAGTTGCTATTTGCACAAATGGATTTGCTACACAATTTATTGAAGACGAAGAAATTTTGCCAGCTCGCGCACAAGTAATAATTACAAAACCGATTCCCAACTTAAAAATAGAGGGAACCTTCCATTACGATGCTGGATATTACTACTTTAGAAACATAGACAATCGAATTTTATTTGGAGGCGGACGAAACATTGACTTAACTGGAGAAACAACAACTGAGATAAGCACTTCTCCTGAAATAATAAACCACTTAAAATCACTTTTAAAATCAGTAATACTCCCAACTACTAATTTTGAAATAGACCACCAGTGGGCAGGAATCATGGGAGTTGGTTCATCAAAGAAACCCATTGTTAAAAAATGTACACATTCGATATTTTGTGGTGTACGTCTTGGTGGAATGGGCATCGCAATCGGATCTTTAGTTGGAAAGGAACTTGCAGAATTAATAATTGACGACAACAAATCGGAATAATATCGCATTAATACTAAATTTGAAAAAAATACAATAGATGAAAAGACTTACGCTAAATGATGAACATATCTCAATGGGTGGGAAAATGGTCCCCTTCACTGGATTTGATATGCCTGTGCAATTTGAAGGTGTCAACGCTGAACATGAAACTGTTAGAAATGCTGTTGGTATTTTTGACGTGTCGCACATGGGGGAATTTTTAATCTCTGGAGCTACAGCGATCGATTTAATTCAAAAAATATCAACAAATGATGCTTCAACGTTGACTATTGGTCGTGCTCAATACTCTTGCATGCCAAATGGTAAAGGTGGAATTATTGATGATTTGATCATCTACAAGATTAAGGAAGAACAATATTTATTGGTTGTTAATGCATCGAATATTGAAAAAGACTGGAATTGGATTTCATCTCATAATTCAATGGGAGCAGAAATGAAAAACTTGTCAGATGACTACTCCTTACTTGCAATACAGGGACCAAAGGCCTTAGAAGCAATGCAATCTTTATCAAGTATTGATTTATCTGCAATAAAGTATTATCATTTTGAAGTTGCTGACTTTGCCGGAATTGAACATACAATTATTTCAGCAACAGGCTATACGGGTTCAGGTGGATTTGAGATCTACTGCAAGAATAGTGAAGTAAAAGAAGTTTACGCTAAAGTGCTAGAAGCTGGAGCTTCTTTCGGGATTAAACCAATTGGTTTGGCAGCAAGAGACACTCTTCGTTTAGAAATGGGATTTTGTCTTTACGGAAATGATATCGACGATACAACTTCACCATTAGAAGCCGGTTTAGGATGGGTAACGAAATTGGCAAAAGATGATTTTATTGATAAGGATTTCTTAGCTAAACAAAAAGAAGAAGGAGTAAAACGCAAGTTAATTGCTTTCGAAATGGTTGACAGAGGTATTCCTCGTCACGATTACGAGATTCACGATGTCTCTGGAAATAAAATCGGTCACGTTACTTCTGGAACAATGTCACCAAGTATGAAAATTGCAATTGGTCTTGGATATGTAACAATTGAAAACGCAGCGTTGGATAGTGAAATATTCATTTCAATCCGCGATAAAGGAGTAAAAGCACAAGTTGTTAAGTTACCGTTTTACAAAAAATAATTAATTCTCACAGAATTATTAAAGCCGTTTGTCAATGTACAGGCGGCTTTTTTATTTCTCCATTACTATATCCCAATCTGCTCTATCCCCTTACAATAACTCGGACGATAAAGGAACATTGACATTTTTTTCGTTGATGCTGACATAACAAAATCTACAATTTCAAGATTTCTAATCCCATACAAGCGAGCCATTAAAGACCATAGAAGTGGAATTATTCGAATTATAATAAACCGAAATGCTGCCAAAATTAGATAGTGCCAAATGGTTTACAATTAATGGCAATGTATCTTATAAATTAGTATGCGGAGGCAATTCAACCAATTTACCACCTTCAAAATCGTGTGCGAGGTAATCCACTTTTAGTAACACCAATGTTTTAGAAACGTTTTCTTACTCCTGTTCACCATCCTTCTTACAAGCTTAAAACACGAATACTCCAAAACCCAAAAAAAAACCGATAAAATTTAATCCTGATAGTTTTTGACTCATGGCGCGCTATTTAATTCGATTGATGGCTTATTCTTTGGCACTAAAAACAGTAGAATTAATCCGATAATAAAAAATGCAGCGATAGAAATCACTGAATAACGAATTGATCCTAAAGTCGCTTCTAAGAATCCAAAAGTAAACGTTCCAACTACAATTCCTATTTTTTCCGTTACGTCATAAAATGAGAAGTAACTTGCATGATCTTCTGTTTCCGGTAATAATTTTGAATACGTTGAACGCGCTAAAGCCTGAACTCCCCCCATCACCAATCCTACAAATGACGCTAAAATATAGAATTGAGTCGGTGACTGCACAATGTAAGCTGCAATACATACGAAAATCCATATAAACACGGAAATTGACAGAGTATTGATATTTCCAATCTTCTCAGAAACACGCGACATTAATAACGCTCCAGCGGCACCTAAAATTTGAATTAACAAGATAGCTATAATTAATCCTGTATCGTCTGCTCCTTCTGGCCAAGAAATTTCTTTTTTGGCAAAAATAACGGCCATCAACATTACAGTTTGAACGCCAGTATTGAAAAAGAAAAATGCGTATAAGTAACGACGTAATTGCTTGATTTTCTTAAACTCCTTAAATACTTTTCTTAACTCCTTAAATCCTTTCCAAATAACACCAGATTCTTTCTTTTTTTTATAGACGTTATTAGGAAGTACCCGATAAGTAATCTGACTGAAACCTATCCACCATACACCAACTAAAATAAAGCTTAGTGAAGTATATGATTTATCAATAAACATGATCATTAAAAGGCAAAGCACTAACAAAATCATACTTCCGAAATAGCCCATAGAAAATCCTCTTGCCGATATTCTATCGTGATCTTTTGGCTCTGCTATTTCTGGTAAATAGGCGTTATAAAATACCAGACTATTCCAAAACCCAATACTGGCAAGGAAAACGGAAAGCATTCCTAACTCCAATTGCGCTGGACTAAACCAATACAATGAAATACATGCCAGCGCTCCTAGATAACAGAAAAACTGCATGAATCGCTTCTTATTTCCAGAAAAATCCGCAACACCCGAAAGCATAGGTGATAAAATTGAGACCAATAGAAAAGACGCTGAAAGGACGTAAGAAATAAGAACTGACGATGACATTTGAAAACCGAAAAAATCCACCGTTACTTGAACTCCTTCTGGAACAGAGGTGAAAGTTGTTCCATTTACTTTATTATAATTATCTAAAAAATAGGATGTTGTAACATTGTCGTAAAAAATCGGGAAAATAGCAGAAGAAATTACTAGGTTATAGACAGAATTTGCCCAATCATAGAACACCCAACCTTTTATTATTTTCTTGTTTCCTTTTTCCATAAGTTATTTTTCCGCTAAATACTCCTCCAAATAAGAGTAATTTGGCATTAATTGACCGTTTAAATCTGTTTCGCTTGCACGTTCTATCATATTAGTTGGGTCTTCTAGAAAAAGGGCATCAAAAACTTCCTTGATCAATTCACTTCCGAAATCTTCTGATGCATCCAATGGCAACTCACATGGCAAGTTATCAACTGCCATAACAGCAATTGCATTTTCATGCATGAAATCTACTTCTGATTCCGTTACAGGATCATACCCATAAATTGGAGAAGCAATTGTACTTGGTCTAATTGTACTAGCAATTGGTCCAGCAATATCACATGATATATCTGCAATTACGCTTAATCGGCGATTTTCTTTTTTCAAGTCTTCATTAGTAATAATCACATCTGCTTTATTACTCCAATAGTGACATGGCATATACATATCTGCTTCGGCAACATATTTACCAAAACTTGACCTGTAGTTTTCTGGCGCAGAATAGAATTCCTTTTTATCAAACTCCCCACCTTTTTTTGCTTCATAGTAATCTTCCAACTCCAATTGTGTATAAACAGGGGAATCAAATTTCTCCTTCAAGAATTCTGATGGTGAAACTTCTCTAATGGGCAGTAGGTCTAGAATCTCTCTTGCTCCATGCCCAACTCGGCCATAACCAGTTAATACAATTTTCGTGTTCGAAGGTAATTCAACTTTCTTCAACTCCTCCTCTACTTCGATTCTATTTGCGCAAAGATTTGCTTGCTTCAAATCGTAGTAACCGTGTTTCTTTCCATAAGCTAAAAAGCCATTGTAAGCCCCTACAATTCCAGCATATCTTCCAAATCCTATGACTCGTTTGTTTGAAGTGTTTTTTAGAATTTCGTAGTCAATCAATTGAATTTTCTTTTCAAGAATCGTTTTCAGTAAACCTCTATTGTAAGGTTGCTTCTTAAATGTATGAGAAAAAAACATGAATTTTTTGTTTGGAAGCAAATCCTCAACGTTGACCTCTTTAACACCCATAATAATATCGCAGGCGGAAAGATCTTCACTCATACTAATTCCAGCATCAAGATATTCTTGATCCTTATACGAGCGCACAGGACTAGGCTGAACAATCACTTTAACCTGAGGGTAAATAGCTTCAACCTTTTTACACTGCAGTGGTGTTAATGGAACACGCTTGTCTGGTGGTACTTTACCTTCTCTTAGTATTCCAAGTGTAATTTTTTTCATTCAGCGGTTAATTCAATGGTGAAGTTAATATATAAAAGTCAATTAATTCTCTTACACAACCTTCTCCACCCTTTTTATTTAATATTACATCAACGTTAGATTTCACGACATTCACTGCATCTGCAGGACAAGCCGAAAAGCCAACAATTTTAATTACTTCTAAATCATTAATATCGTCACCAATTATCGCAACATTGGATAATTCTATTTTTAATTCTGTACAAATGGATTTCAATGTCTCCATTTTAGGGTTTCGGCTCACTGAACAGTGTTGGATACCCAATCGATTTGCTCTTTGCTGCACTGCCTCTCCTTTAAACCCAGAAGAAATAATAGCTACTTGGAAATTGGTTTTGGTTAGGTGGATGATTCCCATTCCATCTTTAGTGTTAAATTTTTTAAATTCATCACCTGTTTCAGAAACATACATTCCACCGTCTGTCATTACGCCGTCCACATCAATCACCAATAGCTTAATTTGCTCTAATTTCGCTTTAAAGTGATTTGATTTAAACGGGTAATTGAATAGCAATGAATTCAAATCTGTATCGTACTCTTCGCAAATCACTTCTAAATCAGAGACAGCTAAATCCTCTACCGACTCGACATCCAAGTCAGCCAAAAATTCTTCAAAGTCCAAACCGAACTTATCACACAATCCTTTTATATTTTTTTCTAAAAACATTCTTAAACCATTTTATATCCCACGCTGTTAGCGACAGGCTTTAAACTTTCAAAAAGCGCTTTGAATTCATCGTAATTCAATTGCTGTGCAGCGTCAGATTTCGCTATTTTAGGATTAGGATGTGTTTCAATTAACAAGCCATCAATTCCCATAGCAACACAAGCGCGCGACAAAACAGGAACTCCGTAAGCGTATCCCATCGCGTGACTTGGGTCTAATACAATTGGTAAGTTTGCATATTCTTGCAACCAAGCTACTCCGCATAAATCCAATGTAAATCGAGTACCGGTTTCAAAAGTTCTCAATCCTCTTTCGCACAAAATAACATTTTCATTTCCTCCAGACAATACAAACTCTGCTGCTTGAACAAACTCTTTTAAGGTTGTTCCAAAACCTCTTTTAATTAAAACAGGTTTTTGAGTTTTAGCGCAAGCACGCAAGATTCCTTGATCGTACATTGCTTTCGCACCAACTTGAATTACGTCTGAATATTCTATGATTTCATCAATATGAGTTGCATCTCTCGCTTCAGTTATAACGTTTAGACCGTAATCTTCGCGCATCTTAGCCAGCAATTTCAAACCTTCCAGACCCATTCCCTGAAATGAGTATGGACTCGTTCTTGGCTTATAACAACCACCTCTCAGCGTTGACAATCCCATTCCAACCAACAATTCAGCTGAAGATCGAATTTGCTCTTCTGACTCTACAGAACACGGGCCACCAATTAGTAATGTTGAATTTTGGTTTCCCCCAATCGTCACATTTCCAATCTTCACCTCTCTTTTATCAGATCGGTATTTTTTTGAAGCCAATTGAATGTCATTATCGAACACCCAAAACTGATCAACATCATTCTCAACTTCTCCTGGAACTTCCTTAGTTGAAGCTTCAGTAATTAAGACGTGAATGCCATCAGATTTGACGTGAAATGCATTTAATTTATGTGCGATTTGATTCGCTTTTTCTTGTGATGTGTTGGCTTTCAGGTGTAATATCATAGTTCTCCTTTTATGAGATTTACAAATGTAACAATTCCTTTTGCAAAACCATCTTTGCTTACTACCGGAAGATAAGTTATTGGGAAGTTACTATGTTTTATTAATTGAAGCATTTCTATTACGGTTGAACAATCCGAAATCGTTGTTGGATTCGAATTTACTAACTGATTCGCTTGCAACTTATTTATGTCCTTTAAATTACTTAAAAGCCCCTTTCTAATGTCTGCATTTGAAATTAAACCTTTTGATTGACCTTCATTATCAACGACCAATGTAAATCCAAGTCGACCCTTTTCGATTGACTTTAAAACGGACTCAAGTGTTAACTCGCTCATTTTAACAACAGGCGATTCGTTTAATGGAATCATAAAATCAGAAACTGTGTACGCTGATTCAATTGAACGTTTTGTCAAGTTCATCAATGCATTTCCGACGCTTGCAGCATTGAACAAATACGAACCAGAAACGGCAGATGTAACACCCATATTTCGGATAATGAATGAAACTTCAGGATTTACTCCTCCATCAACGTGAATTGATTTATCCGGATAAGCATTTCTGAATTCGCGAATTTTTGAGAAGTTAACAATGTCAAATTTTCCGCCACTTTGCCCAGGAATTGTAGCCATGATTAAAATGAAATCATAATTACTGTATTCTTTAAAAATGGTGACAGGCGTCGGAGTGATGACAGCGATTCCCTTTCTCCCTGTTACAGAAGCAGGAATATTTAATGGTTCCTTCAATTCCTCGTATTGAAAAGTCACATATTCGACTGGATTCTCTGCCAACAGTTGATAGTACTTACTCGGTGTAGGAGTTATAATATGCAAATCAATCGGTAAATCACACATCGTACGAATCGCTTTGATATCATCAAACACGCTTAAATCATCGTTACAATCCACATGCAGTAAATCAACTTGATGATCCTTTAAATCATCAATCACTTCTGCTAATGGTCGAACTTTGTCGCTATAAATAGATGCTGATATTTTCATTCGTTTAAATTAAATATTGGTTCAAACTTATCGTTACAAATCACTAATTCAAAAGGTGACTTTATGACTTCCTGATACAATGATGTTTGTAATTCAGTTAATAATTTTCGTTCATCAAAAGACATGTTCATTATATCTTTCGGTTGATTTGCAATCATTCGTAATTGCAACTTCTTCTTCAAACGTACAAGCTGAAGATCCTGCTTTTGAGAAGTTATTAATTCGTTTTCTTTAAAATAAATTGCAATTTCCTCTGCTAATTTTTGATCTTTTACATCAGTAAAGTACACCGTAAACTTATCTCCTACCACTTTGTTTCCGTAATCGGAATCACAGGATAAAACCAACAAAGAAAAGAGGATAAAAAATATGATTTTCACAACAATTATTTTGAAATGCTAAGATAATTAAACAACCGAGATTTAGCCCATTTTCAGCCGTTGAATCAAACATTTTTATTAACTTTATCTATCTAATAGAAACTATAAAACTATGTTTAAAACCCTCATTTTAACTTTAGGATTGATAATAACTAGCACAATTGCTTTTTCTCAAAACAGCGCCAACTCTTCAAAAATCGTGACTGAATTACAAGAATGTAAATGTTCTGAAATCATTTTAATCAGCCCGAAAGTTGAAAAGACATATACTCGTGACTGGCTTACAAATATTGAATTGAAAGACGGTATGATTGTTTTTTCAAAAGGAAATGTAACGCACAAATGGAACCCTGAACAAATTATTTTCATTGAAAACGGAGGACATTTTATTCGTATTTACCTGAATTAATTCTAAAGCTCATCCAACTTACAAATCAAATCTACAAAGGTTCTAATGGACGTGAAAGCGTCTACGATTTAGCCATTCCCGAAAATTGGAACAATAAACTTGTTGTTTTTATCCATGGCTACATGGGTTATAAAGATTGGGGATGTTGGAATTTGGTTCAAGCTTTTTTCACCAATCAGCATTTTGGATTTTTAAAGTACAATGTAAGTCACAACGGTGGAACGGTTCAAAATCCAATTGATTTTCCGGATTTAGACGCTTTTCGAAAGAACAGTTATCCAAAGGAATTGTTTGATTTAGATGCAGTTCTAAGGCGTGTTAAAGAACAGTTTGAAGAATTGCCTGAGATTTATCTCATTGGACATTCTCGCGGAGGTGGAATCGCGCTTTTACAATCAACTAATCCTCTTGTTTCAAAAATTTCAACGTGGGCAGGGATTTCATACATCAAAGAGCGTTCCCCTTCTGGTAAAGAACGAGAAGAATGGAAACGAACTGGTATTTATTACCGTGAAAATGGCAGGACTAAACAACAAATGCCGCATGATTACTCTCAGTTCGAAGAAATCTTAAATCATGAGGAACGAATGAATATTGCAGCCTATTGCAGACAATCAATTATTCCTACACTTGTTATCCATGGAGACGATGACACTTCCGTTAATATTAGCGAGGGACAATCGATTTCATCTTGGTTAAATGTCGAATTGAGCATAATCGAAGGAGCTAATCATACTTTTGGCGCAAGTCAACCATGGTTAGATGAAAAGTTACCGAGCCATTTACAACAAGTTTGTGAAAAGACAATTCATTTTTTTAATCAATAAGCATACAATTTATGGACGAAAAGAATGAAAGATTAAGTCTTTTGAAAGAATTAGTAAAACTTGCCAACTCAGATAAGAATTTAAAAAAGGCAGAGTATGATTTTCTATCTGCCATCGCTATTCAATTAGAAATTACACCAGAAGATTTTGTCAAAGTATTTGATGAAAACATTTCGTTTCAACCACCAAAATTGGAGGGCGATCGAATAGTACAGTTTCAGCGATTAATTCTTTTGATGAATGTTGACCAATCAGTGGATGAAGAGCAATTGAGAATTGTCCGTGAATTAGGTATTCGAATGGGATTAAATCCAGCTGCAACAAATAAAGTTCTCGAACGCATGCATGATTTTGATAATGGAATTATTCCTCCATCAGAGTTAATGGCCATTTTTCAAGCTTACCACAATTAAGTTAAGAAACGCTCCCTATCCCCAGGTTTTGGCATAACGCAATATCCTTTTGAAATACGCTTTCTTCGTTTTGCAATAAAATTATATACGCCATCACGAATGCATCTCGGAATTATAAAAAACACAACCATCCATGATCGAGGAGCTTTTAAATAGCGTCCAATTTTTAATGCAGCTTTAGACTTTTGATACAGCTCACCTTTGTCATAAAAATAAACTGTGCTCAAATCAGGTGCTTCCCAATTGTTTTTCTTGAAAATCTCGGTTGTAAAATTAGATTGTATTGCAGCAAAACGCATGACCTGCTCCTTTTCATGCTTTAAAATAAAGGCAACAGAACGATTGCATAAACCACAATCTCCATCGTAAAAAACAATTGGCTCTTCCATACTCTAAAAATAGTCATTGAAAACTAAAATTTTAATTTTCAGTTCGATTATTATCTTTGTGTAACAAAAAATAAAATCATGAAAAACGTAGCAGTTATAGGAGCAGGTACCATGGGGAATGGAATTGCACATACATTCGCACAATTTGGATATAAAGTAGTATTGATCGATCTATCTCAAGCGTCATTGGACAAAGGATTGGCAACGATTACTAAAAACTTGGATCGCCAAGTAGCAAAAGAAAAAATCACAGAAAGTGATAAAGCCACAACACTAGGAAACATTACAACTTGCACGACAATGGCGGAAGGTGTGAAAAATGTTGACTTGGTGGTTGAAGCCGCAACGGAAAACATTGATTTGAAATTAAAAATATTCAAAGATTTAGACGAATCAACAGACAAAAACGTGATTTTGGCGACGAACACTTCTTCTATTTCGATTACACAAATAGCTGCTGTGACTTCACGTCCTGACAAAGTAATAGGAATGCATTTTATGAATCCTGTTCCAGTAATGAAATTGGTTGAAATTATTCGTGGCTACTCGACTTCTGATGAAGTAACAAATTTAATCATGGAGACATCTAGAAAATTGGATAAAGTTCCAGTTGAAGTGAATGATTACCCAGGATTTGTAGCCAACCGTATTTTAATGCCAATGATAAATGAGGCTATCATTACACTGCATGAAGGCGTAGCTGGAGTTGAGGAAATTGATACCGTAATGAAATTAGGAATGGCACATCCAATGGGCCCTTTACAACTGGCTGATTTTATTGGATTAGATGTTTGTTTAGCTATCATGGAAGTATTATTCAAAGGTTTTGGAAATCCAAAATACGCGCCTTGTCCATTGTTAGTGAACATGGTAATGGCAGGTAAAAAAGGAGTTAAAAGTGGTGAAGGTTTCTATTCTTGGGGACACGGAACAAAAGATTTAATTGTAGCAGATAACTTTAAGAAGTAATTCCATCAATAATAGTGAAGCCCTGGCAATTGCGTCAGGGCTTTTTTTGTTTTTAAAGTGACTATTGAATACAAAGAGGAAGTTCAAAAAGGTTAATGCATCACTGAAGTTTTTGAAGACAGTAATGGCACAATCTGGCTAGGATGGGCAGGCGTATTATTTAGGATAGAAGGAGAAACGATAAGCAATATTACCAAAAACGGACCTTGGAAATAAATTCAATGGGCAACAATCTTGATAATGCTAAACCGAATGAGTATTTTCACTTTGGAATAAATTAATTTAGCAAAAAATATATCATGGCAAAAATCACATTAAAAGGAAACGACATACATACAATTGGAGAATTACCAACAGTTGGAACTCGAGCAAACAACTTTCAATTAGTTGGTTCAGACTTATCTACAAAAACGCTGAACGATTTTGTGGGTAAAAATCTAGTTTTGAACATTTTTCCAAGTGTTGACACAGGAACGTGTGCTGCTTCCGTGCGTAATTTCAATAAAACTGCTGCAGACCTTTCAAACACAATAGTTTTGTGTATTTCAAGAGATTTACCATTTGCACAAAATAGATTTTGTGGAGCAGAAGGAATTGAAAATGTTGTAATGCTTTCAGATTTTAAAACAGGCCAATTTGGTGACGATTACGGCTTAACAATTAAGGATGGCCCTTTAGCTAAACTTCACTCAAGATGCATTGTCATAATTAACACTGAAGGATCTGTCGTTTATACAGAACAAGTTTCTGAGACTGCGGAAGAACCGAACTATGACTTGGCTTTGGGTAGCTTGTAGAAGTGCTTCTCTTTTTTTTAAGTACTAGATTTACTTTATAAATTAATGCCCTGAACTCGCTTAAAGTAACGTTGTAAAAAGGACATTTAAAAGCCAAACAAATTCCTTCTGGATAAATATGCATTTGAAGCTAACATCCACTCTTCTGTCAGTTTAAGATTTACTCTTTTTTGCTGCGCTTCTTTCAACAAAACTTGAACTTCAGTGATATCCATTCGATTTGGAGCAGTTGGAAACATTACTTTGACGCACATTTGTTCTAAAAGCGCCCGAAACTCTTTCGGTACTTTGCCTTTTAATTCAATTGGATATGTAATTGCCAAGTTCGTGAGTACAGATGGATTGCTGTGTGTCAAAATTGGTTCACCTGTCAACAACTGAATCAACACTAAGCCAAAGGAAAACAAGTCGCTCGTAGCATTTAATAGTTGAAGCTGATTGAGTATTAACTCTGGAGAAGCATATTGTAGAGAAAATAAAATTTTACGTTTCGTGTCCTCTCCTATTTTCGTTGCCATTCCGAAATCAATCAAATGAACGTTATCACCATCGATTAGTATATTTACGGGACGAATATCGTTGTGGACGATTCCTTTTTCATGCACAGATTGTAATAATTCTAAAAACTGAGGAATAAAGTGACTTAGGAATATTTTTCGCTCTTTTCGATTTAAACACTTCCAATGCTGATTTAACGGAATTCCTTCCTTGAATTTTAATAACAGTTGAAGCGCTGTTTCTGTTCTGTCCAACGCAACAACTTCAGGTAAACCAATTTCAACAAACGAAAACTTGAATTCTTCGAGTAAAAGATTCGAACCAACTTCATTTTCAATCAAACATGATTTTAACACAAAACTTTGATTGTACTCATCTTCAACGAGTGTCACACGATTAAATTTTCGAACAGATTGAGTTCCTAATGACCTTATTTCTCTATAACGGTTTGAAATTGTCAATTATCAATTATTTTCTCCAACGTTCGTAAGCCACTTCTTGTTTCTTTGTTAATTTTTCTATTTTCTTGATGGAATAATCCGTGTAGAAATTGCGATTCACTTCTGGAAAAGTAATATTCAACATCGTACTACTTCTATTGACAGTTACTGTTTTCGCATCATCATCGAAGTAATTCAACCATTTATCCAATTCTCCATCACATGAAAAGCCATTAACCGCCGTAATTTTATCTCCTTGCATTAAGCCAGACGTTTCAGCTGGACCTCCAGGATACATTGCGTGAACAATAAAATCTTTTCCTGCTGGAAGTACTTTTAATCCCATTCGAGCTGCTGCATAGGACTTCGAAGGTAAATGGTCCAATTCTATTCCTAAATGATCTAGTGCATTTGTGATAATGGATTCAAAAGGTCTACAACCATGGATATAATCATCAAACAACCACTGAAATGAAGTTCCAGCAATATTTTCAATAGCATCTTGGTAATCTTTTTCAGAAACTCCTTTTCCTTTAAGCGCAAAATTGAAATACAAATATTTCATTACCTCATCCAAGCCGAACTTATCTTCATTTGCACGTCGAATTTCGACATCCGTTACGAATGCTAACAAACAACCCTCTGTATAAATGGAAACTTTTCGATTTGGCGCGCCTATTTCATAACCGTCTAACCATGTATCAAACGATGATTCGGCAACAGAATAGTTAAAACGTCCAAAATTATCAAAGTGTTTTTGCAGTTGAGCAGTAAGCTCTTCGAAGTATTGCTTTTCGTTGAAAACGCCACTTTTAAACAAGAATAAATCACCTTGGTATGTTGTAACTCCTTCACACAAATAACCCAATTTAGAATAGTTTTCTTTTGCAAAATTGTACGGGAACATTTCGATTGGACGAATTGCTTTCACGTTCCAAGTGTGATACAATTCGTGAGAACTAACGCCCAATAATTCCTTATATAACTCACCGAAAACCTCATAAGAAGGTCCGAGAGAAATCACAGTCGATTTTTGGTGCTCTACTCCATGGTAGGTTTTATAAGGCAATATCAAATTAATGAAATGATATTCTTTCACTGGAAATTCATTGAATTTATTAATTTGAGCATCGGTAAATTTTTGAAAATCTTCCAGCAAACGTTCCCATTTTGGCTTCACCTCTCCATTGAACCAGACATGAAACAAAACTCCATGCGAAGTAAATTCACGGTGTTGCAACTGCTCCGATGCAATGAAAGGAGTGTCTAATAATTCTTCTATGTTAGCTACTTGATAACCATCCTTCGTTTTTTCCATGGATGAAGCAACTTCCCAATGTTCTGGCACATTCAATTGAATTGAAACAGGCTCATTAAACGCTTCCTGAACATAAACGCAGCAATTGACTGGATTCACATACAATTGAGTAGCATCAAGATAACTTGATCCAGCGTTAATTGTATTGGCGTAAAAGTTATAGTTAACCGTAATCGATTTTATATCTTTCGTTTGAACCGCCCAACAATCTTTATTCGATTTTTGAAATTCGATTTTTTGATTGTTTTCATCTAGTACAACAAAATTGCGCACATTCTTCGCAAAATCAGCCAGTTGATATCGTCCAGGTCGCCAACTTGGCAATTGCACAAATGTTACTTCTTCCGAGGTATTAAATTGCGCAGAAATATGGATATACTGCTGTGACGGATTTTCAATGCTGAATGTGAAATTTGTCATTGTAATCAGTTTAAAGTTTAAAAAGTTCAAATAGTTTAAAGATCATATAGTTCAAAGTTCAAAACCACTCTTTGACCTTTCTAACTTTAACCTTTAAACTGCTTAAGCATAAAGTTCTTCTTGTAATTGAGCAATTTTATCGTCTTTCAAATAATCATCGTACGGCATCATTTTGTCAATAATACCATTCGGAGTGATTTCAATAATTCTATTGGCAACGGAGTTTACCAACTCATGATCATGAGAAGTAAACAACATCGTTCCTTTAAAATCTTCCATTCCTTGGTTTAATGCAGTAATCGATTCCAAATCCAAGTGATTAGTAGGTTCATCCATCAATAATAAATTTGCCTTCGCAAACATCATTTTCGACAACATGCATCTCACTTTTTCTCCACCTGAAAGTACGTTTGCGGTCTTCAAGGCTTCTTCACCAGTAAACAACATACGTCCCAAGAATGTCCTCAAATAAACTTCTTCTTTTTCTTCATCCGATTCAGCATATTGACGCAACCATTCAATCAACGGTAATTTAGCATCAAAATAATGGTGATTATCATTTGGAAGATATGCGGTAGAAATTGTTGTACCATAGATAATATCTCCGTCGTCTGCTTTCTCTTTTCCAGCAAGAACTTCAAAAAAAGCAGTTAATGTAACTGAGCTTTTAGAAATAAATGCAATCTTGTCTCCTTTATTTACGATGATCGAAACATCTTTGAATAGTTGTTCTCCATCTACAGACTTAGAAAGTACTTCAATGTTCAACACTTGATTACCTGCATCACGGTCTTGGTGAAACGTAATTCCAGGATATCTTCTACTCGATGGTTGAATTTCAGAGATATCAAGATTGTCCAACATTTTACGACGACTTGTCGCTTGTTTTGACTTAGAAGCATTTGCTGAGAAACGCGCAATAAAATCAATCAAATCTTTCTTCTTTTCTTCTGCTTTTTTGTTTTTATCTGCTCGTTGACGCGAAGCCAATTGAGAAGATTGGTACCAGAATGAATAATTTCCAGTAAATATATTCAGTTTGTTGTAATCAATATCACAGATATGCGTACAAACAGTATCCAAGAAATGTCTATCGTGAGAAACGACTATTACTGTGTTCTTAAAATTCAATAAGAAATCTTCTAACCAACCAACTGTTTTCAAATCTAAATCATTGGTAGGCTCATCCAATACTAATACATCTGGATTTCCAAAAAGCGCTTGTGCTAGTAAAACACGTACTTTCAAATCATTGGAAAGATCTTCCATTTTTGTGTAATGCTTAGACTCGTCAATTCCTAAATTAGAAAGCAATGCAGCTGCATCTGTTTCCGAGTTCCATCCTTCTAAGTCGGCAAATTCACCTTCCAATTCAGCGGTTCTCATACCATCATCATCAGAAAAATCTTCTTTTGCATACAAAGCATCTTTTTCCGTCATGATTTCAAACAGTCGCGTGTGACCCATTATTACGGTATTCAAAACTTCGTACTCATCAAACTCAAAGTGGTCTTGTTTCAAAACCGCCATTCTCTTTCCCGGCTCTAAGGAAATGTGCCCTGTTGTTGGATCTTGATCACCCGTTAATATTTTTAAAAACGTTGACTTTCCTGCTCCATTTGCCCCAATAACGCCATAGCAGTTACCATTTACAAATTTAACATTTACATCATCAAAAAGGACACGCTTTCCGAACTGAAGCGATAAATTGTTTACTGAAATCATTACACAAAATTTTGGGGCAAAGATACAAGTTTTAAGTAAGAGGGAGAAAATTCAGCACATAAAAAAAGAGGGAGATTAATCCCTCTTACTTATTATATAATTATTGACTTTATTAATCTCTAATAACTTTCGTCATAAATGTCTTGCTTGAAGTAATAACTGAAATAATATACACACCTATACCTTGCTGACTCAAATCTAAATTAACGCGATTTCCACCTTTAGTAGCCTGAATTGGTGTATTCACTATTACTCTTCCGTCAACACTCATCACTTTCAGGATTACATCTTCTTTTTTATACGAATTAAATATTATTTCGGAAAGTCCAGTTGTTGGATTAGGGAAAACAGATAACATGTCGTACATATCATCTAAAATATTTACAGCTCTAACTTCAGAGTGTTTGCCGTTTCCATCTTCATCCCATTGGTTAAGCCTATAGTAGTTTACTCCAATATTTGGTCTATCGTCAATTGTGTAATACTGAGACTCATTGTTTGTAGTCCCAGATCCTTTTACAACATTGATGATTTCAAAATTAACACCATCAGTCGATTTTTCAACCTCCCATCTATCGTTAATTCTTTCTGAATCTGTTTTCCAAAAAAGGTCAACTAAATGTTCATTAGGCTGATATTCTGCTGTGAATTCTGACAACTCTACAGGCAATAAAAAACAATCTAATGAGGACGTACCTCCAAAACTCAAGCTATATCCTGTCCCTCCACTTGGACTCCACTTGTCGACGACTAATATGTAAGTTTCACCTGCAGTTACATTTAAAATGGCTAATTGCCCATTACCAGTTACACTTTCCGTTGCATCATTATTTGCAGGATTCCCGCCATTCCCGGAAGCAGAAGTTACACCAGCAGCTCCTGAATCAGTGCATCGTATAGGCGAACCGAGAGCAGCACAAGTAACATTCGGACCATAAATTGCGAAATCATAATCATCTGTAGCAACAGTAGGGGTTATCGTTACAGACAAATTACCTGATGTTTGGGCCTGAAATGTATACCAATTTGTATGGTTTTCTCCTCCAGCTGGGCAAGCAGAACCAGTGCAACCTTCAGCAACAATTCCAGGTCCACTAGAGTTCGTAGAAATTGTAGAACCAGAGCATAAAGGTGTCATGGTTTGGCAATCACTATTATCTGTTCCGTTTGGACCACCCGCGCAAGGAACACATGTTAAAGTTGCATTCCATCCAGGACGAACGACTGAACCGTCTGATCTAAAACGAAATGTCAAGCATCCACTAGGACCTGTAGCAGTATAAGTAAAAGGAACTGCAGGAGCACCCATAATTTGACCCGATATATTTGCAGGTGCAGTCATAAACAAAGGACTATTTTGAGTAGGACCATTTCCAATCATTAAATAATCAAACCCATTTTCCGTATCGAACTGAGAAAAAGTTGCGCTCATACATTGACCAGCAATACTTGGACAAAATACTCTATAAATATTATTAATACTGTTCGAATAATCACCTCCAGATCCACCATTATCTGCATAAGTCAAAGGACCACAGCTTGAAACTAGACATGAACCGACATATTCACCATTAATACCAACGGTAGGATGTGAATATTGACCGAATGAATTGCTTGAAACCAAACACAAGAGTGATACAGCAAATTTTATAACTAAATTTTTCATTGTTCAAAAGTATTTAATGAATTTGTTCTCGCTGATTTCTTTTTATAAAAAAGAATAATTTCAAGCCCAGTATTAACGTCGTTCACCACAACATTATGATCAATCGCTCTCATTGAATCTAATCTGTCTAAATCTATTTGACTTAAGATTGAACTATCTGAAACGATAACAGATTCATCCACTAGTTTATAATCAACGTTGTAACGTTCTATATTCGTTGGTAATTCCATCGGGGTAACATACCTTTCAGTTGACTGTCCCCATCCAATGGAAACAACACAAATTGACATTGTTAGTAATAATATTTTCATAAAAATCTGTTTTAGTAATTTGCAGAATTACGTTAATAAATAATTTAATTATACAAACATCAAACAAAAATAGTACAGCTTAAATAGCTTCTCCTGCGGCTTTTTATTATTGTCGAGGTATCCGCTGATTATCTGCCCTAAATTGTTCTCAGTTTCCAAATTCATTTCATTATTTAGACGACAGTTGTTTTCATCAGTTGCCTTTTTTCAAAATAAAAATAGTTGGGATAACACAAATCTATCATAAATCTAGACTAACAAAATAAAATATATTTGTTTAGTAATCTTTAAACTAAGCTGATTTAGTTAAGCACAGAACTGATGTAACCACTTAATATTCGAATATTTACAGATTATTTGAATCTAACGTAGTTTCACTTTAGCAGAATGTCTAAATAATATTCACTTCTCTTTCCAGCTCAACGCCGAATTTGGTTCGAACATCTTCAATGATCGAAGTGGACAAATCAAATATGTCATTTCCTTGACTATTGGAGTAATTCACCAAAACCAAAGCCTGGTTTTTATGCACTCCGTAAGTAGAAATTGTTTTCCCCTTCCAACCTGCCTGTTCGATTAACCAACCTGCAGCCAATTTAACTTTACCTTCTCCAGCTGGGTAATTGGGTGCGTTTTCGTAATCCTTTTGAATTTCCCGTAAAACTTCAATATCCACAACTGGATTTTTAAAGAAACTACCTGCATTTCCAATTTCTTTTGGATTAGGTAATTTACTGGAACGAATCGCAATTACTGCATTACTAATGTCCTTTATGGAAGGGTTTTTTATTCCATTTTCTTCAAGCTCCGCATTAATCGCGCCGTAACTTGAATTTATCTGATGATTTTTTGTCAATTTAAAGGAAACGGATAAAACAATAAATTGATCTTTCAATTCTCGTTTAAAGACGCTTTCACGATAACCAAATTTACATTCTGAATGATTAAACGTTTTTATTTCCCCTGTTTTAATTTCATATGCTTCCAAGGAATGGAATACATCTTTTATTTCAATCCCATACGCTCCAATATTCTGCATCGGACTGGCGCCTATACTTCCAGGAATAAGCGATAGATTTTCTATACCACCAAAATCATGATCGATGCAATTCAATACAAATTCATGCCACACCTCTCCTGCTCCGGACTTCACTATTACAGCTTCATCCGATGTTTCAATAATTTCAAATCCTTTGATTTCATTTCGAATTACAAGTCCATCAAAATCTTTCGTAAACAAGATATTACTTCCTCCTCCTAAAACAAGCAAGGAATCATTATTTCGTTGACGAAGTATTTCATCCAATTCTTCCTTATTGGAAAATCGTGAAAAACGCTTAGCAATAGACTGAATTCCGAATGTATTGAATTCTTTTAACGGGATATTATTCAAAATCATTTTCCAAAATTAGTGGAATCTACCTAAGGTTTAGATACTATTTAAAATAAACTTCAACGTTCGATTGTTGTTAATTACGCGAATGCAAGTAAATTTGCAGTATGGAGCTCAAAAAAATATCACTCGAAGAAGTGAATCGAATTAACGAAAACACACTTATCAGACATTTAGGGATTGAAATAATCGAAATTGGAACTGATTATTTGACTGCACGCATGCCTGTTGATCATCGCACACACCAACCTATGGGACTTCTTCACGGAGGTGCGAGTGTTGTATTAATCGAAAGTTTAGGATCAGTTGGGTCAAGTCTTTTGGTTGATTTGAATGTGGAACATCCCGTTGGTTTAGAGGTAAACGCAAATCACGTTGGTGCCGCAAGAACTGGCTATGTTACAGCGAAAGCGAAAATAGTACATACTGGTAAAAGAACACATGTTTGGCAAGTTGAGGTGCAAACAGAAGATACAAAGAGATTGGTTTGTACAGGTCGTTTAACAGTAATGATAGTAAAACGATAGTTTCATATTGGGAGACATTTTAACATATCGAATTCCACAACAGGAAATCATTCAGCTTGCAGGTGAATTTATAGAGGTTAAAGAATTTGATGAATTCAGTTGTTTTATTGTCTCCTCATTCAACAAGAAAGAAAAATACCAATTCGTTGAAAAAGCTACATCTGAAGATTTTTCATTTTCAGATGTAAATCCAACTTGTTATACCCAAAGTGAATACAACCAACTCGCTTCGGATTTCCTGAAGGAATTGAGAGCACAAAATCTTTCTAAAGCGATATTTTCCAGGATTAAAGTTGTTGAATTTGAAATTAATCCTTCCGACTTTTTCAATCAACTTTGCGTTGCTTACCCTAATGCTTTTGTTTCTTTGATTTCATCTCCACTTTTTGGAACATGGGTAGGAGCATCTCCTGAAATTCTGGTTAAATCCAAAGGGGAAGTTGCAGAAACCATATCACTCGCTGGAACATTGAAGCGCGACTCAAGCGAAACATGGCAAACTAAAGAACACGAAGAACAAAATCATGTTACTGCCTTTATTGAATCAAAACTTCGAGCCTCAAAAGTTGTAAATCTCAAAATTTCAGATCTACAAGAAGTGAATGCTGGACCAGTCCGTCACTTAAAAACTTCCTTCCAATTTGGTCTTGGCACTAATTCAACGATTGAAATTGCCGAGAAATTACATCCAACACCAGCAGTCAGTGGATTGCCGCAAAAAGAAGCTCTTGAAGTGATTGAACAAATCGAACAACACGATCGTAAAATATACGCAGGAATAATTGGTGTAATTGGCAAAGACTCAACGCACCTTTACGTTAACTTGCGCTGTGCAGAAATCATTCATCACAATGCATATTTATATTTAGGCGGTGGATATACGAAGGACTCAATTGTAAACTCAGAATGGGAGGAAACCGAAAATAAAGCAAATACATTACTCAACGTGATGAAAAAACAATAGTTTTGAAATCTATGCGAACAACAAGTAAATCTGGAATTTCAGCTTTTGTGAATGAATGTGTAAAACACGGAATGCGGCATGTTCTTTGTTCTCCTGGTTCTAGAAACGCTCCTTTGGTCATCGCTTTTGATGAACATCCAGCAATTGAAACTTTTGTAATTCACGACGAACGTTGTGCAGCATTTTATGCCATGGGAATGGCGCAACAACTCAATGCCCCTGTAGGAATCACTTGTACTTCTGGCTCAGCCATGTTGAATTATTACCCTGCAGTGGCAGAAGCGCATTACCAATCCATTCCATTAGTTGTAATATCCGCCGATCGACCTGAAGAATGGATCGATCAGGGCGACGGACAAACAATTGTTCAAAAAGGTGTTTATACCAATCACATACGATTCGAATTCACAATATTGGAAGAGCTAAATAAGGACTTCACAATTGATGATTTAAAAAATTGCGTGAAAATTGCGTTTCAGAAAGGACATGGAAACTGGAAAGGACCAATTCATTTCAATATTCCAATCAGCGAGCCGTTGTACAAAACTGTTGAAGCAGATAACCTCGATTTTGAGGCTTACCCATCAAGCATTGTAGAAAAAGAAATTTCAACAACTGAAATAGACTTTATTCAAAATACATGGAAGAATTCGGAAAGAAAATTAATTCTTTGTGGCCAACTTCCTAAAAATCCCTATTTGCTTCAAAAAGTAATTGACTTAAGTAACGATTCGTCCGTTGCAATTTTGGTTGAAAACACTTCAAACTTATCGCATCCAGCTTTTATTCACTGTATCGATAGAACCTTAGAAGGTATAACAGAAAGTGAACTTGAAAAATTCAATCCAGATCTACTGATTACAATCGGTGGAGCTGTTGTTTCTAAACGAATCAAGCAATTTCTAAGAAAAGCAACTATCGCGCATCATTGGAAAATCGGTTATGATTTCCCTGAAATGGACACATATCGTGCGCTTACAAAATCTTTTGAAGTCAGCCCTGCTCATTTTACACTTCAACTTTTGGCAGTTAAATCCGAAGTTCAAAACTCAATGTATGGAGCACGCTGGAAACAATTGGATTTTATGTGTCAAGAAAAAATTGGCTCATTTTTCCAAACTATTCCATATTCTGACCTAAGTGTTTTTGAAACAATTTTAGATTACATTCCAGAAGACAGTTTCCTGCACATGGCGAATAGTTCTGTTGTTCGTTATTGCCAATTGTTCGATCCAATTAAATCAATTCATTATTTCTCTAACCGAGGAACTAGTGGAATTGATGGTTGTACAAGTACTGCTTGTGGAGCTGCATTGATGTCTCCATCTAAGTGCAATGTATTAATTACAGGTGATGTTTCGTTTTTCTATGACAGTAATGCACTTTGGAGCAATCACCTTCCTGCTAACTTACGCATCATCTTAATTAATAATGGTGGCGGTGGAATTTTTAAAATAATTCCAGGACCCGATTCTACCAAACAATCTGAAACCTTTTTCGAGGCAAAACATCCTTTCAAAGCAGAACATATCTGCAAGGCATTCGGAGTGCATTATTCTCATGCTCAATCGATTCAAGAAGTCGAAAACAACATGGAACATTTTTACGAGCAATCGGAGGATAGAATGCCTAAGCTAATTGAGATTACAACACCTTCAGAATTAAACCCTATCGTTTTAAAAGATTTTTTTAATACCATCCGATAATCTTGAATTCTTCATTAATTTTGCTCAAAATTAAACACAATGGACTTTTCAATTTTACTTACGTGGGATGGTATATTTTACCTTATCATTTTATCTCTCCTAGAAATCGTTTTAGGAATTGATAACATCATTTTTATTTCCATTGTAACCGATAAATTAGATAAACCTGAACAACGTAAAGCACGCAATATTGGACTTACTTTAGCCTTAATTATTCGCCTTATTTTACTTACGGTTGTTGCTTGGATCATGCAAATGGTTGAGCCGTTGTTTTACATCAAAGAAATTCCATTTTCTGGTCAAAGTCTTGTTTTATTAATTGGAGGACTTTTTCTGATCTACAAAAGCACGACAGAAATGCACGACAGCGTGACTGGGCATCATAATGAGATAGCAAAAAAACCGACTAAACTCTCAAGTGTAATTACTCAAATTGTATTAATTGACATCGTATTTAGTTTTGACTCTATCATTACAGCAATAGGAATGACAAATGGGATAACAAAAGAAACTGGTCATAATCCAATGGTTATTATTTATTTGGCCGTTATCGTTTCGATGATAATAATGTTGGTGTTTGCACGTCAAATTTCAGACTTCATCAATAACCGTCCAACGATAAAGATGATTGCCTTAGGATTCCTAGTAACAATTGGAGTTATTCTTGTTGCGGAAGCATTCGGACAGCACATACCAAAAGGATACATCTATTTTGCAATGGTATATTCACTGCTTGTTGAATTCTTGAATATCCGAATGCGTAAAAACAAAAAAGTTGATGAATAAATGACAAAAGAAGATGCTCTTCTCTATTTTCCTCTGAATGAGGATATCGACATGAACGATTTGTACGATGAGCTTCTTTTCCAACAAAAGCAGTTTCTTTTCAATCGAATGCCCATTTCGAAAGTATTCAATTCTCGAATCGTACGACTAAAGAAAATTGAAGAAGCTTATCTTTTTTTTGGTGGAACAAAAAATATAACAACTGTCAAAGAAATTGAATTAATTGAGCTTGATACAATCGAAGAAGCGTATCAATTTTTCCAAAAAACATTAACACGCATCAAACTTGAAATGTTTAATGCTAACAACATAACGGAGCTACTTAACGCAATTGATTTACTATTTAAAAATCAAAAAGCGTTTGCTCTAAAAATCGAATTACCGGCATTAGAGTTTGACATCCAACCAATCGTTTCAAAAGAACCTGACGCGATGGAAATAATTCAAGCAATTAAAAACGCAAAGGCGCAAGGTATTTCAAAATTTAAGGAACTTTCACAATTGCCAAGTGATAATATTCTTATTCAAGAGGCAAATCGATTATCTTTGTGGCTGAAATTAGAAACGAATGTCTGATATATTTAATAGTTTAAGAACTCAACTGGAATTTGAAGAATGGCCAAATGTGTTTTTGTTTAAACTTATTGGACCTAACAATTCTGAAACAGTGGCTCGAATTATAGCCCTTTTTGACGAAGGAACAGATTTACATTATCAACCTTCCAAAACGGGTAAATACATTAGTATTAGTGCAAAAGAAATGATGATGGATGTTGATTCTATCATAGCTAAGTATGAACAAGCTGCCTTAATAGAAGGTGTAATGACTTTATAATATGATTTTAGTAGGATTTAATTGGCAAGATGTACTTTTTGGAATGCTTTGGGTTTCAATCATTGTATTGGTTCTCATAATTGGCTACAAAAAACTGTTGTCACATTTAGGACGTAACGATATAAAAAAAGAAGACTATTGCGTTTTATTCAACGTAGAAGAATCTCCAGTAACAGGAGAAATTCCATTTTATTACACTTCAGAACAAGTTAAAAATGTTGCCATATGGATACAAGACAGTTCCATGAACGACCTTTTTGAAGTTTCGAATCAGGAATGCAAAGTTGGTGGCAATATTATCCGTTACAACTCAGAGAATTTACAAAATGGTACTTATTTTTACTGTTTAAAGACAGAGAATCAGAAAATAAGTAAGAAAATGATCGTTTTTCATGGATAACATGACAAATTGACGTTAAATTAAAAGTGGCAAAATAGTTGTCATTCACATTTTAGAATTAAATTTATGCCTGTAGTGGCAATTAAAACAAATAAAAATAAAAGTTATGGCAGTAGAGATAACAGATGCGAATTTTGAAGAACTTGTAATGAATTCAGACAAACCAGTTGTCGTGGATTTTTGGGCAGAATGGTGTGGACCTTGTCGCATGATTGGACCGGTAATTGAAGAAATGGCTGCAGAGTACGATGGTAAAGCTATCATTGGAAAAGTAAACGTTGACGAAAACCCAGGTGTTTCTGCAAAGTTTGGAGTTAGAAATATTCCTACGATATTATTCGTGAAAAACGGAGAAATTGCTGACAAATCAGTTGGCGCAGTGCCAAAAGCACAATTAACTGCAAAATTAGATGCAATCTTATAATTGATTTTTACATCAACGATATCTTAAAGCCTTTCAAATAAACGAAAGGCTTTTTTTGTGACTATAAAGTACTAACTTTGCTGAAAAATTAAAGAAATGTCATCATTTGTGCGTAGACTAAAATATTACGGAATCGGATTTGGAATCGGATTGGTTTTCATTTTCTTCTTTTTTCAAAATAGAGGTTGCTCCTGGCTTCCATCGAATCGAGTGAAAAATGCAATTCTAGACCGATTAATTGTTGTTTCTGATAGCACGAATCTGGTACTAAAAGAAAAAGGACTTTCCATTGATGATATAATAAGCGCCCTTAACGAAGGAGATGTTGAATTCGACGAAAGCGACAAGGACAATGAATCCAAAATGTACATCATTCTTCAAGATGACGTGAAATATGCTTTTACTTTACCTTACGAAAGCTTCATTTCAGAAGTGCAAATTAGAGAAAAAAACAAAAGAATTAAAGGAACTAAAAACGGCTTTGGTACTATCTTACATTATCCAAACGACGATTATTTAGTTTATCCTGACTCAACAAGACTTGTCACTTGTCAGCAGGAAGCCTTGGGATTAATTGAACCAAAAAAAATACTTCAACGCATAAAAAAAACCGGGCGTTTCGATTTTCAAAAATCAAATTTAAAGCAACGCCCTAAACCTGAACACTATCTTACTTTTCAAAGTAAAGGTGACACAATTGGAGCAAAAATTATTTGGTACAAAAACAAATTAAATGTGACATCGTTCGTTTCTAGAAAAACGGAAAATTGTAAATGAACTTTTATAACTCTGATATGTTAATAAAAGTATGTGCATATTGACTAGAGATAATATTGTTTTTATATTTTTGATACATGAATTTTATTGCTGAACAAATAGCTGGAATGTTAGAAGGAAAAGTAGAAGGAAATCCTTCAGCTGAAGTTAACGCTCTTGCCAAAATTGAAGAAGGTTTCACTGGAGCTTTATCGTTTCTAGCCAATTCAAAATACGAAGAGTTTATTTACACTACGCAGTCAACGATTTGTATTGTAAATAATACATTCACCCCTTCAAAAGAACTTCCATCAACACTTACTTTAATAAAAGTTGAAGACGCATATTCATGTTTCGCTAAGCTCTTGGAACTATACGACTCAATGACAAAAGAAGAACCACGAATAGAACAACCTTCTTTCATAGATTCAACTGCTGTCATTGGTGAAAATATTTACTTAGGTGCTTTTTCATACATTGGAAAAGAATCTAACATTGGAAATAAGGTTTCAATTTATCCGAATGTAACCATTGGGAAAAATGTTCAAATTGGAGAAGGGACGATAATCTATTCTGGTGTAACTATTTACCGTGACTGTGTGATTGGCAAAAATTGTATTATTCACTCTGGCGCTGTAATTGGTGCTGATGGATTTGGATTTGCACCTGACAAAAATGGAGAGTTTCAAAAAATCCCTCAAATTGGAAATGTTATTTTAGAAGATAATGTAGACATTGGAGCCAATTCAACAATTGACAGAGCTACAATGGGAAGTACCATTATTCGTAAAGGTGCGAAAATTGACAACCTTGTACAAATCGGTCATAATGTCGAGATTGGCAACAACACTGCAATGGCCGCGCAAGTTGGTATTGCAGGTTCGACTAAAGTTGGGAATAATGTTATGGTAGGCGGACAAGTTGGATTAGCTGGTCACATGAAAGTTGGAAATCGTGTTATGATCGCTGCACAGTCAGGAGTTGCAGGTGACATTAAAGACGGAACTAAATTAATGGGGTCTCCAGCATTTGATAGCGAAGAATACAAAAAATCTTACCTAGGGTTTAGACGATTACCTCGAATTTTGAGTAGATTGCAAGAATTAGAAGATCGAATTAAAGAATTAACAAAAGATAAATAAGCATGGCGGAGAAGCAAAGAACGCTAAAAAAACCAATAAAACTTTCAGGTATTGGTCTTCATACAGGAGAAAAAGTAAACCTTGAAATAGTTCCGGCAGCAGCAAATCACGGATACAAATTTCAACGTATAGATTTGGATGGTGAACCAACGATTAATGCGGATTGTGACTTAGTTGTCGCGACAGATCGAGGAACAACTTTAGAGCAAAATGGAGCCCGTGTTTATACAACCGAACATTTATTAGCTGCGCTTTATGGATGTCAAGTTGACAATGCCTTAATCAAATTAGATGGACCTGAAATTCCAATTATGGATGGAAGTTCGTTGCTTTTTGTAAATGCCATTGAAGAAGTTGGATACGAGGAACAAGATGCTGAACGTATTTATCTTGAATTGGATGAAAACATTGTTTGGGAAGACGTTGATAAAGGAATTGAATTTTTAGCCGTTCCAGATACTAACTACCGTATCACTGTAATGGTGGATTATAAATCACCAGTGCTAGGTACGCAGCATGCTACCATGTACAATATTGGAGAATTCAAGGAGCACATTTCAAAATGCCGTACTTTCGTTTTCTTAAGAGAATTGGAGTTTTTAGCCAAAAACAACCTAATTAAAGGTGGTAATCTTGACAATGCAATTGTATTGGTTGAAAGAAATGACGTTAGCAAGGAAGAATTAGATCGATTAGCTAAACTACTCGGAAAAGAAGATTTAAAAATATCTATTGATGGAATTGGAGTACTAAACAGTACAAAACTGCAATACGAAAACGAACCAGCAAGACATAAGTTATTAGACATTGTTGGAGATTTAGCCTTAGTTGGTCGTCCAATTAGAGCTCATATTCTAGCTGCACGACCCGGACATTCCGGAAATGTTCGTTTTGCAAAAGTATTGAAAGAATACATGAAGAGTCAAGCCAAAGCTACTCGCAAATTTGACTTGACAAAAGATCCATTATACGACATCAATGATATTGAAAAAATGTTACCTCACCGCTTCCCTTTCTTGATGGTGGATAAAATCATGGAGATAAAAGAAGATTCAATTGTAGGTGTTAAAAATATTACGATGAATGAACCAATATTCCAAGGGCATTTCCCTGGAAATCCAGTTTTTCCTGGAGTTCTTCAAATTGAAGCGATGGCACAAGTCGGTGGGATTTTTGCATTAAGTAAATTAGAAGATCCGCAGCTCTATTCTACTTACTTCATGAAAATTAACAATGTGAAATTCAAGCAAAAAGTACTTCCTGGAGATGTTATTGCCTTTGAATTAAAATTACTTTCACCTATTAGACGTGGTTTAGTTGATATGGGAGGTGTTGGATATGTAAACGGAAAAGTTGTTGTTGAAGCAGATATGCTTGCTCAAATTATAAAGGATAAAGTTTAATGATAAGTAAATTAGCAAATATTTCGAGTGAGGCTCAAATCGGTAAAAATGTTAGAATTGACAGTTTTACAACTATTTTTGAGAATGTAATAATTGGAGATGACACTATTATTCATCCGAATGTTACTATATACCCAGGAGCTAGAATTGGAAAAGGCGTTGAGATTTTTCCTGGTGCTGTTATTTGTGCCATTCCACAGGACTTAAAATTTGAAGGAGAAGATACCACAGTGGAGATTGGTGACAACACCGTTATTCGTGAGTGCGTAACGATCCACAAAGGGACTTCTGACAAATGGAAAACAAGTATTGGAAAAAATTGTTTGATAATGACCTATGTGCATATTGCGCATGACTGCCAAATTGGTGACAATGTAATTCTTGCAAGTTATGTTGGACTGTCAGGACATACTATCATTGACGATTATGCTATTTTAGAGGGTAAAGTTGGAACGCAACAATTTGCACGAGTTGGAAAGCACGCATTTGTCGCTGGAGCTTCGCTTATTCGTAAAAACGTTCCGCCTTTCGTTCGTGTAGCTAGAGAGCCTCTAACGTTTTTAGGTGTAAACTCAATTGGTTTACGTCGACGTGGTTATACAGATGAACAAATAAAAGAAATTGAAGATATTTACCGTGTACTTTTTGTAAATAATAAAAGTGTAACCAAAGGGGTTGAAGACGTGAAAAATAATTTACCTGACTCACCTCTCAAACAAGAAATCCTTGACTTTATTGAAAGTAGCGCAGAGCGCGGAATTGTTAAGAGAGAAAGCTAAATTTTAGAATGAAAAGAGGTGATGTAATCACAGTTTCTATCACTGATTACGCATTTGGTGGTAAAGGAATTGCAAAAGTAGAGACTGAAAATGGTGAATATGTCATTTTTGTAGAAAACACGTTTCCAGGACAAACAGTTGAGGCGCGAATTGCAAAAAAACGCAAGCGCTATGCTGAGGCAAAATTGATAGAAATTAGCGAGCGTTCTTGCGTTGAGAAACCAATTGACTTTCAAGAGATCTCTGGTGGACCTTACATTTTCGTTCCAGTCGATATTCAAGAAAAACAGAAGAAAGATTCAACATTAGAAGTCTTTCGTCGCATAGGTGGAATTGCTAATCCATTAGACTATTTTGATGAGTTTATTTCATCACCAAGTCACTATTTCTACCGCAACAAAATGGAATACAGTTTTTCGTCTATTGAGCACGACATTCATACTGGCGAAGAAAAAGATGAAGCTTTTGCGCTAGGCTTCAAGAGAAGAGGTACTTGGTGGAAA
The DNA here is from genome assembly GCA_963925035.1 of uncultured Flavobacteriales bacterium. Lineage (GTDB taxonomy): Bacteria > Bacteroidota > Bacteroidia > Flavobacteriales_D > Crocinitomicaceae > UBA4466. The sequence goes on from CAWUSK010000016.1 coordinate 66,356, forward strand.
GTTGAAACATTAGAAAAGCCCAGTGGACTATTCGATGAGCAATGGGAAACTATTCTAAATGAACTTAGATTACTTCTTAAAGAAACAGGACTACCTGCATGGCATCCACCTAAAAAAACTGGATTTTTCAGACACATTGTCGTTCGAAAATCATTTGATCAAAATAAAATATTATTAAACTTTGTTACTTCATCCGTTGGTCTTGATGACTTTGATTCATCTATAGTCGTTAATTTTCTAAAAGAAAAATTAGGAGACCGATTAGCTGGAATTCAACATACAGTGAATGACAATGTTGCCGATCGATCCAAAATTGAAAACGGGCAATGCAAGTTACTTTACGGAAAAGATGTAGTTGTTGAAAAACTACTTGGTTTAAACTTTGAGATTTCAATGGAAAGTTTTTTTCAAACAAATCCTAAGTGTGCAGAACTTTTATACACCAAGGCATTGGACTATGTCTTCGAGGAAAACTTGAGCAAAGATGATGTTGTAATGGATTTATTCTGTGGAACAGGAACAATTGGACAGATTTTAGCTTCAAAAAATAATGACGTTAAAATAATAGGTGTTGATATCGTGGCAGAAGCCATTGAAGACGCTAAGCGAAATGCTAAACGAAACAACATTGAAGGAATCGATTTTTACGCTGCTGACGTCGGGAAATTCCTTAAAGAATACCCTAATTTTTCGGGAAAGATAAAAACAATAATTCTTGATCCACCACGCGCAGGAATTGCTCCAAAAACACTTTTAAAGGTAATTGAATTAGAAGCCGATAATATCGTTTACATCTCTTGTAACCCATCTACTCAGGCACGAGACACAGGTAGTTTAATCCAAGCTGGATATACTTTGGAGAAGATTTCATTAGTTGATCAATTTCCTCACACAGGACATATCGAGTCAATTGCAAAATACAAAAGAAAATGAATGTAGAAATCATATCCATCGGCGATGAATTATTGATCGGTCAAACAATTAACACCAATGCGTCTTGGATAGGCTCTGAACTGGCACTTCGGGGAGCAAAAGTATCTCATTGCGCAGTGATTGAAGACAAAAAAGAGGCAATAACGAATGCTTTAGTTAGCGCTTTAAAAAGAGCAGATGTCGTAATCCTAACAGGTGGTTTAGGACCAACAAAAGACGACATTACAAAATATACATTGGCGGAATATTTCAAAACAGAATTGGTGATCAATGAAGATGTTTTGAGTCATGTTAGAAGTTTTTTCGAGAGACGGGGCAGAGAAATGTTGGATGTTAATATTCAACAGGCAGCACTTCCTAAATCAGCAAAAGTTTTGAAAAATAACGTCGGAACGGCCTCTGGAATGTTGTTTGAAATCGACGGAAAAACAGTAATTAGTCTACCTGGTGTTCCCTATGAAATGAAACACATCTTAACGACAAGTGGTTTTGATTTCCTTGTTGCTAAATACAAAGTTTCCAACTTATTCCATCGAACTATACATTTTCAAGGAATTGGAGAATCTTATTTGGCAGAAGCAATTTATGACATTGAAATTCGTCTGGAAGAACATGGGATTAAATTAGCCTACCTACCTTCTCCTGGACTTGTGAGATTGCGATTCACTTCTACTCCACTTAACGAACAAATAGCACTCATAAACAGCGTAATTATTGAAATCCAGGAATTGCTTCCCCAACACGTTTTTGGTGAAGGAGAAATCACTTTAAATAAAGTAATTGGGGGGATACTTTTGGAACAAAAAGCAACTCTTGGAACAGTTGAAAGTTGCACAGGAGGTCAAATAGCGAAAGAAATAGCTCAAATAGCCGGTTCATCAGAATATTTTAATGGAAGTATAATTAGCTATTCAAACGATTTAAAAATCAACCTTGTTGGAGTAAATGCAGAATCAATTAAAAAAAATGGTGCGGTAAGCGAACAAGTTGTCACTGAAATGGCAATGAACGGTCGGAAATTATTAAATGTTGACTATTGCATCGCAACATCAGGTATATCAGGGCCTTCAGGAGGAAGTGAAGGAAAACCAGTAGGAACTATTTGGATTTGTGTTGCTGGCCCTGATACTATTCACGCAAAAAAGTTTAACTTTGGGGACGATAGAGTTAGAAACATCAGAATCACGGGATTAACGGGATTGAATATGCTCCGTCAGATGTTGTTAAAAATAAATAAATAAAAAAGTTAAAATTTCCTTGTTGGTTTAGGAAATAAATAGTTTCTTTGCACCCGCTTTTATAAGTCGGATTAAAAATAATATTAGAGATGTCAAGAGTTTGTCAAATCACAGGAAAGTCAGTAATGGTTGGGAACAATGTTTCTCACTCGCAACGTAAAACGAAGCGTAAATTTTACCCAAATTTAATTACGAAAAAATTCTTTATTCCTGAGGAGAATGAGTTTATCACGTTGAAAATTTCATGTGCAGCGTTGAGAACAATTAATAAGAAAGGGATTTTCGTATGCATCAAAGAAGCACGCGAAAAAGGGTTTATAAAATAATATTCTACCTCTTCCCAATTAAGGAATGTAGTTTAAAAAAGTAATTAAAATGGCAAAAAAAGGAAATAGAGTCCAAGTTATTTTAGAGTGCACTGAGCACAAAGATTCTGGAATGGCAGGAACTTCTCGATATATTTCGACGAAAAATAGAAAGAATACTCCAGATCGTTTGGAGATTAAAAAGTTCAACCCAATTTTGAAGCGTTACACGATTCATAAAGAAATTAAATAACTTTTAAAGATGGCAAAGAAAGTAGTAGCAACCTTACAAAAAGGTGGAGGAAAAGAACATACGAAAGTAATTAAAATGATCAAGTCTGAAAAGACTGGGGCATATGCTTTCAAAGAAGAAATAGTTCACAATGATAAAGTGCAAGATTGGTTCAAGAAAAACTAATCACTTTTGATTGATATATTTATTGAAGCTTCTGCCTATGGTAGGAGCTTTTCTTTTTAAACAGATTATGGCATTATTCAATCTCTTCTCGAAAAACAAAAAGGAATCTCTTGATAAAGGACTTGAACAAACGAAACAAAGTTTTATTACTAAAATCGCGCGTTCTGTTGTTGGGAAATCAAAAGTAGATGCTGATGTACTGGACAACTTAGAGGAAATACTTATTACTTCTGATGTTGGCGTTGATACCACATTAAAAATAATTGAAAAGATTGAAGCTAGAGTAGCTCGGGACAAAGTCTTAGGAGTAGATGAATTAAACAAGGTTTTAAAAGAAGAAATCAGCGCATTACTGGAAGAAAACAATGCGATTGACAATGTTGATTTCTCCATCCCAAAACACGCTGAAGGGCCGCATGTAATAATGGTAGTTGGTGTGAACGGAGTTGGAAAAACAACTACGATTGGTAAACTGGCGCATCAGTTTAAATCTGCCGGAAAAAGTGTTGTACTTGGCGCATCTGACACATTTAGAGCGGCCGCAGTTGACCAACTTATTATTTGGGCAGATCGTGTTGGCGTTCCAATTGTTCAACAAGGAATGGGAGCTGACCCAGCTTCTGTAGCTTTCGATGCGTTACAATCTGCAAAAGCACAAAATGCGGATGTTGTAATTATCGATACAGCAGGAAGACTTCACAACAAAGTCAACTTAATGAACGAGTTAACTAAAGTGAAACGCGTAATGGACAAAGTTATTCCAAATGCTCCTCATGAAGTATTACTTGTCCTAGACGGCTCAACAGGTCAAAACGCCTACGAACAAGCGAAACAATTTTCACTTGCAACGCAAATCACAGCTTTAGCAATCACAAAACTTGATGGCACTGCCAAAGGAGGTGTTGTAATAGGTATTTCAGATCAAATGAAAATTCCCGTTAAATACATTGGGGTTGGAGAAGGAATCAATGACCTTCAAGCATTCAATAAAATTGAATTTGTAGATTCTTTGTTTTCTTAACTATCGAACATTGATGACGGCGGAATGAATATTCAGTATGTTTTATTGATTATTTGTTGATTATTTGTTGATTACTTGTTAAGAGTTAATACACATTATTTAATAGTAGTTTTATTTTTTTCAGTAAATTGGTCTTGCTAAAACTAAATTATGAATAACAAACTATTGAATCTTAAATGGATTTTTCTGATCCTGTGCTTTTCTTTCTCCGTAAAAGCTCAAAATGTTAAAAAAATATACTTAAATCCAGTTGAGAAATCACTCAGTGATATTATGGCTTTTGGTACGCCTCAAATTAAAGCTATTGATTTCAAGATATATCAAATTGACATCAATTCTTTAAAAAATCAAATGAACGGAGTTGGTTATATTGATGACAATACTTCTGGATTTGTTGCTGCTATCCAAATCCCGCTAGCAGATGGTTCAATGCATGAATTTCTTTCAAAAGAAAACAACACCATGGCACGCGAGCTAGCTGCTAATTTCCCCGAAATAAAGGCTTTCGATGGAATTGGATCAGCAAATGGTGAAATTGCCAATTGGGACATTACACCGCATGGTTTTCATGCTATGATTTATATTCCTGGAAAAGGAACAGTATTTATTGACCCAATAATTAAAGGGAATACAGAATATTATATAGTATACAAAAGAAAAGACTTCACTACCGATAAAGTAATGGAGTGTGGTTTGATTGATGAGCTTCCAAGCACTCCGTCTTATACTGTGAAATCCGGATCTTGTGAATTACGAACGTATAGATTAGCCCTTGCTGCCACTGGTGAATATACAACTTTTCATGGAGGCACTGTAGCTTTAGCTCAAGCGGCACAAGTAACTTCAATGAACAGGGTCAACCAAGTGTATCAGCGTGAAATGGCAATCCGAATGAATATAATTGGAAATAACAATCTAATAATATATACAAACGCGGGTTCTGACCCATATACGAACAACAATGGAGCAACGATGCTTGGTCAGAATCAAACAACCTGTGACGCTGTAATTGGTAGTGCAAATTATGATATTGGACACGTATTTAGTACCGGAGGAGGTGGTATCGCTCAACTTCAAAGCCCATGTTCAACAGGTAACAAAGCACGCGGAGTTACTGGAAGCCCTGCGCCGGTAGGAGACCCGTTTGATATCGATTATGTTGCTCATGAAATGGGGCATCAATTTGGCGGTAATCATACTCAAAATAATAACTGTAATAGAAATAATGCAACAGCAATGGAACCTGGAAGTGCTTCCACAATTATGGGATATGCTGGAATTTGCGCACCAAATGTTCAAAATAATAGTGATGATTATTTTCACTCAATAACCCTGCAAGAGATTGGAGCATTCATCACTGGAGGAGGACATACCTGCCCTGTTAAAACACCATTATCTAACAGTTCACCTTCAGTAACAACAAGCTCTGCCTCAGTTAGCGTTCCTATTTCAACTCCATTTTTTTTAACCGCAATCGGATCCGATCCGGACCCAGGGAACGTTCTCACATACACTTGGGAACAGATGAATAATCAAACATCTACTCAACCACCAGTTGCGACTTCAACAGGTGGTCCGAATTTCAGGTCTTATGATCCAACAACAAACCCAACTCGATATTTCCCGAACCTAAACTCTTTAAGCACTAACGGCCCTTACACATGGGAGGTCTTACCTTCTGTGGCTAGAACAATGAACTTTCGAGTGTCAGTTCGAGATAATGCTTCAGGAGGCGGCTGCAACAGCCAGGCAAATATCACTGTAACGACTGTCGCATCTGCAGGACCTTTCAATGTTACCTACCCAAATAACACCGGTATCACATGGGCTGGAGCTTCATCGCAGACAGTAACATGGACCGTGGCAGGAACCACAGCTGCTCCAATTAGTTGCGCAAATGTTGACATCCTCTTATCAACGGATGGAGGCTTAACATACCCAACAGTACTTGCTTCGAATACACCTAATGACGGAACTCAAACGATCAATGTTCCGAACACCCCTTCTACAACTTGCAGAATTATGGTAGTTTGTTCAAATGGGAACTTCTTTGACATCTCCAATAATAATTTCACAATTACTGCAGCAACAAGTGACTACACTATTAATACTGCACCCGCTTCAATTAGCATTTGTCAAGGAATCAATGCAGTTTATACCGTAAATACAGGTTCAATTGGTGGGTACTCAAGTAACATTAACCTTTCCGTATCTGGAGTTCCAGCTGGTGCAAATTCAAATTTCTCTGTAAATCCAGTAGTTCCAGGCAACTCAAGCACTTTAACTATTTCGAATACCGCAGGTGTAACTCCTGGTAGTTACAACCTAGTCATCACAGCTAATAGTGCTTCTGGAACAAAAACGAACAATGTTACTTTAATTGTATCAAGTGGAGCCCCATCAGCAGTTACACTTACCGCACCAGCAAATGGAGCAACAGGAGTATCAATTCCAACTAGTTTTAGCTGGTCAACTTCAGCTGGAGCAACTTATCAGATACAAATATCAACGAATGTTGGATTTACTGCGATAGTTGACCAAGCAACAGGTTTAGCTACAACAACTTACAATTCGTCGCTTTTAAGCAACTCAACTACTTATTACTGGAGAGTGAGAGCAACGACAGGATGTGGCACATCAGCTTGGTCTTCAACTTTTAGTTTTACAACAGGTACTTGCTCTACAACAGTATCGCCTAATGTACCTGTTGCTATTACTGCAACTGGCACACCTACCGTTACATCAACAATTACGATTCCCTCTTCTATTACAATTGCCGATATCAATGTTAAAAACATTACAGGTGTTCATACATATGTAAGTGATTTAACGGTTACATTATCGAGTCCTAGCGCAACTACTGTAACTCTTTGGAGTGGCATATGTACAACTTTAGATGATTTTAATTTGAACTTTGACGATGCCGCTGCTGCTGGAGCAATACCTTGTCCTCCAACGGGGGGTGGTACTCACCAGCCTGTAAATCCATTATCAGCATTTAATGGTGAAAATGCAGCTGGAGTTTGGACCTTAACCATCTCTGATGCTTTTGATGCAGATGGAGGATCTCTTAACAGTTGGTCTCTTGAAATATGTGGCGCTGCCTGCAGCCCTCCAGCAACACCTACAATTTCTGCAGGTGGTCCAACAACTTTTTGTACTGGTGGATCAGTTACACTTACTTCAAGTGCAACAACTGGAAATCAATGGTACAATGGTGGAACATTAATAGCAGGAGCTACAGGACAAACATACTCGGTTACAGCATCTGGAAACTATACGGTTATCTCGACTGTTGGTTGTCCTTCGGCTGCTTCGGCTGCAACTTCAGTAACTGTTAATCCTACTCCAGCGACACCAACAATTTCAGCGGGTGGTCCAACTACTTTCTGCACGGGTGGTTCTGTGACATTGACTTCTAGTTCTGCAACGGGTAACCAATGGTCATTGAATGGTTCGCCAATCGGTGGCGCAACGGCTCAAACATATGTAGCTTCTGCTGCAGGTAATTATACAGTGATAGTTACAACAAGTGGCTGTCCTTCGGCTGCTTCGGCTGCAACTTCAGTAACTGTTAATCTTACTCCAGCGACACCAACAATTACTGCTGGTGGTGCAATAACTTTCTGTGCTGGTGGATCTGTTACATTGACGTCTAGTTCTTCAACTGGTAACCAATGGTATTTAAATGGCACTCTAATAGGTGGGGCAACAGCGCAAACTTATTCAGCAACGGCTGCAGGAAACTATACTGTTATTGTTACTACTTCAGGTTGTCCTTCTGCTGCATCTGCAGTAAGAAGTGTTACTGTTAACCCTACTCCTGCAACTCCAACAATTACTGCGGGTGGTGCTACAACTTTCTGTGCTGGTGGATCTGTTACATTGACTTCTAGTTCAGCAACTGGAAACCAATGGTATTTAAATGGTACTCTAATAGGTGGAGCAACAGCGCAAACTTATTCAGCAACGGCTGCAGGAAACTATACTGTTATTGTTACTACTTCAGGTTGTCCTTCTGCTGCATCTGCAGTAAGAAGTGTTACTGTTAATCCTACTCCAGCAACTCCAACTATTACTGCAGGTGGTCCAATTACTTTCTGTACTGGTGGTTCTGTAACGTTAACTTCAAGTTCAGCAACAGGTAACCAATGGTCATTGAATGGTACACCAATCGGTGGTGCAACTGCTCAAACATATGTAGCAAATGCCGCTGGTAACTATACAGTAATGGTAACAACTGCTGGTTGTCCGTCTGCGGCTTCTGCAGCTACGACTGCAACAGTAAACCCAACTCCAGCAACTCCAACTATTACTGCAGGTGGTCCAATTACTTTCTGTACTGGTGGTTCTGTAACGTTAACTTCAAGTTCAGCAACAAGTAACCAATGGTCATTGAATGGTACACCAATCGGTGGTGCAACTGCTCAAACTTATTTCGCTTCTGCTGCAGGTAATTATACGGTGGTTGTCATCTCTGGTGGATGTACTTCTGCAGCTTCAGCAACGACCACTGTGACGGTTAACCCTACTCCAGTAATTACAGTAGGAACTGTTACTAATCCTTCTGCATGTGCAACTTCAACTGGATCTATCCAAGTGAATGGGTCAGCAACCGGAATCGTTTCATGGACAGGAACAGTTAGTGGTAGTTCAGGCTCTGTTACTTTACCACATACGATAACCGGTCTTGCCGCTGGTACATATAATATTTCAATAAATAATGGAACTTGTCCTTCAAATGTTTTAGTGCAGGGATTAACTGATCCTTCTGCTCCAGCAACTCCAACAATTACAGCCGGTGGTCCAATTACTTTCTGTGCTGGTGGTTCTGTTACATTGACTTCTATTTCTGCAACTGGCAACCAATGGTCATTGAATGGAACTCCAATTGGCGGTGCAACTGCGCAAACTTATGTAGCTTCTGCAACTGGCAACTACGCTGTCATAGTTGTTTCAGCTGGATGTACTTCATCAGCTTCAAATACAGTATCTGTTACAGTTAATCCAACACCTGCGACACCAACAATAACAGCTGGTGGTACTACAACGTTCTGCACTGGTGGTTCTGTAACGTTGACTTCAAGTTCTACAACAGGTAACCAATGGTCGCTTAATGGAACTCCAATCGGTGGTGCAACTGCCCAAACTTATGCCGCAACTGCTGCTGGTAACTATACAGTAATGGTAACAGGTACTTGTCCTTCTGCTGCTTCTGCAGCAACGACAGTGACAGTTAATCCAACACCTGCTACTCCAACAATTACTGCTGGTGGTCCAATTACTTTCTGTACTGGTGGTTCTGTTACACTGACTTCAAGTTCTGCAACAGGTAACTTATGGTCATTGAATGGTACACCAATCGGTGGTGCAACTGCTCAAACGTATGTAGCTACTGCTGCTGGCAACTATACAGTAATGGTAACTGGTACTTGTCCTTCAGCATCTTCTGCAGCGACGACTGTAACAGTTAATCCAAATCCTGTAATTACTTTGGGTACTATAACAAATCCTTCTGCATGTGCTACTTCAACTGGATCTATCCAAGTGAATGGTTCTACTACAGGAATAGTATCATGGACAGGAACTGCATCTGGATCTTCCGGATCTGTTACGTTACCATATACGATAAGTGGTCTTGCGGCAGGTACATACAATATTTCAATAAATAATGGAACTTGTCCTTCAAATGTTTTAGTGCAAGGATTAACTGATCCTTCTGCTCCAGCAACTCCAACAGTATCTACTGGTGGTGCTACGACGTTCTGTACTGGTGGTTCGGTAACCTTGACTTCAAGTTCTGCAACTGGTAACCAATGGTCGCTTGATGGAACTCCAATTGGCGGCGCAACTGCGCAAACTTATGTAGCTTCTGCAACTGGTAACTACACAGTTGTAATCATTTCCGGAGGATGTACTTCATCCGCATCTTCAGGAATTACTGTTACAGTGAGTGCAACTTCAGTAATAACTGTAGGTACAGTAACTGACCCTTCATCATGCGCAACTGCAACAGGGTCTATTCAAGTGAATGGTTCTGCGACAGGTATTGTATCCTGGACTGGAACAGCTGCTGGATCTTCCGGATCCGTAACTCTTCCCTATGTGATTACAGGCCTTGCTGCTGGTTCATATAACATAGCTATTACAACGGGTGGTTGTCCTTCTAACTTATTAGTTCAAGGATTAACTGATCCGTCTGCACCAGCAACTCCGACTGTATCGAATAATGGATCAACTACATTCTGTGTCGGTAGTTCAGTAACGTTGACAGCAAGTTCAGCAACAGGAAATCAGTGGTATCTAAATGGATCTTCTATTAGTGGAGCAACTGGACAAAACTATTTAGCTACTGCTTCAGGTGATTACTCCGTAAATACTGTGGCAGGAACTTGTACTTCAGGTATTTCTTCAGCAACTACAGTAACTGTTAATCCTAACCCATCGGCCCCTATGGTTACAACAAGTGGTTCGACTGCAATATGTACTGGTAGTTCGGTAACGTTAACTTCATCTCAACCAAACGGAAATGTTTGGTCGAATGGACTTACTACCTCAAGTATTTTAGTTAACACTGCTGGAATTTACACAGTAACTTATACGAATGGAAATGGATGTTCTGCAACCACTTCTGGCGTAGAAGTTACAATCAACCCTTCGCCTGCCACTCCTACAATTTCAGCGAGTGGACCATTAACTTTCTGTAAAGATGGATCAGTTGATTTAACTTCATCTTATACTGGTGGTAACGTTTGGTCAACTAATGCGCCAACAGATATGATTACTATCCTTACATCGGGTTCGTACACTGTTACTTACACGGATGTAAATGGTTGTTCTGCAACATCAGCAGCTACAACTGTTGTAGTTAATCCATTACCAATTGTTAGTTTTGCTGCTATGGGAACGCTTTGTGATTACAATGCTCCATTAACATTAACCGGTGGTGTGCCTGCCGGTGGTTCTTACTCAGGAACAGGTGTTAGCGCTGGTTCATTTAATCCTACAACAGCTGGATTTGGCAATCACACATTGACTTATACTTATACTGATGGAAACGGATGTACTAACTCCGCTAATTCAGATGTACTAGTTGATGATTGCGCTGCAATCGATGAATTAGCTGAAAATGTTATCACACTATTCCCTAATCCAACTTTTGGAGTGGTAAATATTGTTTCGAGTGTAAAAGCAATCGAAAACATTAGAATATTTGATGCAACTGGTAGATTGGTTAACGAATTGAATGGAAATAATGCTAACTCAATAACAATCAACATGATTGAATATGCTCAAGGTGTTTATAATTTTGAATTTCAAATTGGCGAAACGATTCATAGAGAAAGAATTATTAGAAACTAATAAATTTTTAACAACAAAAAGGGGCGCTAATAATCAGCGCCCTTTTTGTTGTTGCTTTATAACATGCCTATTTAAATATATAATTGCTCTGATTTTCGAATGGGAATTTATTTGACTTCCGAACATTTAGTTTTGAAAAATCAATTTAAATCATTATTTTTCACGCCTAAACTGTTAAACTAAATTTATGAAAACTATTAAACTGTTGGTTTTATTACCAGCTTTGTTTCTTTCCTTAATTTCATTTTCTCAAGGAACGATTCAGCAACAAAATGCGACAATTTCGGAAATTGATGTCTCACCGCAAATTGCACCGAATGGACAAATCCGATGTAACACGATGCAAATGGATGCACTTCGCAGAGCAAACGACCCTACTTTACCTTCTCTTCAACAGGAAGAAATATGGCTACAAGAGCGAATTGCACTAATTAAAGCTGAAGAAGCTTATCAGAAATCTATAGGGAATACACCAAAGTTAATTGTACTTACTATTCCAATTATTTTCCACATTTTTACGGATGGAGCCGGTGCAGAAAACGTTTCGGCAGCAATTGTCCAAAATCAATTAACTCAATTAAATCTTGATTACAGAAATCTTGCTGGAAGTGGGTTTGCTGTTGCTGCAGATGTTGAAATTGAATTTTGTCTAGCAATGAAGGATGAAGCTGGAAATCTTTTAGCTGAGCCAGGAATTAACCGTATCACAAGTTATGGACAAGGTCCGTTTTCTGATACGCAATTCGACAACTCAATGAAAGCGGCTACAATATGGAATCCGAATGATTATTTTAATGTTTGGGTTGCGAATTTATCTGGTGGCCTGCTAGGTTATGCTCAATTCCCTTCAAATTCAGGATTAGGTGGCATGCCTGCTAACGGCGGCGCTGCCAATACCGATGGAGTTGTAATTATCTATACATCGTTAGGCTCAGTTGCTAATCCTCAGGGCAGTGCTGGGTCAGCTTACAATAAAGGTAGAACTTTAACGCATGAAGCAGGTCACTGGTTAGGATTACGCCATGTATGGGGTGATGGTGGATGCAATGTTGACGATTTTTGTAATGATACACCAAAATCTGATGCTTCAAACTTTGGTTGTCCAAATACAAATAGCTGCACTGATAGTTATGGTGCTCCATGGCCGACTGCTAATCCTGCAGATATGGTTGAAAACTACATGGATTACACAGATGATGCTTGTATGGATACATATACTGCTGATCAAAAAACTAGAATGCGCGCAGTTATGACCGTGTCTCCTCGGAGAGCAAGCTTAGCTGCTTCAACAAAATGTCAAGTTGCCGTTGGTGATGATGCAGGAATAGCTTCTATTACTAGTCCAAGTGGTTCAATATGTGGGTCGACTGTTAACCCTTCTGTAGTTATTCAAAATTATGGAACAACAACTCTAAATTCTGTAGCAATTCTTTATAATCTTGACGGGGCTGCTAACTCTACATTTAACTGGACAGGTAGTTTGGCTGCTGGGGCTTCAGCAACTGTTAGTTTAGGAGTTATGAGTCCATCTGCTGGTGCTCACACCTTAAATGTAACAACTAACCTTCCAAATGGTGCTGCTGACTTAAATACTGCTAATGATGCTAATTCATCTGCATTCACAATAATCGTTGGAGGTGAAATTATTACGCTTACAATTGACACTGACTGTTACGGTGAAGAAACTTATTGGGAATTAAAAGACGCTAGCACCGCTTTAGTTGCATCTGGCGGAAATATTTCAGTTGTAATTCCACCAGGAGGTCTACAATTAGGTACGGCCCAAGGTGATGCAGGTGCTTACGGTGTTGAAGTTCAAGTTGTAGAAAATTTCTGTCTTGCTTCTGGCTGTTATGATTTCGTATTATACGATGATTGGGGAGATGGAATGAATGCTGCTGGAGATCCAGGTTGTACTGTTAATGGAAACTGGGTAATAACAAATGCAACCTCTACTGTATTAGCTTCAATGTCATCACCAGCTTTTGGAAATTCAAATGCTGCTAACTTTTGTTTAAGCTCAGTAGAAACAGCTAACTTCAATGTATCATCACCTAAATGTGTAAATACTCAAGTTACTTTTACAGATGCTTCAAGTTTAGCAACATCTTGGAATTGGAATTTTGGTGCAGGAGCTTCTCCAGCAACAGCAGTAGGGGTAGGACCTCATAGTGTTACCTACTCAAGTGCAGGAACTAAAACTGTTACCCTTTCAATCAATGGAGGTACAGATGTATCAAGTCAATCGATTGTTATTAATGCAAACCCAACGACTCCAACAATTACAGCTGGTGGTTCAATAACGATTTGTCAAGGAAGTTCAGTTAATTTAACTTCATCGCAATCAACTGGTAACTTATGGTCAAATAACGCAAGTACAGCTACTATTGCTGCTTCAGTTGCTGGACCTTACACAGTAACATACACAGACGTAAATGGATGTAAAGCTACTTCTGCTCCAACAACTGTAACGGTTAATGCTTTACCATCAGCTTCGCTGGGTGCATTTTCTAACATATGTGTAACTGCAGGTCCATTAACATTAACTGGCGGAACTCCAGCTGGAGGTGTTTACAGCGGAACAAGTGTGTCTGGAGGAACGTTTACTCCTTCAACTGCTGGAACTGGAACACAAGTTATTTCGTACACTGTAACTGACGGAAATAACTGTTCAAGAACTGTTACTTCGAATATCGTTGTAGATGCTTGTGCTAGTATTGATGAAATTGAGAACAACTCACTTATCGTCTTCCCTAATCCAACAAATACTGATTTAACAATTGTATCTAACACAAGTGCTATTAGCGCAATTAATGTGTACGATGCTGCTGGTAGATTAGTAGAGACGTTATCTGATATTAACACAAATGAAATCAAAATTGATGTAACCAATTATTCAATTGGTGTTTACAATTTTGAAATCAAAACAGAAACTTCAACTTTGAGAAAACGAATTATTAAAAATTAGATTTTTCGAATTAGAAATATTAAAAGGGCGTTGTTTCAACGCCCTTTTTTCTTTCCCTGCTTTTCTCTACATTTGACAGCATAAACAAAAGTCAAAATGAAGCAAATCAAAATCAACGGACACGGACACGTTCTGCCAGAACCAAATGAAATCCCTCAATTTATGAAGGCTAAAAAGTTGTTTTGGATTGATGATGATAAAAAATTCATGCGACAAGACAATTGGGCGAGACCAATTACCGATCCTAGTTTTTTCTTCAAGGAAAAAATAGAATGGATGGACAATTACAACATCGATCACGGTGTTATGCTCAACCTATCTCAGATCTATTGCAACGGATGGAACAGACAAGATGCTTCAGATGCCATTCGTTGGCAGAATGATTTTAATGCTAGCGTACAACAACGCCGTCCAGACAAATTCACCTGTGGTTTTGTTGTTCAACCTTTGCACTTAGAAGATGCATTAAAGGAAATTGAGCGCTGCGTTACAGAACTCAAAATGACTTTACTTTGTTTGCCTACTCATTTCTTGAACAAGGACAATGAATGGGTTTCTGTAATCGACGACAGCACGCTACCTATATTTGAACTTGCCAATCATTACGGATTAGCCATTGAAATTCATCCGTATGACGGAGAAAAAATGGTAAAACTAAAGGACGAATATTGGCGTTTTCATTTGGTTTGGATGATGGCTCAAACAGCTGACGCATTGCATCTTTTTGCGTTGAAAGACATTGTTAACAAATTCCCAGACGTTCGAACATGTTTCGCGCACGGATGTATGCTGGGTCAAGCAAATTACGGAAGACGATTACAAGGATTTGATGGTAGACCTGACTTGTTTGAAGGAACCAACGATCCAAGATGTTCATTGGGACACAAAAATTTATTTTTCGATACGCTCGTTCACGATGCTTACACGTTACAACTTCTAAAAATCCGTGTTGGTTCAGATCAAATAATAGCTGGATTAGATGATCCATATCCATTGGGAGAAATGGAAGGAGTGCGTAATTCTTATCCAGGACGTGTAATTGACTTCGCAGTTGAAGCGAATATACTTACGCAGAAAGAGTCCAACGAAATTTGGTACGACAACGTATTGCGTTGGTTAGGAAAGGACAAAAAGGACATCATTATTTGTTAGTCATAAACGCATCTTACATATTTTTTAAAGAGTAATGTCAATATAGATTTTTGGGCGCATTCATGCGACGAATAAAATCATAATCGGTATTATTTTTATCTTTGTCCAAAATAAATGC
Source organism: uncultured Flavobacteriales bacterium (assembly GCA_963925035.1). Classification (GTDB taxonomy): domain Bacteria; phylum Bacteroidota; class Bacteroidia; order Flavobacteriales_D; family Crocinitomicaceae; genus UBA4466. The sequence continues at coordinate 81,871 of CAWUSK010000016.1, forward strand.
ACATGGCACAAAAACCTTCCATCCCAAAAGGTACTAGAGATTTTTTACCAGCTGAAGTAGCGAAAAGAACATATATTTTTGAAACAATCAAAAAATCGTTTCAAGTCTACGGATTTTCTCCAATTGAAACGCCTTCTTTTGAGCTGTCCTCCACCCTGCTTGGTAAATATGGTGAAGAAGGAGATCGACTGATTTTTAAGATCCTTAATTCAGGTGACAAAGTCAAAAAAGCAGATTTACAAGCACTTGAAGAGGGCAATTTAGCGCGTTTCTCCAATTCATTGGCGGAAAAAGCATTGCGTTATGATTTAACTGTGCCTTTCGCTCGATTTGTTGTGCAACATCAAAATGAACTATCCTTTCCATTCAAACGTTACCAAATCCAACCTGTTTGGAGAGCAGATCGTCCTCAACACGGACGTTACCAAGAATTTTTTCAATGTGATGCGGATGTTGTAGGAAGTGACTCCCTTATTTACGAAGTTGATTTCGTTTTATTATTTGATGAGATTTTGAGTAATTTAAAAATTCCAGATTTCACGGTAAAAATCAACAATAGAAAAATACTTTCTGGAATTGCTGAAATTAGCGGAGCCGCAGATAAAATCATTTCAATCACAGTAGCCATTGATAAATTGGACAAAATTGGAATTGACGGAGTATTAAAGGAATTGACTGAAAAAGGACTTTCCAATGAGGCACTTGACAAAATAAAACCACTTTTTGAAATTTCTGGAGATACTAAAAGTCGCATAGAACAAATGGAAACATTTTTAGCTGCTAGTGAAATTGGCTTAAAGGGAATTAATGAATTGAAATATGTATTCGACACGGTTGAAAAACTTGGCTTAAAGAATGCTAAAATTGAATTTGATGTTACACTTGCCAGAGGACTAAACTATTACACAGGAGCGATATTTGAAGTGAAAGCGAACGGTGTAAACATGGGAAGCATATGTGGAGGTGGACGTTACGATGATTTAACTGGAATTTTTGGAATGAACGATATGTCAGGAGTTGGAATTTCTTTCGGTGCAGATCGTATCTATGATGTATTGACTGAATTAGATTTATTCCCGAAGACAGTCGACAATCGATTGGAGTTATTGTTCATCAACTTTGGGGAAACAGAAGGAGATTTCTGTCTGAAACTGGTCAAAGAAATTCGCGCAAATGATATCTCATGCGAACTCTACCCTTCGAATGCGAAAATGAAAAAACAAATGAATTATGCCAACGACAGAGATGTGAAAAACATCGCATTAGTCGGGCAAAATGAAATTGACAAAGGCATAATTCAAATAAAAAACATGGAATCAGGCGAACAAACTGAAGTGAGTTTATCTGCATTAATCAATCAATTGAAAAAATAACATGACAACTTTCGAAATCAACAGTGATTGGATTACTCTTTCAGAATTAGAGCAAATAATTTCTTCAAATTGCGAAGTAACACTATCTGAAACAGCAAAAACGGAAATCCAAAACTGTCGCGCCTACTTGGATGAGAAAGTAAAAAGTTCGGACCAATTGATTTACGGTGTCAACACAGGATTCGGTTCTTTGTGTAACACTGCTATTTCTCGTGAAGATTTAGAGAAATTACAACGAAATCTAGTAATTTCCCATGCTTGTGGAGCTGGAGAAGAAGTGCTACAGCCACTTGTAAAGCGCATGCTTTTATTGAAAGCACTTGGTTTATCTCACGGAAATTCAGGTGCGCAGTTAGAGACAATCGAACGTTTGATTTTCATGTACAACAACACTATTTTACCTGTTGTTTACCAACAAGGAAGTTTAGGTGCATCAGGAGATTTAGCACCTCTCGCCCATTTATCTTTGCCTCTTTTAGGAGAAGGTGAAGTTTATATGAACGGCGAAAAGGTACATTCCTCTCAGTTTTTATCGAAATACAATCTTGCACCAATTGCTTTGCGCTCAAAAGAAGGTTTAGCCTTGCTAAATGGAACGCAATTCATGAGTTCTTATGCTTCTTACGCTATTGCGAATTCAATCAAGCTGTGGAACCAATTCAACCTAATTGGCGCGTTATCATTGGAAGCATATGATGGAAGGTTAAATCCTTTTCAATCCAATGTGAACGAAATTCGCAATCAACACGGACAAATAGAAACGGCAAAAACAGTCTACGAATCATTACAAGGAAGTAAAATGATTGAGCGTCACAAAGAACATGTTCAAGATCCATACTCATTCAGATGTATGCCTCAAGTTCACGGTGCTTCAAAAGATACCATCGATCATTGTGCGAAAATTATAGAGCGAGAAATTAACGCTGTAACAGACAATCCAACTGTTTTTTACGCTGAAGACGACGTTGTTTCTGCAGGAAATTTCCACGGTCAACCTTTGGCTTTAGTAATGGATTTCCTAGCAATCGCAATGGCAGAAATGGGAAGTATTTCTGAACGTCGTGTATATAAATTAATTTCAGGAACACGTGGATTGCCAGCATTTCTAGTAGCTGAACCAGGATTGAATTCTGGATTTATGATTCCACAATACACCGCAGCATCAATTGTTAGTCAAAACAAACAATTGTGTTCTCCTGCAAGTATTGACACCATTGATTCAAGTAACGGTCAAGAAGATCACGTGAGTATGGGAGCAAACGCGGCTACTAAGTTATACCGTGTTATTGATAATTGTTATACCATTCAAGGAATTGAATTGCTTAACGCTGCGCAAGGAATGGATTTTAGAACTGAAAAAAGTTCTCCTTCAATTGAAAAACTGAGAAACGAATACAGAAAACACGTTGACTTTGTAAAAGAAGATTGTTACTTACATCCGCTCATTCAAAAGAGTAAATGGTTTGTTACAACTGAATTATAAACACTATTTTTAATTACCTTAGAAAACACATGGACACATTAGACAACATACACAGCGAAAACGAACCAAGACCAAAATTTTTAACGGTTTTGTGCATTCTAACTTTTATCGCAACTGGGATGAGTCTCCTGACGGGAATTTACAATCTCCTAATCACTGGACGACAATCAAAAGATGCGATGCTAGGGGCTAAAGTTGAGATGACTCAATCGATTAACGAAATGAAGGACCTCGGAATGACTGGTTTTGTTGAGCTATTGGAAAAGATACAACGCATGTCAGTTGAAATAAATGACAATTTTTATTTCGCTGGTCTTTTTGGATTGCTTTTGACGATTATTGGATTATACAGTGCAATAAGAATGTGGAAAGGTTCAAAACTCGGATTTCACATTTACATTATCTACAACCTTTTGGCAATTGGAGGACTTTACCTTTATGTCTCGCCGGCAAACGTCCCAAGTGTTTTCGTTATTTTCAACGTTGTGCTTTCTGTAGCATTTATTTTTATGTACTCTAGGAATCTGAAATGGATGAGGTAACAGTCTTTGACTATTTTTGATTATTTTGATTGTAATTAATATAAAGGAAATAAGGACTATAGTCTATATTACTTTGTTATAACCAACTACCCACTCCCGAAAATCACCAACTGTGTTTGACTGGTTTTGTTTTAAGGACAAATTTTGCAACACCTCCACTCAAGTATACGTGATTCCACCAATAACCATTGAGGTGCTTGTTTAGCATTCGCTTCCGAAGGTTGTACGTTTTGTAATGCTTCATGATTCCTAAATAGGAATTCATGCTACTTAAAAGGGCGTTTTGATCTTCTCTATTTGGCTTACGCCTAACTTCTATGACTTGATTGTGCTTTTGAATGGCAGTGTAAAAATTGCCTTTGGTTCGGTTAGCAATATAAATTCTATTGGGCTTTAACACTGTGCCTAGAAACTTGACTCCTTTTGTGTAATGCTGTAAATAGATTTTCTTTGGATGAAGCTTCAATTTTAATTCATCATTCAGGTAATTGGATATTACAGGAATTAAAGACTTCAG